>CAZPHK010000122.1:0-14451 GCA_964586015.1 uncultured Acidobacteriota bacterium | reverse complement strand
CCGGCGTGCCGGCAACCTCTTCTGACTGGGTTTCATCCTCCTGTGCAATGGCTAGTCCGAAATCGGTGATGCGGACCCGTCCATGCCCGTCGATCATGATGTTGGCCGGTTTGAGATCGCGATGCAGCACTCCATGTTCATGCGCCGCCGCAAGTCCTGCCGCAAGCTGTCGCGTGATGTCGAGCGCTTTCTCATTAGGGAGATAGCCGATGCGCTTGAGCAGCGACGCCAGATCTTCGCCGTCTATGTATTCCATGGAGAGGAAGTGCCGCCCTTCCATCTCGCCGATGTCGTAAACCCGGCAAATATTCGGGTGCGACAATTGACGCGTGATCCGCACTTCCGCAAAGAAGCGCTCCCTGCGCACGGGATCATCGGAAAATTTGGGAGGGAGAAATTTCAAGGCGACGGGCTGCCCCAGTTTAAGGTCATCCGCGCGATACACTTCTCCCATGCCGCCCCGGCCGATCAATCCGACAATGCGGTACCGGTCGGCCAGCACCGTGCCCGGCGTGAATCCGCCGACCGGCAGCGTGTCCGAAGAGATCAGGCGTCCGACAGGAACGGCAGCCGCGGCTGTCCCGACCGGCGCAGCAGGTTCAGCCGTCACTGTAGGATCCTGCGAGAGTGGACGGACCGGCGCGCCGCAGGATGGGCAGAACTTGTGTGACGCAGATACTGCTCCGCCACAGGATGGGCAGATCATTGTATTGCTCCGTTCCGGATCTTCGATATGCGTTCAATGCTTTAAAATATCCCGATAATATTCCCGGCAGACCGGGCGAAAGTCAAGAAATAGAGTTAGGATTCCGCATAAAAAATTGGTTATTAGTGATTGGCTGTTTGTCACTTTTATCCGGATTGACCCGCTTTCGCCTGCACCCGGATTGAATCGGATTATTGACTTTGCAGAATGCACTTGTATAGTTATTTGCATTATGCAGATAACGACTCAGGACCGGGGTGGGGTAGCTGTTTTGTATGTCTCCGGAGAGCTCAGCCGGTTGCACGTCCAGGGGCAGACTCTCCATCAGGCCGTCAAGTCGCAGTTGGAGCAGGGGAAAAGAAACATTCTGCTCAATCTCGGGGAAGTGGATTTCATCGACAGCTTCGGCGTAGGTGAAATATTGGCCAGCTTTACTTCAATTCAGAACCTTGGGGGAAAAATCAAGCTGGCCCGGATCTCCCGGAAACTCGACTTTGTCTTCATGGCTACGGGGCTGAAACGCGTTCTTGACGTTTTCGACAACGAGACATCGGCGTTGCAGAGCTTTGCCGAGCATTAGGATCCTCCGGACTGGGGAAGGATGCATTCAATGCCGAACGAACGGTTGCACAGGCTCCTGTGCCGTTTCACGGATATCCGGTCGGATGAAGCCGAACCGGCGCTTCAATTGTTTCTCTATTTCTTCCTGACGACGTTTTCCCTTTACATCATCAAGCCGATAAAGGAAAGCTTCCTGATCGACGTTGATCCCGCGTCGTGGCCTTATGCCGATTTTATTACCGCAGGCTTTATCGGCTTTGCCGTCGCCTTCAATACCCGGCTTCTCAACAGATGGCCGCGCAGAAAATACTTCTCCTGGGTGACGATCTCCTTTGCCGTCACACTCATCATTTTCTGGTGCGTCTTCAAAACAGGCGCTCCGGGCAGTCCCGTTCCCCTTACCGGCACAATAATCCCTCTGATACGGCGTTCCTGGCCCGTGCCCGTTTTTGTTTTCTGCTTCTGGAGCGACATCTTCATCGTCATGTCCGTGACGCATTTCTGGCTCGCGGTTAACGATGTCTTCAATCATCGCCAGGCAAAGAGGGCGGTCAGCTTTTTTGTCACCGGAGGACTGCTGGGCGGGATAACCGGTTCGCTGTCCGCTTCACGGCTTGCCCATACAATGGGACCCGAAAACCTCCTGCTCATCGGCCCCGCAGTATTGTTGCTGATACTGGCCATCATCAATCATCTTTATGCCGGGCGGAAGAAACTCGAGAAGGACATTTCCAAGGAAACCGACCGGAGTAAACCGGATTACCTGGAAAGCCTGCGAAGGATACGAAAGGACAAATATATCAGAATTCTGGCGGGAGCGATCGGGTCGGCCATCATTGTGGGATCTCTCATAAATAACCAGTTCAGGATAGCCGTCAAACAGGAAATACCGACCGACGAAGCGCGGACGTCTTTCATCGCCTCGTTCTTACTCGCCATCCTGCTCATATCCGCGATATTTCATCTGCTCAGCACGGGGAAGATATTGAAAAAATTCGGAATGCGCTTCGGACTGCTTCTCGCCCCGTCCGTACTGTGCCTCGGGACCCTCGCCGTTTTTCTATTTCCGGCAGCCGGCCTTATCGCCTGGGCCTGCTTCATTCGCGGGAGCGACAAGACCTTCGACAATACGATCAGCCAGTCCGTTCGGGAGCTGCTCTACATTCCCATCCCTCCTTCCATAAAGTACGAAGCCAAAATATTTATCGACATGTTTGTCAACAAAGTCGCGGTGGGATTGGGCGCAGCTCTCTTCTGGATTCTTTATCGCGTATCCTCCTTCGATCGTATCTCTACCATCGAGCAAATCCGTCAACTCGGGATTCTGGTATTCTGCTTCGCGATCCTCTGCATCATCCTCATCTGGAAAATCCACGCGGAATATCTTGCTGCAGTAAAAAAAGACCTCTCCAGAAAATGGCAGGATCCTCATAAGGTGCTTGCCGAAAATATGGATGTCGATAGGGCCCGCCTGATTGCGGACACCCTGCAAAGCCGGGAGGTGAGTTCGACGCTTTACGCAATGAACCTGTTCCACCTTATCCGGAAGGAGACGCTGACACCGGAACTTAAGGAATTCCTGACCTTCCGGGAGGGGGAAGCGAAAGCCCGTTCCATGGATTCTCTGCTCGACGTCCCCAGCGAGGTATCTTACCCGGGAATCGAGGAGACCCTGGCCGAAAAGGAAACCGAAGCGATGGTCATGGAGATCATGGATCTCGATGTTTACCGAAAGGCGATGGAAGCGCGTTTCAGCGCACTTGTCAGCGGTGAAACATTTACGGAGATCGAGCGGATGGAGGCGGCAAAACTGATCGGCTTCATGAAACCGACGCCCATTGTAATCCAGTGCCTCGACCTTCTTCTCCGGGATTCCTCCCTGAGCGTAATAAATTATGCGCTGAGCAGCGCCGCCATGCATCGGTGCCCCGAGCACGTGTCGCCCATCATCGCTCTTCTCGAAAATCCCATGTCCCGGTATGAAGCTCAGAATGCGCTCGCGGCCTATGGCCCCGGGATCGAGGACATCCTGAAGGCGCAGCTTCAAAATGAAGCCAATCCTCCGGAGATCCGGAGCTCTATTCCCGACATACTTGCCCGCATAGGGAATCAGAAAGCAGCGGACATTTTATGCGCTCAGCTGTCCCGCGGCAGCGAGGATCTGGAGCCGGACCTTGTCGACTCTTTATACAAGATCCATTCGATGCATCCGAAGATTCACTTCAAGAAAAAGACGATTGAGAACAGTGTCCTTTCAATTGTCGGGAAAATATACAATCTCTATCTTGCGGGCGCCGGGAACAAATTGCCGCCGGACCAGACGGATTCGGTTTCTGATCCGGATCCGGCAGTGGGAATTATGATCAAACGCATTTTCGATTTGCTGACGCTCATCTACCCGTCCGATGACATAGTAAAAGCTTTCCAAAACATCACACAGGGAACGCGCAGGAAAGCAGACGATTCACTCGAGCTTCTCGACAACATCCTGAACCGGGACGTCAGGTTGTATTTATTTCCGCTCATCGAGGATCTGACGCCGGAAGTAAAAATCCGTCATTTGAAAAGGCTGGTCAAAGGTCTGGACCAACGACTCGACATGGTGAAGCCCCGGGTCGTCGGTCGTTTCTTTTAGAGGAGACTCCGATGCCGGTTTTGCTCGTCAGCCCCCAGAATGGGGAAGCCTCAGTCATTACATTGAGCGATAAAAAGATCCATATTGGCCGGACCCCGGGCAATGAGATCGTCCTTGCCGACCACTTCAGTTCCTCCCGTCATGCCGTCATTTTCCCGTCCGGCAACGGCTATGCCGTACAGGATCTCGGCAGCAAGAATGGAACCTTTCTCAACGGCAATCGAATCCGTGAGGAAGTCCTTCTAAAATGGGGGGACGAAATCCTGATCGGTTCGACGCGGATTACCTTCGAACGCGAATTCGAACACGGAGTGAGCCTGGTGGAAGATTCGAATTTCGTCTCGATCTCCAGCACGGTCATCCAGGTCGGCGATATACTGAAAGACTTCCCAGTAGCGAGACCGGAAGAAACGCAGGTCGCCGCTTCCGGCTTCCAGCACATGCAGCGGGATCAAAAAATTTCCACCATCCTCAACGAGGTAAGCCAGGCTCTGATTTACAACATGGAGCTCAACAAGCTGTTGGACTACATAATGGATCTCGTCACGCAGGCCATCCCTATGGGGCGGGGAATCCTGATGCTCAAAGAGCGTGAAGAACTGATCCCAAAGGTGGTTCGCATCCATGGAACTTCCCTCAGAGCGCAGAATATCGTTGTCAGTAGAAGCATTCTCAGGACCGCTCTGGAAAAGAACTCCGCCATTCTTATCTCGGATGTCCAATCGGACAAAAAGCTGAGCGATCAGGAAAGCATTGTTGCCGGACAAGTCCGTTCAGCGATGTGCGTTCCGTTGTGGAACAATCGGGAAATTGTCGGATTGATTTACTCCGACCGGGATGCGCTCTTCGGGCAGTTTTCCCAGGAGGATCTCAAGCTGCTGACGGTATTGGCGAACCTTGCGGCGCTCAAGATCGAAAATACGCGGCTCTTCGAAGAAACTCTGGAAAAAGAAAGAATGGAACAGGAACTAATGATGGCGCAGAGGATCCAGCGGAATCTCATGCCTCAAGGGAAAACCGTCTTCGAACCTTATGACATCGCGGGAAACACATGGCCTTGCCGGCACATCGGAGGTGATTATTTTGATTTCATCCCCTGGGATCCGTCCTCGCTGGCGCTTGTCGTCGCAGACGTGTCCGGGCACGGTGTCGGAGCGGCATTCCTCATGGCATCGTTGCGTGCCTCTCTCTACGCATTGATTCCGGCCGTCAAGGATCTCGGCTTGCTCGCCGCCAGGCTGAACGACCTCGTTTATGAGGATTCGGATGAATATACATTCATTTCCTTCTTTCTGGGCGTGCTGAATCGCGAAAAGCTGGAAATGTCCTACGTCAATGCGGGCCATAATGCACCAATGTTTATAAATCCCGCCGGGAACATCCGAACTTTGGACAATACCGGTTTTTGCCTGGGGATGTTTCCGTCCGCCGGCTTTGAAACGGGAACCATCAAGTTCGACCAGGACGAACTCCTGTGCCTTTATACGGACGGCATTGTGGAAGGGCGGAACGCCGAGAACGAGGAATTCGGTGAAGAGCGTCTTTTCCGGCAGCTCCGCAGCTTCTTCGACCTTTCACCGCAAGACATCCTGGACAAGATTTACGGAAGCGTCCGCAGCTTCAACGCGGGCGATGAGCTTCGCGATGACATGACTCTTGTCATCGTCAAGAGAAAGGCTGCGGGATTGCCGAACGCTTCCGGGGGGGCTTTGTGACGGTTCGAGCTGCTTTGCAAGGGTTTTCTGTCTCGAAAATCGTAGGGGCGAACCTCGTGTTCGCCCATACATCCGCTGTTCATGATATTTTCATGCACTTGGGTGCGCCCTGGTGCATGTAAGACTGTTATGAAACGTGCGTCTATAAAAGGATGAATATTGACTGCGCCGCGATGGAAAGAGATTGAAGTAAAAGCGGATCTCGCGGAGATCGAAAGAATCCGTGGATTTCTCCAGGAGTTGCTGTACGAAAGGAACTGCGCAGAAGAGGAGTCGATGAAGCTGGAGCTCGCATTCCATGAGATCCTCGTCAATATCGTGAGGCATGCCTACCCGAAGGGAAGCGGCCCCATTAAAGTCAGGTTCTGGAGTGAGGAAGACGTTTTCTATTTGGAAGCAAGAGATCACGGGGTTCCATTCAACCCCGCCGAAGTGCCTCCCCTGGATCTTGAGCGGAAGATCCGTTCGGGAACTGCCGGCGGGTTCGGCATCCATCTCTTCAAGACCCTGACGGATGGATATTCCTACAAGCGCGACGGCGACGAAAACGTCCTCACCATTTTCAAGCGGATCGGGAAAGGTTAGGAGTGCGGCTCCAATAATTTGTCATTGGTCATTTATCATTTTTTATTAAATGAGAATTGATAAATGACAAATTCTTCCCTCCTTTACCGTCACCCGGTGGTTTGGACCAATCCGAGGCAGCGGGCCGGACGGACGGGAACATCCTGCATAAACTTCGAAATTTCAGTCTCTTCACCATGTAAAACTTCTTTGCATTTTGCAAAAAAGTCACAGATAATTAGACCCAACAGCAAATTTAGGTGTATTGGAAGTAAGCAAATTTTCGGGGCAATAAGTCCTGTTTTCATTAAAAGTACTTAAGGATGCAGGCTGAAGTGACCTGTGTGCGTATAAAGCCCGGCTATGAGACGGGGGGTTGTGAGGACCGACTGGCCCATTTTTGCTGTTCGCGTTGAACCGGACAGCAAGGGGAGGTTTATGCCATGGCATACTTTCGTTCCCGGCTGCTGATTTCAGCAGCCATGTTATGCGTGTTCATCAGTTTTCAGGCTATCCCGGCAAAGCATGCCTGGGCTCAAGCACAAATCGAGGCAACGAAAGCTGAACCGAATCTTACCGAAGAGGAAATGCGACAATTCCTCCTCAAAGCGAAGATACTTCGTGGAAAACATACAAGTACCGGCGTTACGAGACCGTGGCAGCTAACATTGAAGAACGACAAGCTGACCCATGATGCCGCATACCAATCGATCGACGAATTCGAAAGCTACGCAAAGTTCGCCGACGGCTCCACGGAAATCAATTTCCGCGATTCCTACCAATTCAACATCGCCGCCTACGAGCTGTCAAAGCTCCTGGGCCTTCAGGATATGATGCCGGTGACGGTAGAGCGCAAATGGAATGGTAAAAAAGGATCGCTCTCCTGGTGGATCGATTCAACAATGAATGAGCGCGAACGGATCGAGAAAAATATCAGTGTTCCTGATGCAGACGCCTGGGCCAAGCAGATGCATCGCTTACGGGTCTTTTACCAACTGGTATACGATAAGGACCGCAATGCAACCAACGTACTGATCGATAAAAACTGGAAGATTTACATGATTGACTTCAGCAGGGCTTTCCGTCTCCACAAGGAACTGCCGAAGCAGGAAGATCTTGTTGTCTGCAGCCGTCCACTGCTGGAAAAACTCCGTCAATTAGATCCGGATGAGGTGAAGCGGGCACTTAAATCGTATCTCGACAAAGGCCAAATTGAGGCTTTGATGGCGCGGCGGGATAAGATCGTCGCTCACTTCGATGAGTTGATTAATCAAAAGGGCGAGAACGCGGTTCTTTATTAACCCAAAAGAGGCGTCGAACTCCAAAATTGTTTCGTCCGGTTCTTGTATTTCACTCATCCTCCACCCGGTCGCCGGCCGGCAGCAGCATTTCCAGACCCGCGTCCGAGGCTTTGGCGTACACCCCCTCGAGCGCATCCACAAGGTCCGAACCGCCGCGCCAGAAGGGAAACCCGCCCAGCCGCTTCGCCAATGAAGCGTGAATCTGCGGAATCCGCACCTCGTCGAACAAATCATCCGGCACGGGCCCGCCCTGCCAGTAAGCGCCGGGATCTTCCGGCAGCGGATCCCCCTGCGGTTCCGCATCCGCGGCCCCGGCCGTTGCCGGAATCCGCATATCTCCAACCAGCTCCTCACGGGTGCGGCCGCGCAGCTTGAAGATCAGGAAAGGATCCCGGTCAAACTCCTCTCCAAGCAGATAGTACACGGCCGCGATATGCTTGCACGGATTCGACCAGTCGGGGCAGGAACATTCCGTCTTCAGGTCGCGGTACGTTTCGGGAAACAGGGGAATCCCCGCCTGTTTGAACGCTTCCTCTATGTCCTGCGGCATCTCTCCCGCCAGGAGCTTCGCCGCATAAATCGGCCTGGCCGCCAGCGTTTTCTCAACCTTTTTCCACTGGGCGGTTGCGAGCTCCTTCATTTCAATCGTCACGTCGTAGGGACGAATCCTGGAACCCTGCACCGAGGCGCGCACGATCCCCTTTTCTATTTCTATCGAAAGGGCCTGCCCGCTGCGCGCATAGGCCCGCCCGCGCTGAAGGCGTGCGCCGATCCGGAAGCTTTCCAGGACCTCGATCCATCGCCGGGCCCACCAGCTTTTTCCGAACGACCCGCGCTTCTCCCGCGACTTGATGCCGCCCCGGGCGGTTCTCGGTTTTGACGGGGTATAATAATATCCATCCCAATAACGGTTTCGATATCCCATATCATTCTCCGACCGCTTCGCTCCTCAAAGCGAACAGCTCCTTCAATTCCCGGGTTGAAAGCTCCGTCAGCCAGCCTTCGCCGGCGCCGACGACCCTTTCCGCAATATCCTTCTTGTTCTCGATCATTTCGTCGATCTTCTCTTCAAGCGTCCCGGCGCACACGAATTTATGAACCTGGACGTTGCGGCGCTGGCCGATGCGGAAAGCCCGGTCCGTGGCCTGGCTCTCGACCGCCGGATTCCACCACCGGTCGAAATGAAAAACGTGGCAGGCGGCCGTCAGGTTCAGCCCCGTTCCCCCGGCCTTCAGGGAAAGCACGAATACGGGCGGCCCGCCCTCGCCCTGGAAACGCTCCACCATCGAATCGCGCCTCTTTTTCGGCACCGCCCCGTGCAGAAACAGGACTTCCCGCCCGAACGTTTCCTCGAGATGTTTCCGCAGAATCTCCCCCATCTCCGAGAACTGCGAGAAAACGAGGGCCCTGTCTCCTGCCGCAATGATTTCCTCCATCATTTCGGTCAGGCGCTGGAGCTTTCCGGAGCGCCCGTCTATCGATGAGTTGTCGCCCAGAAACTGCGCCGGATGGTTGCATACCTGCTTCAGTTTGGACAGGGTTGCCAGAATCAGGCCTTTGCGTTGGATTCCCCTGGCGGATCCCATCCCCTTTTCGGCCTCGGACGCCACCGCCCGATACAGGGATGCCTGTTCGCGGGTGAGGGTGCAGAATACCTTCATTTCGTTCTTTTCGGGCAGATCGGAAATAATCGTTTTGTCCGTTTTGAGCCGGCGCAGTATGAAGGGAGCCGTCAGGCATTTAAGGCGGCTCGCCGCGCTTTCGTCGCGCATCGCCTGGATGGGGATAAAGAATTTGCGGCGATACTCCTGCTGCGATCCCAGGAAGCCGGGATTCAGATACTCCATCACGGACCATAGATCGCCGACATTGTTTTCCACGGGAGTTCCCGTCATGGCAATGCGATAGCCGGCCGCGATCGACCGGGCCGCGCGCGCCTGTTTCGTGTTCGGATTTTTAATGTTCTGGGCTTCATCCAGGATGACGCCGGCCCAGGAAACCGACTGAAAGGATTTCAGATCGCGGTATAGAAGCGCGTAGCTGGACAGGACGATCGCGCTCCGTTCGGCCGCCTTTTTAAAGGCCTTTTCCCCGGCGCGCCCGCTCCCGTGGTGCACGAGGACGGGCAGCTCCGGACAGAACCGGGCCGACTCTTTCTGCCAGTTGCCGACCACAGACATGGGACAGATAACGAGGACGGGACGGCGGCCGTTCGATTCCCGGTCTTTCTGGATGAGCGCCAGCGCCTGAATTGTTTTGCCGAGGCCCATATCGTCGGCCAGGCAGGCGCCCAGGCCCCATTGTTTTAAAAATGCCATCCACGAATAGCCGCGCAGCTGGTAGGGGCGCATCTCTCCCCGGAATCCGGAAGGGGCGGCGCTTTCCTCAAACGGGACATTGCCTTCGAGGCACGAAATCAGGTCGGCAATCCACCCTTCGGCGTCGACGCCGTGAAACTCGATCCCTCCCATGCTGCGCGCGCCGCCGAGAGCCATCTGCACGATGTCGCGCACGGTGGCCTTGCCGCCCGATTTCTTTTTCCAGAAATCCAGGGCCGATCGGATCTCTTCGGCATTCAGTTCCACCCACTGGCCGCGCAGCCTGACAAGCGGCGCCTTGAGCCTCGCCAGCGCTTCGAGCTCCCCGATCGAGATCGGGTCTCCGTCCAGGGCCAGCTCGACATCGAACTGCAGAATCCGGTCGAGGGAGAGTCCGGCTTCCGCCTGCATGGCTGGGCTCTTCACTTTGGCGCGGGCGGCGATCTGCAGTTTCGATCCCTTTCGGGTCCACCACGCCGGGAGCATGACTCCGAATCCGGCCTGTTCCAGCTCCCCGGCGCGCAAAGTGAGGAATTCGTGGGCGCCGGCGGCGTCGAGTTCGTAGCCGGCCGGGGCCGGACGTTTCAGGCTCCGCTCGACGCGCGGGCAGATGCCGGCGGCCTGGCCGAGAGCCGCAAGCAGGTACTGCCGGGGTTCGAATGCGCGGGCGCGGAATACCGCATCGAGCCGCTTCCGGGGCTTCCAGGAATCGCCCGCCTCGACGATAAGGCTGCGGTCGTCCACGGCCTGCAGGAGGTATCGAACCCGCCACGCTTCGGAAACATCGGTTTCTTCCACGCCTTTATCGTCGCCTTCCGGCTGCGGCTCTTCCAGCCTGAAGCAGAGGCGGAATGGAGAGGAGGAAGGAAGCGTTACCGGCAGATGCCATTCGCGCACACGGGCGGCGAATTTTTCAAGTTCTTCGGCGTCGCCCGTCATCTCCGGATCGGCGGACTGCAGCGAATGGATCCACTGGTCGTGGATGCTGTCGAAAGCCTTTGATTTTTTTCCGCGGCGCGACGGCGCGGGGACGGTTCGTTCCGGAAGCGCGCCGGATCGGACGATCGCGTCCGTCATCTTTTCAACGAACCGGCGCGTCATCAGGGAAGAAGACGTCTGCGGCGGACCGGAGACATCGGCGCCGACGGCGCGCGCGGCCGCGGGCATGGCCTCCGCAAGACGCGCCATTCTTTCATTGTCTTCCGGCTGCAGTACCGGAATCCAGCGGGAGGCATACACGCCCCCCGACTCAACCAGACCGGGAAGATACGACTGCCGGGCCACCAGGGCTCCCGCAAATTGCAGAACACGGCACCACCACGCGAGATCGGCCCCCACAATCCGGCCCGGAGCGAGAAGCTGCCGGCCCGAGCAGGCCGCAAGCAGATCCACGATTTCGCCGTCCGGAAGTATCCTGGCCGAGACGGCCCAAGGCGCAAAGACGATTTCACCGGAAGCCTCGGTCCCGTCAATCAGGGGGCTGGAGGGCACGGGTCCGAATTCGCATGTCGGCAGCCAGGCATAGCGCACGGGCGCCGGTCCGCGCTTCGCCGCGGCGGATTTCGATGCGGATATCACCCCGGCCAATCCCGCTTCAACCGCTTTGATGCCCGCATCGTAGGGATACGGCAGCACATCGGACCCGGGCGTGTTCTTTCGACGGCGCCGCACGACGGGCGCAGCGGTCTCCTGGGGCGTTTCCCCCCAGAGAATGAACTCGTCTTCGCACAAGGCGGCATGATAGATAAGCATCGCTTTCCCCGACCGAAAAAGGATTATTATCGTTCGTTAACCGGGCCGCTTCAAGTGAGGAGGAGAATAACCGACAACTATTTTTATCCAACCCTGTTTCCAAATCCAAGACGGAATATGAGAGATTTTCCTCCCCCCGATAACATAACCGTCACATAAGATTTCATGCCAGGAAATAATATAGAAACGAACTAATTAAGGGAAATGTTCAAATGAATAAAGTTCCTCCCGTCCGGGAAGGTCAGGTGCTCACCGGTCCGCTTTTCAACGAACCGATGCGGGTGGAAACGGTGCACGATAACGGCAAAGAGGCCTGGTCCGTCGGACTCGTCGGCACGCAAAGCGAGCGCTTTCGCAAGGTCACTCTGACCGGCCGGGATCTTGAATCTCTCACCATTCTGGATGCCGGTTTCAGCTACAACGGGGACGGACGGCTTCTCCGGCTTGGCTTTCAGGCCTATTCTCTCGGCATCTCCTGATGAATGCATCGAACTCTTGCGTATCGTTCAGATCCCGAAGCCTCCTGTGCAAATTTCTTTTGAAAGGTCGGCCCGGGACATTATTCCAGCCCGCATTTCTCACAAGGGTTCGGTCGCTTCGCTTACACGAGGAGGCGTAAAAGGATGTTGGATGCGCCGCTTCGCTTCAGTCGTACGTGAGGAATCCAAGGAGGCGATTCCAATATATGCACAGCATAAATTGGAACCATAGCAGATGCATTCCTTTACACCTCTTTAGTAGAAGTCTTGCGAGAAATGCGGGCCAGGATACCCTCAATCTCATCCCTGCAGGATTGAAGTGCGCTGGCCAGTTCAGACTCCTTCTCGGCGAATCTCACAGTAGGCGTCGGTACCGTAATCGCGGCAATCTCTCCTTCAAAGCCGATGATTGCAGTTCCGACAGCCGAGATCCCCATCGAGTGCTCCTCACGGTCGTATGCGATCCCGGTTTCGCGAACCCCGAGAAGCTCCTTTTCAAGCCGCGCCCAGGATCGTATGGAGTTCTCTGTGGAAGCAGACAGGCGAATACTTTTTTTGATCCTGTTCAATTCCCCGGCATCCATCGCCGCAAGCATCGCTTTCCCGTTGGCGGTGCAATGCAGCGGAAATGACACTCCTATAGCGGACACCGCGCGGAGACGCTGCGATCCCGGGATTTGATCCACAAAGACCGCTTTATCCCCATCCAGTAAAGCGAGGTCCACGGTTTCTCCCGTTCTCTCTGAAAGCTTTCGAAGATAGGGCCTGGCGGTCTCTGCGATTGGAAAGCGTATGGAGTGGGCGATCCTGACCAGAGCCGGACCCAGTCGCAGGCGTCCTCCGGGAGACGCCGAAACAACGAAATTTTCCGAATCCAGGGCAGCAATGATCCGCTGCACAGTAGACTTGGGCAGGCCGACTTTTCCGGCAAGCTGGCTCAGGCTCAAGCCATCGCTGCCCTCAAGCGCCCGCAGGATGTCTGCAGCGCGAGCAATAACCTGGACACCGTTCCGATCGCGGGGCCTAGGCTTTTGTTTCGACCGTTCTATCACCTGACAACTCTCCCTAGCACATTGCATCCCTCAGATGCCGCGTCAGCCGGTCGCGAACATGTTGGGCCGACTCCGGCGTCCATTCGAAGAAGCCCCTGCCCGTCTTCATCCCGAGGCGCTGTTCGGCCGCGTAGCGTTCCAGCAACGGACTGGGTTCGGGTGAAGCTTCAAGATGACGAAGGATTACATTGTGAATCGCGAGAGTCAAGTCCAGCCCCACAAGATCCGCATTCTCCAGCGGCCCCAATACCGGCAACCGCATCCCGAAACTGTTTTTGACAACGAGATCGACGGTTTCGGCATCGCAGATTCCGGCTGCAACGATGGAGATTGCCTCCCTCCAGAGCGCATGCTGCAAACGGTTGCCTACAAAGCCGGGCACGTCGCGTTTGACGTGGACAGCCGCCTTCCCCGCTCGCTGCAGCAAATCCATACACTTCTCTATATAAGCCGTTCCTGTGCAAGGCGCCTGAATGACTTCGACCAACGGGATCAGGTATGGAGGATTCCACCAGTGCGTGCCGAGGACACGGCCCGGGTTCTCGGCTCCGGCTGCAATCTCCCCGATCGGGATGACCGACGTATTGCTGGCCAGGATGCAGCCGGTTTGTGTCATCGTTGACATCTGCTCAAAGATGCCCTGTTTCAGCGCAATATTCTCGGGTGCGGCCTCAAAGACAATATCGGCATTCTCTACCGCGCCTTTGAGTGTATTGTGCAGGGATATTCTTTCAACAAACGATTCGTCGAGGCCAAGGCCGCGCAGGTTTGCACGTATTCGCTCCGGGACACTGGCCAGCGCATCCGGGAAAGGATCGTGGATCGCAATCTCGTGCCCTTTCACCGCAAAAACCTGCGCGATCCCGTGCCCCATGAGACCGGCACCGATTACCGCAATTTTTTCCATGTTCCGACACCTCAGGGTTCATACAACTCCGTATTTATAAACTCTCGGAGGAACGGGATTGATGTCCTTCTCATCAATAAGGGCCGCCATCCGGACGATGGATCCGTCTCCCATATACCATCGCAGCGGTAGCCCCATTATGGTAACCCGCTTTCCGACCACCATTGCGATATCGCCGCCCACATTCTCCCATCCCATAATTCCGTTCCCAAGGAGCAGGTTGTGACAGGGTTCCCATTCGGGGAAATCCTCCAGGACTTCACGACCCGTCAGCTGCCTATATTCCTCGCTCAGGGACGGATTGATGGGACCGGGACCATGCGGACCGATCGCGGTATGGAGAGGATGATCCAATGCCTGCTGGTCCACCCCCACCGCCTTAACGCCCTTAGCGACAAACCATTCGCCGGCTTCGCGTCCAAGACCGGGAGAGTAGCAGAAATACTGCTTGTTATCTCCCC
>CAZPHK010000121.1:8824-14757 GCA_964586015.1 uncultured Acidobacteriota bacterium | reverse complement strand
ATCTATCAGCAATATTACCCAGTTGAAGCAAAGAAGGGCGAACACAAGGTTCGCCTGACAAGAAGGGTTGCGTTGGATGCTGAGTCATCTATCAGCAATATTACCCAGTTGAAGCAAAGAAGGGCGAACACAAGGTTCGCCTGACAAGAAGGGTTGCGTTGGATGCTGAGTCATCTATCAGCAATATTACCCAGTTGAAGCAAAGAAGGGCGAACACAAGGTTCGCCCCTACAACCGACTGCGGACTGATTGACTTGATATGCGGCCGATGTTAGGATTTCAACATGCACTTGGAAATGTCTCGAATTCTGTTTTTCATCCGCCGCTCCGGTTGCATTTTCACCGCGTCACTGCTCTTATTCTGTTCTGTCAGGATTTCCCCCGCGCAGTCGCAGGAAACCAGCCTGCCGGATCCGGTAAAATTCGTGAATAAGTTCGATATGGTGGCAAACGCCGTACGCGCCGTGCTAAAAGAACAGTACGATATTGAATTGGATGACCGCAAGGCGGGGATTATCACCACGCGGCCGTACGAGTTCATATCCGGATCACTGACCAAGAGCGAAATGGAGAAAGTGGCGGTCAACAACAATCCGGATACGGGGAGCTGGCTCAAAGCGCGGTATTCCGTGGAAGCCACCATGGAGATTGTATCGTCTACGGAAACACTGGTTACCGTGCACACTCATATAGAGGCTTTGAATCGAGGCGTCGACGGGACTGAAAAATGGCTGCCGTTGGAATCCCGCGGCACCTATGAAAGGCGTGTTCTGGGAAAAGTAAGCGCCATATTAATGGGTAAAAAAGCGGAAAGAAAAAGAGAAGGATTCTGGGGACAGCGCCCGCAACCTGTCGATCAGCGCCCGTCCAGGTTCCCCGGCCCATCCGACAGGTGACGCTGGTTGATTGCGTTCCTGCCGATCTTGACCGGTTTTGTGATGGTCTCTTTACCTTCAGTCCAAACCATCGACTATTACCGCGAATATAAATAGGAAGTCGAAAATAAAGGAGTCGATGACAGCATTGGGAAAACCGGATCCATCAGCCGACGGCAAATCCGAAACTTCAAAAGAACCCGGCACATCGGGGAAGGGCCCGACGGCACAAAAGGGTCCGTCATTGCAGACTCTGCCTCCAAAACCGTCTTCCTTCTTCGCCCTGCTTCGAGTCCTGTTGATATTGCTCAGCATAGTTGTCGCTGCCGGATTTCTGTTGATTCTTCTATCTCCAAGTGCGACCGAAAGGTTTGTAGAGGATCTTAAATCCCGAAGCAATGCTCCCGGCCAGGAAATGATTGCATTCCTGTATCTGGGTCATGAAATTCAAAATGATGAATTCCATATCCGGGGAGTCGTCCGAAACATAACAACAGAGCCGATTGAACAATTGGACGCAGTTGTCCGTCTTTATTCCCACAACAGGGAACTCCTCGAAACGGACATCGTACGCATGGACAAAGAAACGATTGAGCCGGATGAAATTGCACAGTTCGAACTGGTTTATAGGAACTATCAGTCGGAATTTTCAAGTTATTCGGTTGAATTCAAATTGCGCCAGGGTGCATTCGTACAGTACAAGGATATGCGTGGACTCCAGGAACAATCCGACAGCAACGCCGGCGAAGAATCGGATTGACAGCCTCGGCACCTCATACCGGCTTCCAGAGGGAATCTACGACCGACATGGAAAAACCGGCAGGATGCTTTTCCGGATTCCGTCGCTTCGCTCTTATCCTGTCGCTTCGATTAGCACACCGCCGCTACAGAAATCTGCAGCGCCGGAATCCTGTTTGCGGTGTCCGCATCAAAACTCTTGATTCCGCCCGAATACGCGGTTATCCGATTCATGAATAAAGAAAAATATCCCCTGGCACGGCTTCTGCCGTATCTAAACAGGTACCGTCCGAAAATCGTCGTCGGATTCCTGATGGTACTGCTGACGGTAATCGCCGGACTGTTCGAGCCGCGCGTTCTGGGATACGTCGTGGATGAGCTTCAGGCCGGAGTTGCCCGGGGGAAACTGCCGTTTTACGCCGCTTTAATCATAGGAATTTCATTTATTGAAGGATTTTTTCGTTTCTGGATGAGAAAAATCCTGATCGGAGTCAGCCGGGACGTAGAATTCGATCTGCGCAACGACTTTTTCTCCCATATCCAGAAAATGTCCCTTTCCTTTCTTCAGTCCCGAAGCACCGGCGACATAATGTCCCGGGCAACGAACGACCTCAGCGCCGTTCGCTTCGTGCTCGGCCCCGGAATCATGCATTCCATGTATACCGTGCTTCTGATCCTCATCTTCACGACCTACCTGCTGGGGATGAACTGGAAGCTGACCCTGCTTGCCTATATTCCACTGGTTCTCGTTTCCGTGACGGCCAAGAGCTTCGGACGCCGGATTCATGACCGGTTCAGGCGTATCCAGGAGCAGTTCTCCGCCATCAGCACTCATACCCAGGAAAACATCTCAGGCATCCGCGTAGTGAAATCATTCGCGAGAGAAGAGTCCGGGATAGACGCTTTTAAAAAACTCAACCGGGAATATGTCCGCCGAAATATCTCCCTGATCCGGCTGACCGGCATCTTCTATCCGTTGCTGATGGCCCTTATCGGCATGACTTCCGTCGTTCTCATCTGGTTCGGCGGCCGGCAGGTCATTGAAGGGCGGTTGACGCTGGGGGACTTCGTCGCCTTCATGGGATACCTGGGAAAGCTGACCTGGCCCATGATCGCCATCGGCAGGATCATCAATATTTGGCAGCGGGGGTCCGCCTCCATGAGCAGGATACTGGAGATCATGAACACACCGCCGCAGATCCGCAGCATCCCGGATGCCTCCCCTCCCTCAAATATCCTGGGCGGGCTGGAAATTCGAGATTTAACATTCCGGTACCCGGGCGCAAAGAATACCGTTCTGCACGATATCAGCCTTTCGGTTCCGTCGGGAACCAGCCTGGCGATTGTGGGCCATACCGGCAGCGGCAAATCATCCCTGATAAATCTGATCCCGCGCCTTTTCGATCCTCCGCCGGGAACGGTCATAATAGACGGCAAGGACGTAAGGGACTGGCCCTTGTCGGAACTGAGACGACATATCGGCTATGTTCCTCAGGAAACTTTCCTTTTCTCAGAAACGATTCGGGAAAATATCGCGTTCGGCAGCCCGGCCGCAATGACTGATTCGGATTTGGAATGGGCGGCACGCATATCGCAGATTTCCGGGGACATTGAAACATTTTCCCGGAAAATGCAGACCTATGTCGGTGAACGGGGCATAACCCTTTCCGGGGGACAAAAGCAGCGGATCGCGATCAGCAGAGCTGCGGCAATCCAACCGAAAATCCTGATTTTTGACGACTCTTTATCGAACGTCGACACCTACACCGAAGAACGGATACTCGAAGAGCTGACAAAGGTTATGAAAGGCCGGACAACCATACTGGTATCCCACCGCATTTCAACCATAAAGAATGCTCATCAGATCGTCGTGCTCAAGAATGGAGCCGTCGCGGAAAAAGGAACGCACGATTCCCTGATGGAACAGGACGGTATTTATGCCGATCTCTATCGCAAACAACTGCTTGAAGAGGAACTGAATATCCCGTAATGAGCTATACGGTTGTTGAAACACAGGAAGAGGTTCTCGGGAAAGCATACGACGCCCGGCTGATGCGGCGACTGCTCGGTTATCTGAGGCCTTATCGCCGTTCGGTCTTCTGGGCGATCGTGTGCCTGATTGCCGGATCCGGCCTGTCCTCCATCCAGCCTTACCTGGCCGGATTTGCGATCGACCATTATATCCAGAACAACGACGCGGCCGGATTAACCCGGATCGCCGCCGTTTATGTCCTGACGCTCATCCTCGTTTTTGTTTTCGGATTTCTCCAGATGTGGCTCATCGACATAATGGGACAGAAGATCATGTATGACCTGCGGATGCAGATCATGCGCCATCTGCATAAAATGGACGTTGCTTTCTTCGACAGGAATCCGGTCGGGCGGCTGATGACCCGCGTCACATCCGATGTCGATGCATTGAACGAGCTGTTCACGTCCGGCGTCATTTCGGTGTTTGAGGACGTCTGCAAACTGGCTGTGATCATGGTTGTTCTCTTTGTACTGAACTATAAGCTGGCCCTCGCGGTGTTTTCCATCCTGCCGCTGCTTGTACTGGCAACGCTGCTTTTCAAAATCAAGGTGAGGGATTCCTTTAGAAAAGTCCGGACCGCCCTCGCGCGGATCAATGCATTCCTGCAGGAAAACATCACAGGGACGGCCGTAGTTCAGATTTTCGGGCAACAGAGGAAACAGTTTCTGCGATTCACCTCCGTCAACAGGGAATACCTGGAGGCCAATCTCCTCTCCGTTTTCTACCACGCACTTTTCATTCCGCTGCTCCAGTTCATTTCCGCGCTGGCAATCGCTTTAATAGTCTGGTACGGAGGAATCCAGGAGCTTTCCGGCGCCCTGACCATAGGGACGCTCGTGGCTTTCATACAGTATTCCGAACGGTTTTTCAGGCCGATCTCGGATCTCAGCGAAAAATACACCATCCTGCAGTCCGCCATGGCAGCCTCGGAGCGCATCTTCAAGCTGCTGGACAACAGGCCGGCCATCGTCTCTCCGGAAAAACCCGCGGCCGATTCGGTAAGCAAGGGAAGCATTGAATTCAGAAATGTCCATTTTTCATACAATCCCGGAGAACCGGTCATTCAGGACGTTTCTTTCAAAGTGGAGCCGGGGGAAAGGATCGCCATCGTAGGAGCTACGGGAGCAGGCAAATCGACCATTATCTCCCTGTTGAACCGTTTCTATGATGTCCAGCAGGGAGAAATACTGGTAGACGATATCAGAATATCCAATTTCGACCTGCAGGGGCTGAGAAGATCGATAGGCGTCGTCCTCCAGGATATTTTCCTGTTCTCCGGCAGTGTTGCCGAGAACATCAGGCTGGGGAATCCGGGAATTACCGATGGCCGCATACGGCAGGCGGCGGAAACAGTCCATGCCGCGAATTTCATCCGGAAGCTGAACAGGCAATATGGCACGGAAATAGGCGAACGGGGATCGTCCCTGTCTGTAGGCCAGAAGCAGCTCCTTGCATTTGCGCGCGCCCTGGCCTATGACCCCAAAATCCTTGTTCTTGATGAAGCGACATCAAGCATCGATACGGAAACGGAACTGCTGATTCAGGATGCGCTGGAAAAACTGCTGAAAGGCAGGACTTCCATCATTATAGCCCACCGCCTCTCCACGATTCAGAATGCCGACAGGATTATCGTGTTGCACCGCGGCCGCATAAAAGAGACGGGGACGCACCAGGAGCTTCTGCGGCTTAAAGGGATCTACTGGAAGCTGTATCAGCTGCAGTACCAGGAATAACTACCGTGGGAACGTACTAACGTGCTAACGTGCTAACGTGACAAACCGCTTCCCGGGTGAGCGGATTTTTGACGGATAAATGGCTGCCGTGAAATATATTACACTTCTTGTATTTACAGTCATGTTGTTTGGCCAGGACAATTCTGTAATCATACAAGCACCAATTCCCGGGACGAAAGACGTTTTGATATTGATAAATGAAGTCGATCCTGGTTTGTACAGCGGATTTAAAATCACAAGAGGCAAAGAAACTGTTTTTAGTTTCAATAGAAATACAATCGAAATTGAAGCAGACAATCCTCTTTTCCAAAAAGTTAACAGTAATGGCAGTAATTTTATCATTTTAAAAGTATGTGGCAGACCAGGCGCCGGATGGTACTTATGTATTGAACAGATTGGTTCTGAATATGAAATTTTGGGAGAAACACCCCCATGTACTGACGAAATCTTCGGAGACATAGATTCTGATGGAGTCGTAGAAATTGGATTAACCAATCCGTTGCATGAAGGCGGCTGGGACAAGGAGTATTTGAATAATCACTATTTAAATAATGT
>CAZPHK010000121.1:2415-8814 GCA_964586015.1 uncultured Acidobacteriota bacterium | reverse complement strand
ATGTGAAAGTAATTGAGTTAAGAGAAAATTTCCCGGTGGATGAAAAGCTGACAGAATTATACGTTTCCAATATGCTTATAAAGTAATCCCAAAACCTTCCCCATTCATCCGTCATAGAACCGTAAACAGGGGCAATCTTTAGCACGTTAGTACTTTAGCACGTTCACACGATGCATTAATTTAACCCTAACCTCCACCTTTACCATTCATCCGTCACCGTCCCAAACCTCGCCGGCGTAAGCTTTTCACGTTAACACGTTAGGACGTTAGCACGTTAGCACGTTAGCACGAAGTTTTATCGGGCTCCCTTACCGAAGAGAACGACCGGGAGGGTATACAGAAGTATTTTAAAATCGAGGGCCAGGGACCAGTTGTCTATGTAACTCAGGTCCATTTTCATCCATTCATGGAAGTCGATTTCATTCCGTCCCGAGATCTGCCATAAACAGGTCATCCCGGGCTTGACCGAAAGGCGTCTTCTCTGCCAGCGAACGTACGCTTCCACTTCTTCCGGGAGGGGGGCGCGCGGGCCGACCAGGCTCATGTCGCCCTTGAGCACGTTCCAGAACTGGGGCAGTTCGTCAATCGAGCTTTTGCGAAGGAATCGACCCAGCGGCGTTACACGCGGATCGTTACGCATCTTGAATGTCGGTCCGTCCATTTCATTAAGATGTTTGATTTCCCACAATATGTCATCGGCGCCGTCGAACATGCTCCGGAACTTATACAGCGTGAACCTTCGCCCGTAAAGCCCGCACCGGACCTGGCGATAGATGATCGGTCCCTTTGAGGTCAATTTCACTATTAATCCGATAACCACGAAGAACGGCATCAGCACGACAAGGCCGATCGATGCGAGAATCACATCCAGCACCCTCTTCGCATGAAGAGAAACGACATGGTCGGGCGTGGAACTGAAGGTTATAAAGGGAACGTTTTCAAGAAACTCCATGGAAAGATTGGTTACTTTGGCCGGGAAAAAGTCCGCGGCGACCCGTATACGGATACCCTGCTGCCGACACAATTCCAGCACTCTGTCGAAGCCTTTCAGGCTCGCATGTTCCCCGATATAGACAAATTCATCGATCACGTGCGTATCGGTTATTCGCTCCAGGTCCGCCATCGATCCCAGGATATTGCCGGACGGTTCAATAGACTCCTCGATGCCGGCATCCACGTACCCGAGGATGCGGTAGCCCCATTCGGAATAGCGTTTGATCAACTCCCCCATTTGACGGGCTCTCGGGATGGAACCGATAATTACGATATTGCGATGATATCCGTTGGGCGACTCCCTGACCTGTCGCCTTGCATTCACGGCCAGCAACAATCTCGCAAAAAGCAGTAATGCCGCCTGGTAGATAACGAAAACCGATATCAAGGGGCGGCTGATTTCAAGATGCAAGGCATATGAGAGGATGCCCAGGAACAGCCACAAAAGAATGGAGCTTTCGATTATAATCCGGACCTTCCCCCATCCAAGCTTTCGAATGGAAATCCGATAGAGCCCCAGGGAAAATGCAGATACCATCCACCAGAGAACCCCCAGTCCGACCATCCACAAGTATTCGTGAATGGGAAGCAGCAGGGGATTAAACAGCTGGCGTATTTCCTCGGGAAACAGGTCGGCCATATGAATGCGGGTAAAGTAGGCA
This sequence comes from uncultured Acidobacteriota bacterium, assembly GCA_964586015.1. Taxonomy (GTDB): domain Bacteria; phylum Acidobacteriota; class UBA6911; order UBA6911; family UBA6911; genus UBA6911. The sequence goes on along the minus strand of CAZPHK010000121.1, from coordinate 7,159 downwards.
AGGGGGAACGCACAGCACGACAACAACAAATCCGTTATGAACTGAAGTCTACTGTAAAATCTGGCTCGCTCGAGGAACATGTTCCGTCTCTGTGTTGGGAAAGAGAGTACTAATGCAATATCATAGCACAAACCGTTTTGGGCGGACTCATTAATTGCAGGTTTGTCTGCAATATTCCGGGGATTACTTCTTCCCTCCGATATCGGATACAATATCGAACCCTGTACCGGGTCCGGCACCGTCTGCAAACCCGGCAAAATGACGGACCGGATCTGAAATTTCCAATATTCCTTTCAGGTGGAAAGCTTCCCCTTTTTTCTTTCCAATCAGGGTTCCGTAGAATGCGTGGATATTCTCCACACGTTCCAGAAAATCGGGATGACTCAACCTGGTGGAAGGCTCATCGCTCGACGGATCGTAAAGCTGGGACCCGTAACACCGGATTGCGGCTACGCGCTGTTCCGAATAATCAGACACGTCCACGACGAAACCCGGCGTAATGTAAACCGGAAGCTTAAAATATAAAAGAGTTACCGGCCGGTAACGCTCCTGGCCCGTATCAATCTTGGCCAGGCCGGAATGATGGACGGCTTCGGAGACCAACCGGCTTGTGTGCACATGGTCGGGGTGATTGTCGTCCCAGTAATGAGTCAGAACGATTCGCGGGCGGTACTTTCTCAGAATCCGGATTACTTTCAGCCGCGCCGCAGGCGTCACCTGAACATTCCCGTCCGCAAATCCCAGATTTTCCCTCATTTTCAACCCGAGCACACCGGCCGCCCGCTTAGCTTCCTGCCTGCGTCTGCCGGCCGTTCCCCTGGTTCCAAGCTCCCCCCGGGTCATATCCACGACACCCGCGGCATGTCCGAGAGCGGCCATCTTTGCCAGGGTCCCCCCGGCGAACAATTCTACATCATCGGGATGCGCTCCAAAAGCCAGTACGTCTAAATGCATGCTTTATTTCACCTTAAGTAATTATTTCAGGTAGATAAGCTGGTGTTCAAACTTCATTATATCCAAATTTTCATGGAAAAAAGTAAGAACGGAGCGTGAGTATCGAAGCGGAAAAGAAATTCCGGCCAAACCGTTCTCCTGGCGAATGCCGTCCGGCACCAGATATCCGCAGGCGCGTTGAATCTGTCTTTGCATAACCTCCTGTTTCTCCAGCCGGGCTTTTTCAACGCGGTTCCTGATTTTATCGAGCTGGTAGGCAATGCGTTCCCGGCTCCGTTCTTTCACTTTCCTGAAACTTTTGCCGTCCACGCCCAAATCGTTCAGACCGGCAATATGCCGTTCCACCTCCGTTTTGACGGAATCGAGCTTCGTTTCAATCGAGGATGGAATCATCTTTTCACTCAAATGGTGCAACACCGCTGCTTCGCCCTTTAACAGGTCCTGAAGGCCGACTGCATACTTGTCCATTATTTTCCGCCTCCTGGCATCAATCACGGTGGCGCTGGATGCGGGCCAGGAAATCGGAGGGCCCAGCCCGTTTGACTCCAATCCCTGTTGCGCCCCCATGTAAGAGGATAATTCGCCAGGATCGATGATGCGGGCAAAGACCGGCAGGATACAGCTCTGGATCCTGTAGACTTGGGACGTTCCCGGGCAATTCGGAGCAGTCGGGTCCGCCTGCACGGGTTGATTCCCGGCTTCCTCCCGCAAACGGTTTCCGCCGGAGGCCTTATGAAACAAAGGCTCGCAGGCCGTGCACACTTTCGACACGAAACCATCGGCCTCCGAATCCACAGCGACTACATCCCATTCATGCATCAATGCCGAAATAAGAGCTGCGCTCGCCGAAGACCATGTGGCATCGCCGGAATGAGAAGCCTTCAGCATTTCGAGGACCTCAGGATCGAAGGAGCCTCCGCCGATTCCTTCGACCTGATCGATCAGGCCGGAAATCCGATCGAAATTCAAAGTCGATCTTGACGGGAAGCCGGCGGATTCCTCCGCCGGCACCATTAACCGGTGCAGCTCCGACCTGGCATTCAACATTCGAACAGGACCGGCAGGATTCGGCGCGCCCGGTTCGGGTGTGTAAAACCAGAAGACGGGCACGGCATTTATTGCGTGTCCGGCCAGTTCCCTGCACACTCCGATTGCAGTCAGGCATTTCAGAAATTGAGACAGGGCTCCTCCGAAAATCCCCGACTCTATATTCGCGACGACGGCGACAGAACCGGACTGCTGAAGTCGCCGTATGCTTTCGCCCGCCGGAGTGCGATCCAGGGAGTTATCTTTTATCGCCTCCCGAACAGGATTCTCAAACCTTGAAACTTGCCGCTTCACTTGTTCCAAATGCGAATGAAGGAACTTCCGTCCGTACGGAATCGACGACACGGACAGTCCCGGGCATCTCCCGGCGATAAAATCGATCCAATCTCTGGGTATTTCCGGCAAATCCTGGAATTTCAAAATATTGCGTTCCCTTCAATCCAGTCGACTTCTTAAAAGAAGCCGGGAGTCGGCTAAGCCTCAGGTTTCTGACTTGTGACTCCAGAATGTTGTCAAGTTGGCAGGTTCTGTTTACAGGTTAAAAACTTCAGGTTTTCTTGACCTCGGCACTGAACCTGCAAAGTGTTAACAGAACCTGTCAACCTTTGAACCTGACAACCTGCCAACTGCACCTAATCTTCCGGGTCACTGGTTGTTTAATCCGGTTCCAGCCGGAGACCGGCCGGCTCCTGTTTGTTCAGAGGGCGAACACTATCTTGTCCGCCGAAGCCCGTAGGGCGAAGGCGGAAGGTTCGCCCCTGCAATCATCTTTGCCCATACCTGCGGCTTACCGATCCTTTATTCTACCGATTTACTCTGCCGGAAGGGGGGAAATGAATATGCAGGGTACGACGATCGCCGCCGTCGTCTAAAATCCTGATTTCCATCGCCCCCTCCAGCGGATAGGGAAGCCTTTCGCTCCACTCCACGACCGTAACACCTTCTTTGCCCAGGAAATCATCCAGGCCGATCGAATAAAGATCCCTTTCGCTCCGAAGCCGATACAGATCCACGTGATATATGGGGCAATCGCCCTGATATATGTTGACCAGGGTAAACGACGGGCTGTTCACCAGGGTCGGATCGGCCAGGCCCAGTCCCTGAGCGATGCCGCGAGTCAGTGTGGTCTTCCCGGTACCGAGTTCGCCGCGCAGCAGAACCACCCCCGGAACAGGCAATTCCTCCGCGAGACCAAGGCCGATCCTTTGAGTCTCGTCCGAAGATCCGCTCTGCAGCGTTTCAACCCGCCGGCGTCTCTTGCTACCCGAGGACTTCATCCGATCCGAACTTTCTTGAACGCCTGCGGCAGATAGCGCAGAAGATCGGTCGCAATCATGGATTCCTCTCCTTCCGCTTCAGCCGCCAGGTCCCCGGCGAGGCCGTGTAAATAGACTGCTGCACAAAGAAAATCAGCCAGATCAGGGCACTCGGAATCGTCATGCTCCCGATTCCATCCGGCTGCAAAGCGGCCGACCATGCCCGCCAGAATATCGCCGGTCCCGCCCGTAGCCATACCCGGATTCCCCGTTCGGTTGATATATGCTTCGCCTTCCGGAGTGGCAACGATTGTCTGAAATCCCTTTAAAATTACATAACACTGGTTCTTCACGGCAAAATCCCGAGCTGTTCCCAGGCGGTCGTTCTGAATGGCGGAGACCTTCTTCCCGGTCAACCGGGCCATTTCTCCGGGATGGGGTGTTATTACAATCGGCTGCTTCCGCATATTTTCCAGCGACTCGGCCGGAGGGGCGAAGGCATTGATGCCGTCCGCATCCAGCACAACCGGGACGGAAGAGTTTCTAACCAGTTCCCATACCAGTTTTCGCGTTGAGGGATGCGTGGTCAAACCCGGACCTACAACCATAGAATCGATCTTTCCTCTCTGTGCCAGAACCTTATCCGCATCGGCACAATCAGAAGTGCCTTCTTCCGTTTCCATGAGAGGTTCGCTCATCAATTCAGGGAATTTGCCCACTACGTCCCGCTGCAGATTTTCCGGAACCCATAATGTAGCCAATCCTGCTCCTGAACGGAGCGCCGCAAGTCCCGTCATTAAAGCGGCTCCGCTTTTCCCCCGGGACCCGGCTACAATATGGACGTGCCCGTAAGTACCTTTGTGATCGTCGCGCATTCTTTCGGGTATCGCTCCGGACACCTGATTTTCATCGATTAAATTCAGAAGAAACCGGGGATTTTCAAACAACAGATCCGGAGATCCGATCGGGACCAGTACAACACGACCTGCATAGTCGGACGCCGGGGGAACAACCTGGGCGAACTTCAGTGCGGAAAACGTGACGGTCAGATGAGCCTTGACCGCCGGTCCCGGAACGGTTCGGGAATCGGCGAAAAGCCCGGAAGGGATGTCGACGGCCGCAATGAAAGAGGTTTCCGAGGCACGATTTATCCACTCCACAACGGGCTTGAAATCCGGGCCGACCGGCTTGGAAAGTCCTGTTCCAAACAACGCATCCACAACAATATCCGGGAATGCCGTTTTTCTTAAAAAATACCTTGCTTTCGCGGCATCGGGCAGAATCCGGATCTGCAGGCCCATAGCCTGTACGATATCCCAGTTGGTTTTCGCATCGCCCCTGAGTTTTCCCGGGTCCGAGAAGAGCAGAATCAACGGATCGGCCCCGCGCCGGGCCAGGTAGCGTGCCGCGACAAAACCGTCGCCGCCGTTATTTCTCCTGCCGCAAAGAATGACGATTCGTTTACCGGAAAGCCCTTCGCAGGCCTT
>CAZPHK010000121.1:0-2405 GCA_964586015.1 uncultured Acidobacteriota bacterium | reverse complement strand
CTGCATTTTCCATGAGAAGCAGGGACGGGATCCGATACCTCTCCGTCGTCAGCCTGTCCACCTCGCCCATTTGCGCCGCTGTCAGTATCTTCATAATTACTCCTTAAATTTGACACCCACCAAGCGAGAATCTTACAATTAATAATGAAACATATAGATGCCCGGGGTATCTATATTATTTGTACTACAAATCAGACCGGTCGTTTATAGACAATTCGCGATAAGAATAACGGCCACGACCTGATAAAACAACAGCAGCCCCCGCTGGGAGGATATGATGCGAGGAAAACCGGTTAAATTTTTATTATACGGGCTCGCTGCCGTTCTGCTTGCTTCGCCGGGCTACGCCAGGAAGCACGACGACGTGGAAAATATCGGGAATCGCAGCGTGTCGGGTCGGGTCTTTAAAATTTTTCCCAACATGATTTCGCTGGAGAAGGAAATTCAAATCGGGCAGCAGATTGCGGCGGAATTCGAACAGACCGCCCGGCTTGTGGAAGATCCCGTCGTTAGTGAATACGTGGACAGAATCGGACAGGATATCGTCAAGCATTCAGATGCCAAGGTGCCGTTTCACATCAAAGTGGTCGATTCCGACGAAGTCAACGCATTCGCGTTCCCCGGCGGATATTTTTACGTCAACAAAGGCCTTATTCTGGAAGCCGATAACGAATCGGAACTTGCGGGAGTCATGGCCCATGAAATATCCCACGTTACCGCCCGCCATGCCACCACCCGGATGTCCAAGGGACAATACCTTCAGATAGCCGCGATTCCGGCCCTTTTTGTCGGCGGCTACTGGGCGCAGATGGGAATCCAGAACGCGCTCGGGCTTGGAATCAACCTGGAACTTATGGGCATTACGAGGGAATCGGAACGCGAGGCCGACCAGCTGGGCATCCAGTATCTCTGGAATACGGGATACGATCCGAACGCCTTTGTGTCCTTCTTTGAAAAGTTGAAACAGGAGGAAAAAAGCCAGCCGTCCCGCCTTGCAGGATGGTTTCGTACGCACCCTTCCACCGATGACCGGATTGTTGCCGCTCTGGACGAACAACGCTATCTGCCCGAAAAAGACAGATACATCGTAAACACGTCCGAATTCAATCACGTCAAAGCGCGTCTGCTGGAAATCGATAACGCGCAAAAAGCGGAACAGGACGAGATAAACTCCCTCGAACAGAAGCGGCCGACTCTGAAACGCCGCACGGACGGAGAAGGGGGCGACGACACGGACAACATGCCCGAGAAGAGACGACCGACACTGAAGCGACCGACGGATCCGGAATAGGTATTCCTCCACGGTCCTTATAATCCGTTAAAAAAAATCGCCGGGATACCGGGTGTCTCGGCGGTTCTATTTTTAACCCGTGTTTCCCGACCGGACACTGTAATATACAATCCAACTCAATTTCGGGGTAGTATTCCGCACGGTGCATACTGTAGACTGCCTTCTCTTAACCTGTTCAAAACGTTTTCTCAGGTAAAGTGGCGGCTGCATTCACGGCGTCGCGACCTGCGGAACCCGGGAATAACTCAACCTTTTTGAAACAGTTTTCCCCTAAACATCGTATTGAAAGTCGTATCGAAAGCTGTTAAGAACATCTGGCTTTTTCTAACTTAATAAGGAGTTCGGCATGAAAGAACGTTCTGCTTTGCCCCAGCGGATCCTATCACTGCTCAGCATTTTGGGACTGGCCCTTGTGTTCACGGCGATCCAATCCCCCGTAGTCGCAGCACAACAGGCTGCCTCACCGGATCAGGAGGCGGCGGAGCAGCCGTCGACCCCGTCAACCGATGAGGAGATCGAATCCCTGCCTCAGAGCCCGGTTGAAAAGGCCGAAAGAGACGGGACTGCCATACGGCTTTCATTGATAGACATAACCAAGCTTGCCCTGCAGAATAACATCGATATCGCCCTGCAGGACACGAACGAACAGATGGCGCAACAGTCGATCATTTCAGCAAAGGGGAGCTACGATCCTTCGCTTTCCGCCACGCTCAGATATAACTCGAGCAAAAGAGCCAATACAAACTACGCCTCGTATGCGGACGCTCCTTTCAGCAAGAGTGAAACCGCCAGCTGGAACCTCTCATTTACTCAATCTGTTAAAACGGGAGGCGATCTCACCGTAAATTGGGATACGTCTCGCAGCGACAACAACTCCACGTTTTCGCTGTTCACCCCACAATACAGCAGCAGCCTGTCCGTTCAGTTCACTCAACCTCTTTGGCGCAATCTTCACATCGATCAGTCGCGCAGTTCGATCAAAATCAGCAACCTGGATCTGAAAACATCGGACAGCCAGTTCAGGCAGACTGTCACGTCCCAGATCTCCAGCATCCAGCAACAGTATTGGGACCTGGTTTCGGCCATCCGCGACTACGAAATCCAGCGCAATTCC
>CAZPHK010000120.1:0-14772 GCA_964586015.1 uncultured Acidobacteriota bacterium | reverse complement strand
TTCGTCGCTGAGCGTCGAAGGCGGACCTTTGTATGATCCTGAATCGGACAAGGTTTTTGCGGTTACCCTGAAGAAATGCCTCGATCCCGAGATCGAAATCATTGAGGTCGATTCGGATATCAACAGCCGGGATTTTGCCGGGGCTGTGGCCGAAACGCTGTCGCGGATACTGAAGGTAAAATGAGACTATGTTTTTGAAGTTCTGCAGTTTTATTGTGTAAATCGCACCGCGGGAGGAGGGTTCCGGTTTCATGAACAAAATAGATTTTGTGGATCAAACCATTCGGGACGCCCAGCAGAGCCTCTGGGGGCTGATGATGCGAACCGATCATATAACCCCGATCGCGGAAACGATGAACAGGGTGGGATACCGGGCCGTCGCTACCGTAGGCTCCCAGGCGTTTACGCTTCAAGTGCGCCATCATAACGAAAATCCCTGGGAGAGGATCAGGGTCCTGTCCGGTCTTATGCCCGATACGTACCTGCGGGGTTCGTACCAGACGGCGAGCCTGTCGGCATTCGATCTCAGCACGCCGCGCAGTATCATCGAGCTGTGGATCAAGCGTTCGGTCGCCAACGGGATCCGGTCTTTCTGGATCTGCGACTACCAGGAAAACGTGCCGAGGTTTCGCCACTTTGCCGAAATAGCCAAATCGGAGGGTGCCGAGGTTGTCACGGCATTGATGTACACTTCCAGTCCGGCCCATACCCTGGATCATTGGGCGGAAAAAGTCCGGAAGATCGTGTCGACTAAAGACTGTGTCGACCGGATCATGATTGAGGATGCATCCGGAATCCTGACTCCGGAGCGCACGCGCGAATTGATCACTACAATCAGGGAGAACTGCGAAGGCATTCCTTTGGAGTTTCACGCCCACTGCAATTCCGGCCTGGCGCCTCTCTGCTACCTGGAAGCTATTCTGGCGGGCGTCACTACGGTTCACACCGCTGTTGCCCCCCTGGCCAACGGCACATCGCAGCCGGCGACGGAGACTATAGTGAAGAACGCCCGGCGTATCGGCTTTGAATCGGACCTGGATGAGGATGCCCTCGCGGCGGTTTCCGCCCACTTCAGGAAAATAGCCGAAACCGAAGGCTTTCCAACGGGCGTGCCGAGGGAATACGATCTCTTCCATTTCGAGCACCAGGTGCCGGGCGGCATGATGTCGAACCTTACCCGGCAGCTGCGGGAACTGGGCATGGAGGACCGTCTGAACGAGATCCTGAATGAGGTTATCGAGGTTCGAAAGGAATTTGGATATCCCGTAATGGCTACGCCCTATTCCCAGATCGTCGGCGTGCAGGCGATGGAGAATGTGGTTTCCGGCGAGCGGTATAAAAAAATTCCGGACGAGACCATCAAGTATGCTCTGGGGCTCTATGGTGATCCGGTCGTTCCTCTGGATCCGAACGTCATGGACAGGATCATGAGCCTTCCGCGGACAAAGAAATTCAAAAACTGGCAGCCGGAAGGATTTTTGAAATCGGTCGAGGATCTGCGACGGGAAGTCGGGCCGGATCTTTCCGACGACGACCTGATACTCAAAATACTGATTCCGGGCAAGTCCGTCGGCAAAGCGAAAGGAAAGAAGCGAATCCAGGTTCCGGCCGCAAGACCGGCGGCGCCCGTTCCGGGGGCATCACATTTTACGGATAGTCCCAGAGAATTCAGCGTGGAAGTGGATGGGGACGTATTCCATGTCCGGGTATCGCCGATGGGCGCAGATGTCTCGGGAACCGCAGCCCCGGCTCCGTCGAACAGTGAGCAGGAACTGCCGGAAGGCGCCGTGGTTTGTGAAATGGCCGGGCTGATCCTCTCACTGGATGTCAAAATCGGAGATAAGGTCGAAGAGGGCGATCCGGTTGCCATGGTTGAAGCCATGAAAATGCGGCGGCCGGTCCATTCGTCCCGAAACGGGACCGTACGGGAGATATTGACGCGCGAGGGCGAAATCGTCGAAGCGGGCGCGGCCCTGATGGTGGTGACATAGGATGTTGAAAAGGATACTTGTAGCCAATCGTGGTGAAATAGCGGTTCGCGTCATCAGAGCCTGCCGCGAAATGGGGATACCGTCCGTTGCGGTATTTTCGGAAGCGGACGGGGATGCCCTGTTCGCCCGGTATGCGGACCGTGCATGCCCGATCGGTCCTGCTCCGGCCGTTGAAAGCTATCTCAACATTTCCAGGATCATTGAGGCAGTGAAGGAAAGCGGATCCGACGCCGTGCATCCCGGGTACGGTTTCCTTGCCGAGAATCCGGAATTTGCATCCGCCTGCCGGCGCGCCGGGATTCAATTTATCGGACCGTCTCCGCGCGTGCTGGAACTTCTTGGAGACAAGGTGGCCGCAAGGCGCGAGATGCGGAAAAGCGGAATTCCGGTCGTTCCAGGTACGGATGAGTGTGTGGCGGAATTCGAACACGCAGCAAGCGCGGCGAAGCAGATCGGGTACCCTGTTATCCTGAAACCGGCCGCAGGCGGGGGCGGGATCGGCATGACGATCGTGGGCGATGAAAAAGAGCTGCGCGGGTCTCTGGAGCCCGCTCATAAAATAGCCGGGACGACTTTCGGCATCCGGGATGTCTACATCGAAAAATATCTGCCGAATCCCCGCCATATCGAGTTTCAGATCCTGGCGGATTCCCATGGGAATGTCGTTCACCTCGGCGAACGGGAATGCTCGATCCAGCGAAGGCATCAGAAGCTGATCGAAGAATCCCCGTCGACGGCGGTCAGCGGCGAAATGCGCGCTTCGATGGGACGGCTCGCCGCCGAAGCCGCCCGGTCGGTAGGGTATGAAGGGGCCGGAACGGTCGAATTCCTTTTTTCGAATGGAGAATTCTACTTCCTTGAAGTGAACGCCAGGATCCAGGTGGAACACCCGGTTACGGAGATGGTTGCCGGGATCGATATCGTGAAGGAACAGATAAGGATTGCATCGGGACTTTCCCTCAGCATCCGCCAGGAGGACGTCCGGATGCGAGGACATGCCATAGAATGCCGGATCAACGCGGAGGATCCTTTCAGGGATTTCGTTCCCGCACCCGGGAAGATCCGCATCCATCATCCGCCCGGAGGGCCGGGTATCCGCGTCGACAGCGGGATCTGCGGCGCCGCCGTGATTCCTCCATTCTACGATCCGATTGTATCGAAACTGATCGTATGGGGGAGCGACCGGAATGAAGCAATTCACAGGATGCGGAGAGCCCTGTACGAGTACGTTATCGAAGGCGCGGCGACCAATATTCCGTTCCACCGGGCGGTTATGGAAAACGGGCGATTTGTGGCGGGAGACCTGGGGACTCATTTTATCGAAACGGAAACAACCCTGATCGAGGACATGGTGCGAATTGCGGAGCGGGAGGATACATTGCGGGAGAAGCTGTCCCTCCGCTCGATGGAAAAGAAGAAAATCGCCGCCATTGCGGCCGCAACGATGGTATACGGGGGCAAATCCGACTGAAGCGCGGAGTAATAGAACCGGCAATCATCGCCAGCATCGTTGATTGGAGGAGATATGGGGAACAGGCCGAAAGTATTGATGATTGTTACAACGGACACCAAGGCAATGGAGGCCCGTTTTATCAGGCAGTGCCTGCAGGACAGCGGTTTGGAAGTCTACCACATGGACCCCAGCGTCCGTGACACGGCCGAAGGCGGCGCTGAAATTACTCCCGACCGGATTGCGGAGACTGTCGGAAAGACGATGCCCGAAATACGTTCTCTCAACCACGAAGCGAAATGCCTGGAGATCATGACCGAAGGCGGGATTCAATGCGCTCAGGAACTGCATCGGGAAGTCGGACTCAGCGGAATCATCGGGGCGGGCGGATCGCTGGGAACCGACCTGGCCACGGCCGTTATGCGGAGTTTTCCATTCGGATTGCCCAAGGTGATGATATCGACGATGGCTTCCGGCATGACCCGGCCGTTCGTGGGCACCAAGGACATCATGATGGTTCCCTCGATATGCGATGTGGGGGGCCTGAACGCCATCACGCGGCAGGTTTTCAGCAACAGCGCCCGTGCGCTGGCCGGCATGGCCTACGGATATTCCGCCTCGCAGGCGTCGGATAAACCGGTGGTCGCACTGTCCACTCTTGGAACGACGGAAAAATGCTGCAGCGCCATCCGAAAATCCCTGGAGAAGAATGGGCTTGAAGTGATGGTATTTCATACGCAGGGCATGGGAGGCGTTGCCATGGACGAAACGATCCGGGAACGGGATATTTCCGTTGCCGTCAACCTGTCGCTGATCGAGGTCGGGGATTATCTGGTCCAGGGACTGTTCAGCGGAGGGCCGGACCGTTGCAAGGCTTCGCTGGAAAAGGGCATCCCGACCATCTTTGCGCCCGGCAATATCGATTTCATGGTCGGCGGGCCGCTGGAAGCCGCAAAAGTGCAGTTCCCGGAAAGGCGGTATCACGTCCATAATCCCGAACTGACGGCGGTAAGGGCGGAAGCGGAGGAGTTCCGGCGCGTAGCGGAGCACATGGCGGGTCTTATCAGGGAGGCGAAGGGGCCGGTTTCCTTTTTTGTCCCGCTGCTGGGCTTTTCGGCTCATGACAGCGAACAGGGGGAACTGCACGATCTGTCCCTGCCGCCTGTTTTCGTGGAACATTTGAAGAAAGTGCTTCCCGAAGGCGTACCCCTGACTGTCCTGCCCTGTCACATTAACGACGAGAAGTTCGCCGCCGCAGTTGCCGAACAGGCGATCGGGTACCTGAAATAGATCCGCTATTTCAACCGGCTGTAGTACATCCGGGTCGTGTATATAAAGGACACGAGACCGTCAACCTGATGCGTATGGAAAGCTTCCTCCAGGGCATCAAGCATCGGAATATGGTTGGGGTGGCCCGCTTCGGGCGTATAGGAGGATGAAAGCAGCCTTCCCCTGGCTCCTTCAAGATCGAACTCCTGCCGGTTTCGGAAAGTTTTCGATTGAAATCCGTTTTCCCCGAAAAAGTCCGCGACGGAAATCCTGTAGATCTCTTTAAAGTTCAATTGCGAATAGTCGGGCACGTGTTGCTGCAGAAGTTCTTCGTACGCTTTGAGAAAAGGCGTACCTCCGGTTTCGCGTTCGTTCCACACGATCATTGCCGTGCCGCCGGGCTTGAGAATTCGAACGAATTCACGGCGGCTTTTGTCGACGTCGAACCAGTGGAAGGCCTGCCCCGTTATTACAAAATCCACGCTCTCTTCCGGCAGGTTCGTAGCTTCCGCCCGGCCGTCGATGCTGCGGAAACCCGGGAACCGGCCGAACCGTGTTTCTCCGGATTCCCGCATTTCCGGGTTCGGTTCCACCGCGAATACGGGATTTCCGTTCTGCAGGAACATTTCGGACAAAAAGCCGGTTCCTGAGCCGATATCGGCAATCGGGGATTCCGCCGTCAGATTGCATTCATCCTGAAGAGTCAGGATTACCTCCCGCGGATATCCGGGGCGGTATTTGGCGTAATCATCCACCCTGCTTGTAAAACGTTTAGTCGGATCCTTCATGTACAAGACTCTACCATCACACGAGAGGGGATTCCAGGATAGGGATCGGCTGAATTGAATGCCTGTTATGTTGGCTGCAAAAGCGTGACAAAACGGTATAATGACCGTACCGTCAAGGTTGCCCTTCATGGTTCTTGGTGATGGAAAACCTTTCAGAATACCGGTTGGCGGTGATGCTTAACCGAAAACAGAAAGGACGGGATGGTGAATCTCGACGAACTTATCAGTCAATATGATTTCAATAACCGTGTCGTTGTCGTAACCGGCGGCGCGGGCGTTCTCTGCGGCGAAATGGTGCGCTCCCTGGCCGGCTGCAATGCAAACGTGGCGGTCATCGACCGGGAACCCGACGAGGCTGAGCGATTGATGAACGACGCAGATGTCCCCGAGGAAAGCATCATGATACTCGACGGGGACGTGCTGGATAGGGAATCGATCGAACGCTCGGCCCAGGAGATACTCGAGGAGTGGGGAAGAATAGACTGCCTGATCAACGGAGCGGGAGGAAACGACCCGGATGCCACTACGGGGGAGGCAAATACTTTTTTCGACCTGCCGGAAGAGGCCCTTCGCTTTGTTTCCGACCTCAACCTGCTGGGAACGATAATTCCAAGCCAGGTGTTCGGGAAAAGCATGGCATGGCAGAATGAGGGAGTGATCCTGAATGTTTCGTCGATGAACGCTTTTCGTCCCTTGACGCGCATTCCGGCATATTCCGCGGCGAAAGCCGCCGTATCGAATTTTACCCAGTGGCTGGCCGTCCATATGGCCCGGGAGTATTCCCCGAACATTCGTGTGAACGCGATCGCTCCCGGTTTCTTCCTGACGGAACAGAACCGCTTTCTGCTCACGGACGGGGAATCGGGGGAATGGACCGACCGCGGCCGGAAGATTCTCGAGCACACTCCGATGGGCCGCTTCGGAACCGCCGAGGATTTGCTTGGCGCGGTGTTGTGGCTCCTTTCGCCGTTGTCCCAGTTCGTCACGGGAATTGTGCTTCCCATCGACGGTGGTTTCTCCGCCTATTCGGGAGTGTAAGAACAGCCGGCAGTTTGTAGGGGGCGAACCTTGTGTTCACCCCAGGAGCGGTTCTCGAAATATTGTAGGGGCGAACCTCGTGTTCGCCCTCTGATCAATTCAATGGCAGTACGCATTTATCGGGACATTATTTACAGTTCACAGGTTTTCAGGTTCACAGGTTGCCAGGTTTTGTTAACAAGTTGCAGGTTCAGCGCCAAGGTAAAGAGAACCTGAAACTTGTAACCTGTAAACAGAACCTGATAACTTGCCAACTTGTGAACTTGCCAATGCTCTGAGGGCACGGTTGGGAAGGTTATGTTTTTAGTGAGGTTTTTGTCGGGAAGATACAGGTAGTGGCCGTAATCTTCAATTAATGCTATGATTCTATTCAGCCAGGGATCCGCCGAAACGGAATTTACAGCAGAAGAAATACGGGACGCTCTTTCGAGCAGTTTCGAACAGTTGGGCGAAAGAAAGCGCGTAGTTGCGGTTCCGCCGGATTTTACGCGCTATCATTCCCAGTCGGGATTGCTGACGGAACTGGCTTGGGAATACTACGGAGAAAGACTGACGGACGTCCTGCCCGCCACCGGAACTCACATACCGATGTCCCGCGAGGAAATAGGAATAATGTTCGGGCGCGTGCCGGAGGGTCTGTTCCGGATTCACGACTACCGCGGCGGCGTGACGACCTTGGGCGAGGTGCCTGCTGCGTATGTCAGGGAAGTGTCCGGCGGGATCGCCGACTACGGCATCCCCATCCAGCTCAACCGGCTGCTTGCCGGCGGCGTACACGACCTGATTCTTTCCATAGGGCAGGTGGTGCCCCATGAAGTGATCGGGATGGCCGGCTACAACAAGAACCTTTTCGTAGGGACCGGCGGCGCCGAAACGATCAACCGGACCCACTTCCTTGGGGCCGCATACGGGATGGAACGGATGATGGGCCGCACCGACACTCCCGTGCGGAAAATAATGATTTACGGTTCGGAGCATTTTGCCCGGAATCTTCCGATCGTATATGTCCTGACGGTAGTAGGAAAGAACGACGAGGGAAAACCAGTCATCCGGGGGCTGTTCATGGGGAACGATGCGGAATGCTTCCGCCGGGCCGCGGAACTTTCACTGAAGGTCAACGTCCAGATCCTGGAGGCTCCGATCCGAAAGGCGGTGGTGTATCTCGATCCGGGGGAATTCAAAAGCACCTGGCTGGGCAATAAAAGCATCTACCGAACGCGGATGGCAATGGCCGACGGAGGCGAACTGATAATTCTTGCGCCGGGCCTGGTTAGATTCGGCGAGGATGAAACAATTGACCGGCTGATACGCAAATACGGATATGCCGGCACAGAGGCGGTGAACGAAGCCGTCCGGACGCAGGAGGATCTTCAGGAGAGCCTGACGACGGCGGCCCATCTGATCCACGGATCTTCCGAAGGCAGGTTCACAATCACCTATTGCCCCGGCAACCTTTCGCGGAAGGAAATAGAAAGCGTTCATTACCTCTATGAGGATCCGGACTCAATGATGCGGAGATACAACCCCGACGTTTTGAAGGAGGGCTTCAATACGATGGCGGACGGCGAGGAGATTTATTTTATTTCCAATCCCGCCATGGGGCTCTGGGCGTGTCGCGGACGATTCGGGTAGTGTGATCAATGGAATTATGGAGAGAATGATGAAAGAAAAAGCGGATATCGGGATGATCGGCCTGGCGGTTATGGGTGAAAACCTTTCCCTGAACATGGAAGACAAGGGGTTTACGGTCGCCCTTTACAACCGGACGGTCCCCGGTGTTGAGGAGGAGGTCGTAAACCGGTTCGTCAACGGCAGGGGAAAGGGGAAGAACTTCATCGGGACCGGGAGCCTCGAGGACCTGGTGAAGTCGCTTGCCGCTCCCCGAAGAGTCATGATGATGGTAAAGGCGGGCGAAGCCGTGGATGAATTGATAGAAAAATTGATCCCGCTTCTCGATGAAGGCGACATACTGATTGACGGGGGGAATTCCCATTTTGCCGACACAATTCGACGAACGAAATACGTCGAATCCAAAGGAATGCTCTTCATCGGGACCGGAGTGTCCGGAGGGGAGGAGGGAGCGCTTCTGGGGCCCTCCATAATGCCGGGAGGTTCGCCGGAAGCCTGGCCTCACGTGAAGCCGATTTTTCAGGCCATTGCAGCCAGAGTCGACGACGGGTCCGTTTGCTGCGACTGGATGGGGCGCGACGGCGCCGGTCATTTCGTCAAAATGGTTCATAACGGGATTGAATACGGGGACATGCAGCTCATCTGCGAAGTGTACCAGGTAATGAAGGAGCTGCTGGGAATGTCGCCGATGGAGATGCACGAGGTGTTCGCGGTGTGGAACGGGGGAGACCTCAGCAGCTACCTGATCCAGATTTCAGCCGAAATTCTTTCATATAAAGATGCGGACGGAGAACCGCTCGTGGATAAGATACTCGATACGGCCGGGCAGAAAGGGACGGGGAAATGGGCGAGTGTGACGGCCCTGGACCTGGGAATCCCGTTGACCCTCATCAGTGAAGCCGTATACGCCCGCTGCCTTTCCGCGGTCAAACAGGAAAGGGTGGAAGCTTCCAGGGTCCTGTCTGCGCCGCCAAAGGAATTTGCCGGAGATAAGAAGGCTCTACTAAGGGACCTCGAACAGGCGCTGTACGCGTCCAAAATCGTTTCCTACACCCAGGGATTCACCCTCCTCCGGGAAGCCGCGAAGGAATACAAGTGGGACCTGGACTATGGGGCCATAGCGATGCTCTGGCGGGGCGGGTGCATTATCCGCTCGGTCTTTCTCTCAAAAATAAAAGACGCCTTCGGCCGGAATTCTGAATTGTCGAACCTGATGCTGGATCCGTTCTTCAAGGAGCGGATTGAGCGGTCGCAGCCCGGCTGGCGGCGGGTGGTCTCTACGGCGGTCCTCAACGGGATCTGGGTGCCGGCCCTGTCGACGGCGCTCTGCTACTACGACGGCTTCAGGAATGCGCGCCTGCCCGCCAACCTGCTCCAGGCGCAGCGCGATTATTTCGGGGCGCACCAGTACGAACGTGTCGACGCACCCCGGGGACGGTTCTTTCATACGAACTGGACGGGACGCGGCGGAAAGACATCTTCAACATCCTACAACGTCTGATGATTGAAGATTGAGGCTGACTGGGAATCGGCGGTCCGGTTGTTTTATTGTCCCGATATTGTTGTAGGGGCGAACCTTGTGTTCGCCCTTTGATTCAAGATTCAAGATTAAAAACAGGATGATGGATGGAGTGCTTTTATCGGGCAGTATGTATATCCTTTGTTAGCTTTTGAGAATGAATATTAAAACACGCCGTTGGAATATATTTGGGACATTATCTGTCTGCATGCCGGTCTTAGGCGTTTTGGGTTTTATTGTTGCGGCGTGGATTTTGGAGGGAAGGATGGATAGCACGTCCCTCCTCGGTGTATTCATGTTGCCTGGAGAGGTGTTCTGGATAGCAACAGTAATCGGTACGGCTGCTTCGATCCTCTCACTTATACGTCGTGAATCAATGAAAACGCTTTCAAGGTGTGGATTGATAATAAATGGCGGTCTTTCCATTTATCAAGAAGTAATAGGGCTTTCTGTGATATTAACGCGTTAAAAGCCAACCATTCGCTTCAAATGCCGACGCAAAAGTGCAACGTAGTTAAGCTCAGGGATTATGCGAATAGGAAATTTAAATTATTTCGAAATCAACCATGCTTATTGTGTTCTGGGTAATTTTGTAACTGTAATATATAAAACATCTGTCGCCCCTTGCGGGGCTCGAATTTGTTTTACGCTTACGAGGGGCTTACGCCCCTCGCTAGTTGCTCTCACCCCTTCGGGGTGAAAATACATTGCAATGTCACTATTTTATGCGGGACTGAATAATAAATCTGATTTTCTTACCAGTGCAGAAAAAAGGAAGAACATCAGCTTTCAATTTTCAATCTGCAATCTGTAATCCTCAATTATTTTATGGAGTTAAGAGTATGAGCAACGGCCTGAATATCCCTTCTTCCGGTGAGTTGGATCTAATCTCGTTAGGTGCGCTGATACATAGGCTGGATCCCGGAATCGTTCCTTTTCGCAAAGCGACCGAATGCCGGATTCATGTCAGCGGAGGCGAGTTCAACGTAGCGGCCAACCTGGCGGACTGTTTCGGGATGCGGACGGCAATCGTCACTGCCATGGCGGAATATCCCATCGGCGATCTCGTAGCCGAGCGGGTGAGGGCCATGGGCGTCAAACCCTTTTACAGGCGTTTCAAGCACAACGGAGTCAACGGCCCCAACATGGCGATGGTATACAGCGACCGGGGATTCGGCGTCCGGCCTCCCGTCGTTTTCTACAACAGGTCCAATGAAGCGGCCGCCCTGCTCAAGCCGGGGGATTTCGACTGGGACGGCGTCTTTTCCGGCGGCGTCCGCTGGTTCCACAGCGGCGGCATCTTTGCGGCGCTTTCAGAAACAACCGGTCCCCTCATCGCGGAAGGGATGAAGGCGGCCAAAAAGGCCGGAGCGGTTACGAGCTTCGATCTGAATTTCCGGGAGAAACTCTGGAACATCTGGGGCGGCCGGCAGAAGGCGGCCTCGGTGGTTGCGAAGATTGTGGAAAATGTCGATATTCTGCTCGGCAATGAAGAGGATCTGCAGAAGGGGCTGGATATTCCAGGACCCGACGTCGGCGCGAAATCGAAACTGGACCCCGCTGCATTTTTTGCCATGATCGGCAGTGTCGTTAGTAAGCATCCTCGGATCAAAGCGGTTGCGACGACGCTGCGCGAAGTCCACTCGGCCAGCCATCACAGCTGGGGGGCGGTTGCCTGGGTGCAGGGTGAAACGTTTGTGTCTCCGACCTGCGAGCTGAATATATACGATCGTGTCGGCGGCGGAGACGGCTTCGCCAGCGGCTTTATCTACGGTTTGATGTCCGGGGAGACGCCGGATGCGGCGGTCAGGCTGGGGTGGGCTCACGGCGCCCTGCTGACCACTTTCCCCGGGGACACGACGATGGCGACGGTGGATCAGGTGCGTGCTTTCGCTCAGGGAGGATCGGCCCGGATCCAGAGGTAAATTGCCTCAAGTATTGAAACTAAATAAGATACAGAGACTGTCGGCATTTTTTACACGCGCCGCAAAGATATAAACCCCTATAAATAAAGGCTTTTCAGGAATGCACGTGCATTTCTTCGAGGATACCTGTCGGTACATTTTACAAAATCACAGGATATATGAAATAGATCCATGGAGGAAATGTCGGGGAATTAACATGATATAAACTCTATTATATCAATTAGTTATGGAGTTACTCTAATCCCGGTCAACGGGCGATTCCATTCCTGGAACGCTTATTGCGCTGACTACCTTCGAACACTGAGTGTGATGCTTTAGCCCGCATGTTCCGCCACACGGATGTCAGGCGGAGATGCGGGTTGCCTTGTTTATGCGGATGGATCCTGGCGGGAGGTAGTTTTCATGATTTGGTTTCGCAGGTTTTTGTTGGTGTTTTCAGCGGTTACCGGATTTTCACTCTGCCTGGGCGCTTCCACTTCTCACGACAGTCTCAGCATGGATGAAATTTCCCTGGATGTTCCGGTCGCCGTCGAACTGGAGAATGAACCCTGCGACGACATCACCTGCATGGATATTTATCCCGAGGACGGAAAAATCGAGGGGAAAGAAGTTCTGCAGATGGCGCCTTCGGGAATCAACAATCACGGACAGATCGTCGGACGCTGCAACCTCGAGGATTCCCTTGATCCCTACGCTTTCTTTCGCGAGCCGGACGGTCACATCTGGATCTTCCGGACGCCTTCCTCATCCGGCCAGGGTGAATTTACCGATGTCAGCGATTCCGGGGATGCTGTGGGTTTCTACAGGAATGATTCCATGCAGACTGTGGTCGGTTTTCACATGAACTCCAGCGGACAGTGGGTGGAGGATATCGAGTATCCCGAAAACCCGTGCCCGTCGGGAAAGTCCTACCTGCAAACCCAACCGAACGGGATCAACAGTGAAGGGGAAATCGTCGGCAATATCGGCTGTACAGCGAGCCCGGGAGACGCCGCGGAAACCCTTCTTTACGGGGACGGGTTTTACCGTGCTCCGGACGGAACCTTCTACCGGGTTCAGTACGAGAACGCCGTTCGCACGGTGGCCGGTAAGATCAGCGACAACGGCGTCATCGTAGGCTATTATGTGCTGGACAACAATGTGTGGATTCCATTTGCCGCCATGAAGGAAGATGTGCTCCGGCCCATCGTCCAGGGCGAAAGCAGCGTGCATTAAATCATTCCATATAATAGATTCCTCTCTTTTAACTTCGTGCTGCTCCTCAATGAAAAAGGCCGGCTCCGAAAACGGAGCCGGCCGGGCGTTTCCGTCAAAAGAGTTTAAGCGGATTAACGAAAAAGCAGCAGCACTCCTATCAGTACCAGTACCGCGCTTACGATACGCCTGAATTTCTCCTCGCTGAGCTTTATGTGAATGCGGCTGCCCAGGAAAGCTCCGAGGATTACCGCCGGGACCACGGCGAGCGCAGACCACAGGCGCGGTTCCGTGATGAGGCCGCCGACGATGTAGGACGGAACGCGAACGAGCGCGATGATCAGGAATACGGCCATCAGGCTTCCCCGGAAGACAGCCTTTTCCACACCCGACAAACGGTAGTAGATGATGACCGGAGGCCCGCCGGTTCCGAAGAGCCCCCCCAGAAAGCCGGAAATCAACCCGGTCGGCGGTGCGCTCCATGCCGCCCATCTCACCTTGGCGTGAAGCGGGATGCACAAAAATGCCAGGCCCGCGAGGATCAGGACGCCTCCCAGAATCGTCAGGACGATCGTCGGCTTGCCGATGCTGAGTATCCACGTTCCGAGGGGCACGCCTGCAAGGACGCCGAGGCAGATCATGAGAACCCCGGACCACGGGATCTTCGACCAGGCATTACGGACCACGAGGATCTCTATCGGAATATTAATCAGCAGCAGAATGACGGCAATGTCCTTGATTTCCGGATGAATGGCGGCGCTGAGGCCTACGGCGATGAGCCCGGCTCCGAAGCCGAAGCTGACGTATACGATTTCTGCCACGACCAGTACAATGCAGATGCCGAAAAATTCGGGCCATGAAGAAAAAACCGTGACCGGATCAAACATCCGAAAATTGTGTAGAAACCGCACCCGCGTCGTCAAGAGTCTTTTGAAACAGCAATGCAGCCCTCCGTCATTGAAGGAAATGATCTTTCAGGAGGATGGACAATATATTATTCTTAGACATTTGAATATTCTGGAGATGTTGTCTATGCGATTGATGACGGTTCGGTTAACCTGCACTGCGGCAATTGCTGTCCTGCTGACGGTCTCAACAAATATCGGGGCCGAGAAGCCGGCCGCTTTTTCCGGAGCCGCCGTGGAAGACCACACTCCCTACCGTGTCGGGGAAGTTCTTGAATACTCGGTTTCCTGGTCCGGATTCCTGACGGCGGCCACGATGACCGCACAAGTCAGGAAGCGCGGCATCTTCGATGGTTTCGACTGTTACCATGCAATCATGCAGGCGCAGACTGCCGGGCTTGCCAATGTCCTGTACAAGGCCTCCAGCAAATATGAATCCTATGTGGATGCGGATTCCCTGCTGCCCCATCGGGCCCAGAACATCCTGCAGCAGCCAAAGCGTGTGAAGAAACGCAATTACCGTCTGGAGCCTGAAAAAAGCCGGGCGTTTTTGCAGGACGGCCGGACGATTCCCATCCCTTCTTCCACTTACGATGTCGCTTCGCTTTTTTATACGATCCGTTGTACGGAACTTGCCCTGAAAAAACCCGCAAAGTTCACGCTGATTGAAAACGATAAGCTTCAGAAGCTTGTCGCCGAAGTTGAAGGGTTCGAAAATATCAAGACGGATGCGGGCAGCTTCAAGGCTGCCCGGATAGCGGTCAAATTCGAAAATGACGGCGTCGTCAGCGACAGCAAAAAACTGAGACTCTATTTGAGCGACGACTCAAAAAGATATCCGGTTCTGATAACGGTCGATCTGCCGCTGGGCAGCATACGCATCGAACTGGTTTCCGCGCGGTGACCTGTTTCCCGTTCAACGTTCAACGTTTATAATTATTGGAATACATAGAATATTTGAATTTTCAACTTGAGATTTCAAATTTTGAAAATTCATCATTTACCCGGCTTCTGGCAATACCGATTTATACTTCATTGTGTAAAGGGCGAACAACAGCTTGTCC
>CAZPHK010000119.1:0-14969 GCA_964586015.1 uncultured Acidobacteriota bacterium | reverse complement strand
TTCATTCATTTCCTGCGGGATCTGCGCCTGGATGAAATGGCTCCTTCCATAGAACAACCATCAGGAAAATCTGTCTTTATCGCCTATGCCGTGATGATCTTGGCGGTGTTGGGAATTCTCGGGTTCGGATTCTGGACGGCGGGAAGCCCCATGAAGGCCCGTCTTTATGCACAGGATAACCAGCGGATCAGCGATCTAGCAAATATATGCCGGCGGGTGCAGCTGTATTATAAAAATATGGGAGTCCTGCCGCAGAGTTTGTCCGATTGCGACATAAATCCGGACACGTTCATCAACCAGAAGAAAGACCGTGTGACGGGAAATGCTTACTCGTATCGTATCATCGATGCCACGCACTTTGAAGTTGGCGCCGTATTCGATCTGCCCACTCCGGCGGACGGGCCGAAGGCTGCCGTAGGATATATTCCCGGAACGGGAACTGGGGAGCCCGGATTCTGGGATCATGGTTCGGGCAGGAAAACCTTCACGGTGGATGCGACGAGAGTAAACCTGGGTAGAAACTAGCCCGGCAGATTCTCCTTTGGAAATCAGCCGGTTCTCCGGCGTATCAGACTTCCAGCCCGACAGACCGCATAAGCTCGAGAGCGTTGCTCTTTCTCACGACTCCGTGATGGAGTTTATAGTCGAATACCATCCTGCCGTTTTCGATGTGGTCTTCGAAATGAACATTGGAGGCCCTTGGAGAAAGCTTGCCGGCAATATCCGCGAGCGAAAGATCGTGAGTGGTGAGAAGCCCGACCGCATTCCGGCTGACGAGCGCTTTCGTTATGGCTTCCGCGCCGATACGGCGGTCGTGGGAGTTTGTACCGTGAAGCAGCTCGTCCAGAAGAAAAAGCAGAGGAACGGGGCCGCCGGCCAGGGCAACAAGCTTCTGCAGCCGTGTAATTTCCGCATAAAACCTGGAAGTCCCCGCCTGCAAAGAGTCCGTAATATGTATGGAGGCCCCCGGAACCAGCGGCGATATGCGCAGGTTGAGGGCGCGGACCGGAGCCCCGGCCAGGGCAAGAACGGCATTGATGCCGACCGTACGCAGGAGCGTGCTTTTGCCGGACATGTTGGAGCCGCTGACAATCAGCACGCTGGATTCTCTCGAGAGGCTTACATCATTGCGAACGCACTTGTGGTTCGGAATCAGTGGATGTCCGAGCCCCCGGCCTTCAAAACAGGGAGCCTGTTCTGTCAGCTCCGGGAATGGATCTTCGGGATGCTCGTACGCGTATCCCGCCAGGGATGAGAGGGCCTCGAATTCCGCCGCCGCCTCAAGCCAGCCGGCAACGGCGCCGCCGTATCTCCTGCGCCAGTCCTCTATCAGGAAAACAAATTGAACTTCCCACATTAAAATAAACGCAACGGGTGCGAAAAGGGCGTTTCGCCTGGATTCCAGCAGTTCCGTCAGGGAATTGAGCCGGGCGATCAGCCGGGAAGGAGGGCGGTCGTCGCGGTCCAGCGCCTGCTTCAACATTCCGAGATGTCGACACTGAAAGGTTTCTTTTTCAATGCGGGCGAGTACGAGCGAGAGCACTTTCAGATCCCTGCAGGCCGATTCCGCCTTACCGGCGGCAGACCTGATTTTACGGCGCAGCAGGTAGGTGAAAACGATTTCAACGAGAACGGTCCCCAGAAACCATGTGTGTTGTCCCGTAAACCCCCATGCCGCCAGGGAAGCCAATACAAAAATGGAAACCAGGGCTGCCGCGGTCCGTATCGCCACGGACGGAGGCATCGCGGGTCCGTTCGCCCAATCGAGCAGGGGGGCGGGATCCAGTCCGGCGCGGATATCCTCCCCAAGGACAGCCAGATCTTCGCGAAGATCCAGCATATGCCGCAGTTCATCCACCGCTTTCTGCCGGGAACGCACCTCTTCCAGGTCCGCCGGTTTTTTCAGCCAGGAAGCCAGCTTCTCTTCTCCTGCGTGGGTGCGCGCACTGCATAAAAGCTGGAACAGGGAACCGTTTCCGAAAAGATCGAGATCCTGTGCATAGGGATGGGAGGCGTCGTTAAAATGTTTCCCCGGCTCGCCGGAACCTTCCCAGCGTTCTTCAACGCGTGCCAGTCCCGTCTCGTAAAACTGGACCGCGCGTCTGCTGCGATCGAGATTACGAAGCACATGGCCGTGCCAGACGGCGAGCGAAAGGAATGCTGCCAGAGGAAGGATCAGCCACCATGGATTGAGCGCGTCTGTTACAAATGCGAGCCAGGCCATGAAGGCCGCGGCCAGGAATATCAGAAGTCTCGTATTTCCTATTCTTCGATGCAGGGAATCGCAGGAATCGGCGGCCGCCTGTCTTTTTTTTAATCGAATGCGGTATTCTTTAGCGGGATCTGAATGCATCGGGTTTTTTATTTCCTCTTTTTTATGCACCGCCGGATATAATCGCCTGATGATTCGACCGTATTGCCTGCAGGGCCGGAGCATCCCGCTGCCGGGATAGCGGAAACCCTTCGGGAATTCGGTATGGAGGCGGCAACAAAAGAGTAATAGGGAATAATTCCGGATGCAATCGTGTTTCTGCTTTATTTCATGGAGCCGGTGCAACGTTTGGGATTTGGAGGCAACGCAATGAAAATACTTGGTATCACGTGCAGCCCGCGAAAAAACGGGAATACCGAAATATTGATGCGGCAGGCTCTGGAGGCCGCCGGGATGGAAGGCTGCGAGACGGATATGTTTCGAATGTCAGAAAAGGAAGTGGCGCCCTGCGACGCCTGCCAGACGTGTTTCGAAACCGGGAGCTGCATCATTCAGGACGACATGCAGGAACTCTACGGAATGCTCGAAAGTGCGGACGGCATTATTTTCGGCACTCCGGTTTATTTCGGCAGCGTAAGCGCACAGGGAAAAGCCGTAATGGATCGCATGTTCGCTCTGCTCCAGCAAAGGGCCCTTAGGGGTAAAGTCGCGGGTGCGCTGGTGGTTACCAGAAGAGTCGGGGCCATACAAACCCGGTCGTTGCTCTATTCCTTCTGCATCGCACAGGGAATGATCGTGGCCGGGGGCGCTATCGGCTACGGGCGGGAGATCGGGGATGTTCTGACCGGAGTCGGTGGCGGAATCGATATGTCGGCCATGGAGGAATCCCGTGTTCTGGGCGTCAGTGTCGCCCAGTTGGTTAAAAAATTGCAGTAGCGGGGGTGTTAAAATACCGATGGAACCGGCGGTTCCTTACAGCGCCGGGCGGAACTTCTTACCGTGTGGAGAGATTTGCAATGAAGATTAGCCTGCCGGACGGCAGCGTCAGGGAATTTGATCAGGAAACAAGCGGTTTCGGCGTGGCAATGTCGATATCCGAGGGATTGTCAAGGGCCGCGGTGGCCGTCAAGGTGAATGGAGATCCGCGGGATCTGCATCGTCCCATCGTGGAGGATGCAGCGGTGGAGCTTCTGACGCTCCGCGATAAGGAGGGAATGGACATCTATCGTCACAGTTCGGCGCATATTATGGCCCTGGCTGTGAAGCGGCTTTTCCCGGATGTGAAACTGGCCATCGGCCCTGTCGTTGAGGACGGATTCTATTATGATTTCGACAACGCAACTCTGAAGAACGAGGATTTTGAAGCCATAGAAGCGGAAATGAAGCGGATAGGAAAGGAGAAGCTTCCGTTCGAACGTTCGGTACTTACCAGGAGCGAGGCACTCGATCTGTTCAGGGATGAGCCGTATAAGGTTGAAATCATCGAAGAGCTGCCTGCAGATGCGGCCATTACATGTTATCGGATCGGCGAATTCGCGGATCTCTGCCGCGGGCCCCACATTCCCCATACCGGAATGCTCAGGGCCTTCAAGCTGTTGCGGCTGGCAGGGGCCTACTGGCGGGGGAATTCCGAAAACAAGATGCTGACGCGGCTTTACGCGACAAGCTTCGGCGATAAGAAATCCCTGGATGCCTATCTGGAAGCGAGGCGCAAAGCGGAGGAGAACGACCACGTCCGGCTGGGGCAGAAGCTGGATCTCTTTATCGGCAACCCCCACGTCGGTCAGGGCCTTCCCCTTTTCACTCCCCGGGGCACTGTCGTATTGCGGACTCTTCATCGTTTTATCGAGGACGAGGAGTTCATTCGAGGCTATCGGAGCACCATGACGCCTTTCATGGCCAAGAGCGATCTCTACAAGATTTCGGGCCACTGGCAGCACTACAAGGACGGCATGTTCATCATGGAGGGCAGCCATGAGGAAACACCCGGGACGGATCCGCAAGGCTCGGAGACCGGTGAAGTGCTGGCCCTGCGCCCCATGACGTGTCCGTTTCAGTTCATGCTGTACAAACGGAAACTGCACAGCTACCGGGACCTTCCGGTCCGTTATTCCGAAACTTCGACGCTGTTTCGGAACGAAGCCTCCGGGGAGATGCACGGTTTGACCCGCGTCCGCCAGTTCACCCTTTCGGAAGGGCACATCATCTGCACGCCCGGGCAGTTAAAGAAGGAATTTCACGACGTTCTCAAGCTGATCGGCTACGTGATGGAAACGCTCGATTTGACCGATTACTATTACCGTTTTTCCAAGTGGGATCCTGAAAAGACGGACAAGTATATCGACAATCCGGCCGCATGGGAGTCTTCGGAGAAGGCGCTCAAGGAAATCCTGGACGAAAACGGTCTTGCCTATGTCGAGGCGGACGGTGAAGCGGCCTTCTACGGACCCAAGCTCGATATTCAGATGAAGAATGTCTGGGGCAAGGAGGATACGGTCATTACCGTTCAGATCGATTTCGCCCTGCCGGAAAGATTCGGCCTGGCCTATATTGACAGGGACGGCGGCGAGAAGACGCCGATGATCATTCATCGTTCCTCCATCGGGTGCTATGAACGCACCATGGCTCTCCTTATCGAGCGATACGGAGGCAAATTCCCCTTCTGGCTGGCGCCGGAGCAGGTTGTGGTGCTGACGATTAACGAGTCGTTGGATCCCTACGCGGAGGAGCTGGTAAGCCGGTTGATGCGGGCCGGTTTCAGGGCATCCCTGGACAGCCGCAACGAAACGCTGAAGAGGAAGGTTCGCGATGCCCAGGTTGCCTATATACCGGCCATCGTTACGATCGGGCCCAGGGAGAAGGAGAATGACGAAATAAGTGTCCGGACCCTTGACGGGAAGGTCCGCTCCCTGTCAACGGACGCTTTTTTCGACAGATGCGCGCAGCTGACGCGGACATTCGCCCGGGAAACAGCCTTTTAGCCCGCATTCCGTGAAGATATCGGCTGTTGTATGGACGGCATACCGGCAGCCTTTATCGGATATTCAGTTTCCTTCTTCAGATTCGATTTTCTTATAGAAGGCGTTCAGCACTTTCCAGGCGAGTTTCCGTTCGCTTTTTCGGATAACGGGCCTTTGCGATTCCAATAGTCCTGGATGCCCGGCAAAGGCCTGCGCGGGGAGCGGTTGATAATAAAGAAACCGGATCTCTTACTGTTGCATATTTCTCATGTTGATGGACTTCAATTTCATCAGTCCTGCATAAAATTTGAACGTCCCCATAATGTTTTCTCGAGAATCTTCTCCTTCCGGGCAATCAACACACCCTCCAAATCTGTTATACTTAATCCTTTTGAGAGGTTTCAGGAATGACCCGAAAACAGTCCTTCATGATTTTTACCATAATCCTGTTTCTGTCGATTCTATTACCGAATGCACGGGCGGATACAGAATTTTTTGACATCAAAGACGTGAAACCCGGCATGAATGGAATCGGCAGGACCTGTTTCCGGGGAAACGGAACGGAAGAATTTCTGGTGGAAATTCTTGGGGTGTTGCGGGGCCTCGAGGCCGGATCCAACGCGGTTCTTGCACGGCTCAGCGGAGAATTACTGGATAAGACGGGCGTTTTTGAGGGAATGAGCGGCAGCCCGGTTTATATTGACGGCAAACTCCTGGGCGCCGTGGCATTTACCTACCCTTACGCCAAAGAGGCAATCTGCGGAATCACACCGATCACCCAAATGGTGGATGCTTTCAAGGAGAACGTAACGCCGGATCTGGAATTCGATATCGATACCCAGATTGACGTCTTTTCAAAAGCCGCCGTACCTTTGCCCGGAATGGGGCGTTTTTCCACCGGACCTGTCGTTACGGCCAATAACGGTGAAAAAAATTCCGTGCCGGTCGGCCTGCAGGGCCATACCCTGATTCCAATCGCCACGCCTCTCAGCCTTGGCGGACTCGCCCCCAAAACCCTCCAGGCATTTAAGCCCAGATTCCGGGCCATGGGACTTTCAGTTATACAGGGAATCGGCGGGGCGGTTCCGGGAGCTCCGGCGGACTCCGGGACGGAGCAGGAGAAGGCCCCACTGGAGCCGGGTTCGAGCATCATCATTCCGTTGATCCGGGGAGACCTGGAAGTCTCGGCCGGAGGCACGGTTACCTACATCGACGGCGATAAGATATACGCGTTCGGCCACAGCCTGCTGGAGTTGGGATTCACCGACCTTCCCGTCCATAAAGCCAGGACGATGTTCATCTTTCCAAGCCTGCAGAGTTCCTTCAAGATCCTGGAAATGGGGGAGGCCGTGGGTTCCATCCGCCAGGACAGGGGCATGGGTGTTTTCGGCCGGCTGGGAGCTAAAACCCGGATGGTGCCTTTGAAGGTCCGGATCAAGACCAGTCGGAGACAAAACAAGACATTCGAGTACGAAATGGTCCAGGATCGGCTTCTGACGCCGCTTCTGGTGAATCTGGCCGTCTACAACAGCATCGCGGTCTCCGAACGCGGGCAGGGTGTTGTGACGATCGATATTCAGGGGGAGGTCCGGGTCAAGAACGAACAGGCCGTGGAAGTGTACAACCGTTTTTCTTCAGACAGCGGCGTTGCGGACGCTATTTCCGTATCCGCCGCCCTCCCGGTCAATTATCTTCTGGCCTTCGGCTACAGTAACCTGGACATTGAAGGCATCGATCTGTCGGTTACGGTACAGGAAGGCGACCGGTCGGCGCTGCTCGATTTTATCAGGGTGAATCGGACCGAAGCGAAGGCCGGTGATACGCTGGATCTTGAAATCTCCTGTAAAAAGGCAAACGGGGATACCATCCAGAACGTGTACCCGCTGCAAATACCGTCGAATATTGCGCCGGGCCCCCTGCACCTGCTGGTTGCGGACGGAACAACCCTGATGTCAATGGACGAACAGCAGGAGGACGAGGTCCTGGTCCCGCGCAATCTTTCCCATCTCATCCGGCTGATCAACAACCTGAGAAAAAACGATCACCTGTATATCCGGATGTTTCGCCGGGAGCCGGGAGCCGTTGTCAAGGGGGAAGGATTGCCGGGATTGCCTCCTTCAATACTTTCAATACTGGGATCGAAACGCAAAACCGGCGCGGTAATCCCGATAGGCGTATCCACTTTTCAGGAATACGAGTTGCCTCGCACGAATTATGTGGCTACCGGCGGGAAGATGCTGACGATCAATATTCATCCATAATGGTGGAGTAAATAATGCTATATCGAGGATTTACCGTACTCATTCTTCTGCTCGCATCGTCGTTGAATACTTCGGCGGTGACTCCGCAATTCTGGGAAAATTTTACGCAGTCTGATTTTCTGGAAGGCAGCCTGGATCGAATATCCCTTACGCCCGACGGCAAGATCTTTCTTTCACCGGCTTACGATATGGTGTTCGACACGGGCCAGCCTTACATTTTCTCCATCGTCCGGGACAGCCGCGGGAACCTGTACGTCGGGACGGGAGACGGCGGGAAAGTTTTCAGAGTCGACCCGCAGGGGAAGGGAACCCTGTTTTTTCAGGCTGAAGAAATCAATATATTCGCCCTGGCAATCGATGCGGAGGATAATCTTTATGCCGGCACGTCCCCGGACGGGAAGGTTTACAAGATAACCGGTTCCGGTCAGGCGACGGTATTTTTTGATTCCGAGGAAAAGTACATCTGGTCCATGATTTTCGACGACGCGGGCAATCTCTATGTCGGCACGGGCGGCGGCGGGGCGATATACAAAGTGGATGAAAGCGGGGCCGGGACCGTTTTTTTCAGCTGCAGCGATACGCATGTTATGTGCCTTGCCCGGGATAAAAACAGGAACCTGGTGGCGGGGACCGCACCCGAGGGGCTGGTCATTGAAATCAATCCCCAGGGCAAAGGATTTACGTTGCTGGACACCCCGATGAAGGAGGTGCATACAATCGCATTCGACAGCTTCGGAGGTATTATCGCGGTTGCATCCTCCGCCTCGGGGATCGATGCAAAAGCCGCGTCTCCGGACGCCGCAACCGGCAGTAAGGCGATGTCTTCCCCTGTAGCGGCAGGAAAGGAAGAAGAGGCGGATTCGCCGGCCTCCAAAACCGAAATAACCGCGGTTTCCGCACCTGGGGGCGAGACGGCCGTAGCAGGCAACCGATCTGTTGTTTATGCCATATCCAAAGACAGCGGCGTGGAGGCGATCTACACTTCCAAAACACAGATGGTGTACGATTCCGTTTTACGCAGCGACGGATCCGTCCTTTTATCGACCGGGCCGAAGGGCAGGCTTTTGTCGATAGATTCAGCAAAGCAGGTTTCAGTTATTTCCGATACGCCGGAGGAGGATCTCACGCGGATGCTGGCGGACGGGGATATCGTTTACACCGCCGGCAGCAACCAGGGCAGGCTCTACAGACTGGAAACCGGAAAATCCGGGACGGGCATCTTCGAATCGAAAACGCTGGACGCTGAAACCGTGGCTTCCTGGGGTAAAATATCCTGGAAAGTGACGAATCCCGGAAAAGCCCGCATCGAGTTCTCCACGCGAACGGGCAACACGGAAAAGATAGACAACTCCTGGAGCGAATGGAGCGAGCCGTATACCTCTTCAGGCCGGCAGGTCGTCAGCCCCAGAGCCCGATACCTGCAATGGAAGGTCACGATTGCGCAGGATTCCGGTTCCGTTCAGAATCCCCCCACCGACCTTCTGGAAAACATCCGGATCGCGTACTTACAGCAGAATCTGAGGCCCCAGGTCACGAGAATCGAAGTGCTTCCCTACGGGATCGAGCTTCAAAAGCAGCCTGCCCTGGCTGTGAGCGGAACCTCCGTCGTCGTTCCGGCAAGAACGCCGGACGGACGTTCCCTGAACTCGCCCAGGGAACGCGAGAACATTGCGCCTAAGCCTGTTCCACGCCGGTTGCTTCGGCCGGGAGCTCAGTCGTTCACCTGGAAGGCCGCAGACGACAACCAGGACTCCCTTGAATATTCCCTCTACTTTAAAGGAGAATCGGAATCCGACTGGAAGCTTCTTGAAAGGGAATATTCCGATACGTTCTATACGCTGTACGCCTCATCTCTTCCGGACGGGATTTATCGCCTCAAGGTAGTGGCAAGCGATGCTCCCTCAAATCCCTATGACAATTTTCTGATCAGCGAACTTGTTTCGGGCCCCTTTGTAATTGCCGGCGCTCCTCCCCGGGTTGAAATCAAAAAAAGCGAGGTAAAAGGCAGAGGGGTTGAGATTGCGTTCGAAGCCCGCGTTCTGACCGGAAGCATTGCTACGGCGGAATTCTCCATTGACGGCGGCGACTGGCGTCTTGTTTTTCCGGATGACGGAATCGCGGATTCAGCCGTGGAGGCGTATCGGATTACGACCCACGATCTTCCTGCCGGAGAACATCTGATCGGGATTCGCGCCGGCGACCGGGATGGAAATACGGGCGTATCCAAGGTTGTCGTTCAGGTTCCCTGATCTTAATTCGCGTTTCCTGACCGATTCCCCCGATAATTATGCGGAGATGCAGCCGTGCCGGAGCCGCGGAGGCCGGCTGAAATATCAATTCGGTAACTATATGAGGGAATTCACGTATCTTGATTCGCGGTTGCATGACGCATGCCTTGTGTGTCAACCTTGTAAAGTTATTTGGTAGAAACCGGTAGGGGACTACCGGAAATAGGGAAGCCTCATTCCCAGTTTATTGGAAAAGAGGCCGGATAATTTATTACTCGGGTTCCGATCCCGCGCATTAGTCGAAAGCCCCGGGATTGAGAGCCGGTTTTTTGAGAATGGACATGAAAATAGACCGTTTTGCACCGATTTTTATTTGTTTTGTTGCAATTTCACTTTTATTTTCCACCCTGGTTTATGCCCAAAACGCTACGGTTACAGCTACCTGCGTCGACGAATCCGGGAATCCCCTGAAGGGCGTGAAAGTGGAGATTCTTTCGCTCGATAACAAGAAAGTGGAAGATGATAAATCCAACGGCGAGGGAATAGCCGAATTAAAGAAAATCGCCGCCGGCATCTACCGTGTCGTTGGACGTAAAGACGACTATGCGCCGGCCCTTTACGAGTATCTGACGGTCGGCACTTCACAGGAGACCGTCAAGCTGACGCTGCAGCCCGGCGTGGATTCGCCGCTTTACTTCGAAGATCCGGCACGGATTCAGAAGGCGGCCGATTCTCTGGCTCTTGGAATCGAGGCCATGAAAGCCAACAATGCGGCCGAAGCCGAAAAAATGCTGCTGGAATCCGTCGAATTGGATCCTTCCAGCACCCAGGCGATTTTTACTTTGGGCACTTTTTACTTCCAGATGACTCAGTTCGACAAGGCAATAGAAGAGTTGCAGAAAGCGGAAAAACTGGCCGGTATGTTCGCATCCGTGCCGGCGATCCCGGGGAAGCCCGATCCTTCGAAGCAGAAAGAGATTCAGGACAATGCCCGGAAACTCATTGACGCAGTGCCGGCCTATAAAGGAGAACTGGCGCTCAAACAAAAAAAATACGACGTGGCTGTAGAAATATACAACGGAATCCTGCAGAAAAATCCCAAGGATACGGATGCGTATTACCAGCTGGCTATCGCTTTAACCTACGCAGGGGAGCTGGAAAAAGCCTTGAATTCGATCAATAAGGCGATCGAACTCAACCCCGCAGATAAGGATTTCCCCCATCTTAAGGAACAGATCCAGGCAAGGATAGAGAATGCGGCGATCGAGAAAGCCCAGAAGGCGCTGAACGAAGGAATCAGCATTTTAAAGCTCGGAAACGCTGCCGGCGCTCTCGAAAAGTTCCAGCAGGCTATCGGCCTGTTGAAGGAGTACAAACAGGCTCCGGTGTGGGTGCAGATTGGAAAAGCACAGGCTGAACTGAAGCAGAACGAAGCTGCGGAGGCGGCTTTCAAGAAGGCGGTTGAGCTGGCTCCCGAGAAGGAAGTGACCGATTATCTGAACAACCTGGCGCAATTCTACCTCGAAACCAAGAAATATGACCAGGCGTTGGATACCCTGACGGATCCCAGGTTGCGGAATGGAAAAAGCGTGGATCAGGTCCTCATGGATATTGTCGACAGAACCAAGAACAATAATCCGGGATTTGCCAAAATCGTTCTGGAGCGCATCCTTAAGGAAAATCCTCAGAACCTGGACGCCTGTTTTCTCCTCGGAGAGTTGTATTATATAGATTATTCAGAGAAGGATATGGACGCGCGCGCGAAGGAACTGCTGACGCAGTATATCGAAAAAGGGCAGGATCCCGATAAGGTCAATAAATCAAAGAATATGCTTGTACTGATTAACAGGAGATCCAAGTAAAAGCACCGCTGTCTGCCGGAAGACAGGCTCAGCCGGAGGCTGAGATGGTTTAAACAATCTGTGACTCGGAAGATTAGGTTCAGTTGGCAGGTTGATTGAAATCCCCGGCTATAAGGCCGGGGATTTTCTTTTTCGACGCTTTTCATCCACTGCAGGGAACACTGTGAGAAATTCGGGCTAGAATCAGAAAGGATTATTCCGTACCTACTGCAGCGGTTTTTCCTCCCGCGGCTTTTGTTTTACGTGTTGTGGTTTTGCGCGCTGTGGTCTTGCGTGCCCGTGTAGTTTTAGCGGCCGTTGCTTTACGCTTTCTTTTGGGAGCCGGCTTTTCATTGGGAGTTTCCGCATTTGTATCGGATTGGGCTTCCTGTGCTGTTTCCGGTGACGGTTCCGGCAATATTCCCCCGGGAATTTTCTCCCCTTCCGCGGCGGTTTCCCTGTCGATTGTCTCAGGCTCGGCTTCCGTCGAAGGGGGCTCCGATTTTGTTTTGCGTGCCCGGACGGCCTTCGGGGTTTTGGATGGTTTCTTTACGGCTTTTTCGGACCTGGCCTTGCGGGTTCTGGCTTTTTCAGGCTTGTCTGGAGGTGTTTCGGTTTCTTTCCCTTCAGGTTTGATATCCGTCGTTTCCGGCTTTCCCGTTTCGGGTTGGCTTGTTTCAGGTTCATAAGCGCTTGTCTGCGTCTGTTCCTGCTCGAGGGTGCCCTGGATTGTCTGGGGGAAGAGCTCCGCGGGATATATGCGCATTATGCCCTGGCGATTGCGTTCTACGCGGAGCAAGCCGTCTTTTTGAGCCTGACGAACGAGGTCGTAGGTACTGGTTATTCCGAATTGGCGTTCGTCGAAGGGAGGTTGCAGGGACTTGAGAAAGTGCTTGAATGTCCGGAGATACATGGGCCAGCTGGGCTTTGCTTTCGATTCCCGTATCAGTTCCTGCAGGGCCCTGGTTGCTTCCGAAGGCTGTGCCGGAACGATCACCGGTTCAGCTGGAGCTGCAGTTTCCGGGGGAGCCTGCTCGGGTGAAGTCGCGGTTTCCGTCGGCGTTTTACCGTTGTTTTCCGGTATTTCCTTCAATTCGACCAGAAGGCTGCGATCCACCTGCTTTAGGTTGACGTACCCTGCGTTTGCCAGTTTTTGTGTGAAATCCCGGAAACTGCTTACACCGTAATCCCGTTCGGAAAAGGTGGAATCCAGCTGAAGCAGCGTACTTTTAAGGAGTCCGAGCTGGGGTGAGACTTCACGATCGGACAGGATCTTGAGGGATCGTCTGATGAGGGGCAGGGCCGTTTCCAGCGCCGCGGGACTGGGAACTATCTGGGCTTTGCCCGCGGATCTTTTCATTCCCGACTGGATGCCGATCAGGTTTTCATAGGATATAAATTCATGGCAGTTTTTCTGCAGGATTACGCTGGTGAATGCGCGTCCGCCGACGACGAACACCACCTTGTCGTATTGCTTCAGTTTTTCCACGAGAGCTATGAAATCGCTGTCTCCGCCGACTATGACAAAAGCGTTGATATGGTCGCGGGTAAAAGCCATTTCCAGGGCATCCAGCGCCAGGGCTATATCCGCGCCGTTTTTATCTCCACCGGGTGTCAGGTTCCTCTGCACCATCTGGACGGCATGCTGGGTCATGGCCCTGCTGAAATCCTCGTTCCGTTTCCAGTCGCCGTAAGCTATCTTGGTAACCACCTGCCCTTTTTCCTTGATAGCCTCCAGCACGGTGCCGACATCGAAATTTCGCCCGAGGGACTGCTTTACACCGATTGCGATATTGTCGAAATCGATAAATACCGCGATCTTTAAACGTTCTTCTTTTGAATCATTCATATATATACCTGTCAACTAATCAACTTAGATTACATCATTCTTCAGGGAAATTCGATATTGTACTGCATTCAATTTTCAATCTGTAATCTTCAATCCTGAATTATTTCTCGAATGAACATCGAATATGGCATTCACATTGTAGGTTCATTTAATATAAAGTTTCGCGCACAAGGTAAGCCTTATGGATTTAGAGACTGCTCAATTCTGGATGCGGGAAGCGCTCCTGGAGGCACGGAAGGCCGAAGCCCGGGAAGAGGTGCCGGTAGGCGCCGTGGTTCTGTTGAACGATAAATTGATCGGCAGAGGGCATAACAGTTCGATTTGCCTGCACGATCCTACGGCCCACGCGGAAATTGTCGCCCTGCGTCAGGCGGCACACAATCTGTCCAATTACAGGATGCCGGGATCGGTTCTGGTTGTCACCGTAGAGCCGTGCATCATGTGTGTCGGCGCCATGATCCAGGCCAGGGTTGAAACGCTGATATACGGGGCCGCCGACCCGAAATCAGGCGCGGTTCATTCCTGTTTTCGGATCGAGGATGCCCTGTTTCTCAATCACAGCATCCGGATCAAGTCGGGAATCCTGGAGGATGAATGCGGTTCGATCCTCAAGAATTTTTTCCGCACCCGACGCAATTCCTCCGATTGAATCCCTCCATATTCATCTCTTTTTCACAATTGAAACCGGAACCCAGAACCGTGAACCCAGAACCGTGAACGGGAAACCTGTAACTTGAAAACTCTAACGAACGTGTTTACGCAAAGTTGGTATTCGACGGAAGCTAGCCGACTTGAAGGTCCAGAGACAGATTCAGTGCCGGCGCGCTGTGGGTCAGCCACCCCAGGGAGAGAATATCTACTCCGGTAGCCGCTACGTCCCGCGCGGTTTCCGGTGTGATCCCTCCGGAAGCTTCAGTTGTCACCTTTCCGTTGACCATGCGCACGGCTTCCGTCAGCGTACCAAAATTCATGTTATCCAAAAGAACGGCGTCGATTTCTTCTTTTAACGCCGTTTCCAGCTGTTGGAGGGTATCAACTTCCACCTCGATCTTCACCATATGTCCCGCTTTACGGCGAACGCGGTGAATGGCCTCCGTGATACTTCCCGCAACTGCTATGTGATTGTCCTTTATCAGGATCGCGTCGTCGAGACCGAAGCGGTGATTGAAGCCGCCGCCGGCCCGCACCGCATATTTTTCCAGCGCGCGAAGTCCCGGGATTGTTTTCCGCGTGCAGACTACGCGGGCCGGAAAAGGCTCGACGACTTCAACAATTTTGCGGGTCGCCGTGGCGATGCCTGAAAGATGCGACAGGAAATTCAGCGCGGTCCGTTCACCGCTCAGGATAGGGCCTGCATCCCCCCGGATAACGGCGATCGTGTCTCCGGGCTCCACATCCGTTCCGTCAAATGTCCGGACTTCGAAAAGCAGCCGGGCATCCATTCTGCGGAATGCATAGCCTGAAATTTCAATGCCGGCGATGCGGCCCGGGGCGTGCGCGATAATTCTGGCGGTCGCGGTGTCTTCCTTGGAAACAATGGCTTCGGTGGTGATATCTCCGGTTCCGCCGAGATCTTC
Organism: uncultured Acidobacteriota bacterium; assembly: GCA_964586015.1. Lineage (GTDB taxonomy): Bacteria > Acidobacteriota > UBA6911 > UBA6911 > UBA6911 > UBA6911. Next base: position 41 of record CAZPHK010000119.1, on the reverse strand, counting down.
CAGAAGAGCCCTGTCGACGGTTTCCTGATACAGAATCGGGT
>CAZPHK010000118.1:0-15075 GCA_964586015.1 uncultured Acidobacteriota bacterium | reverse complement strand
CGGCCGGACTCTCCGGCTTCTTCAGGGAAGAGGAGGCGACCTTCGCGGTCTCGGGTTTTGCAGGATAGAGCGTCACCTGAACTGAAGCACTATCTTGAGTTATCTCGTGAGTCCCAAATTGCTCCGACAGATCGAACACCACCCGCGCTATTTGTGGATTAGAACGCTTGAACTGACTGACGCGCAGTTGTTTCGCTTCCGGTGCATTTAACGGCAATTTCATGAAGTTGACTTTATTGACCGTGTTCTGGAAGTCGACAACAAGGCGGGAGGGATTCTCCAGCTTGAAGGTTTGCGGCTTCATCAACCGGTCCGTTTTCATAGTTACCGTTAATTTGCCGTTCTCCTGCGAGGCCGAAATGTCTTTAAGAACTCCAACGGGGAGAGGTTGCTTATCCTCATCGGCTTCCTTTGCCGCGGTAAATAACGGAACGGATAAAGCCAGAATTAAAAGAAGAATACAGTACCTGGTATTCCCCTTCCTGTCAGATCCGATAATGTTTTTTCCAGTGAGTTGAATTTTCATACCCGCCATCCTAATGTGTCCTTAACCGTTTGGTCACTTCCTGGGTTATGATTTTCCCAGATCTCATTTTTCTTTCGCGGACCAGTTTGATAGAGTCACGACCAATTTCCTTAAGGTATCCGTCAAAGAGCCTGTCTCCTTCCCTGAGGAAATAAGCTCGGTTTCCGGCCCCCTGGACGATAGCTAGACGCCCGTCCCCAACCTTAATGGAGATGCCTTTGAGTACCGCCTCCTCTATAAAAGTACCGGCGATTCCCGGAGGGGGCAGACCTCGATCGATTTCCTGGTCTCCTTCGGTTCCCGGTTTCTTAAGGAGTGGATTCAGAAAGGGATCCCGACTATTGCTGGGCATGTAGGAGATCCCGGTATAGTTCAAACGGGGGCTCTTGACGGAATCTGATTGTTTCGACGACTCCGTCGCAGTGCCGCGTTTCGCTTCCTGTGCTGCAGCCTGTCTCATCGGAAGTACGGATATCGATAAGCATACGAGAAGACATCCTATAATCCCGGACGCGGAAGGCCTTCGGCAAATGCACCTTGTGCGTGTTTGCTTTCGGAAATGCCGCGAATAGGGGTTTTTTAAATAGGTAAGGATCAAGGCGTTTTCTCCTTTGTATCCGAAGCATCGTTGCCGGCTGTATCCGACTGGTTTTCTTTATATACAAATGTCGTCGCCGTACAATCTGCTTTCAGTGTTAGCTTTGGATCCGTAGATCCATCGACATTCTGGATAGAGATTGTCCCGACATCGATGATCCTTGTCGCCCGTCCGATCTTTTCAAAAAAGTTTCCAAGACCGTCGTAGTTGCCCTGGACCTCGATCTCGATCGGCCAGTCGGAATAAAAGTCCCTTGTTATTACCGGTTTCGGTGAAAATTTCAGGATCTTGAGATTGCTGGAAACCGCCATATGCTGCACACTTCGCAAAATAGTGGGAGTTTCTTTCTGCGCGGGCAACATGCTGCGAAGGTTGGTCAGGTATCGCTCGAGCTGGGCCAACTCCTGTTCGAACTCCTTCAGTCGGCTTTCCACCGCAGTCATTTTGGCCACGGAGGTCTCGAGAGTTACTATCTCGACCTTGAGAGCATCGCGCTCCTTTATAAGACCTTTCATGAAATACATGTAAAAGACAACTGCAAGACATATTACGAGGCCCGCTAGAAGTGCGTGCTGAATAGGTTTGGGCAGGTTGTCTAAACGGATATCCTTTAGATCCATTCCTTCACTCCTCCGGTTGATACTGGGCGCTCACACAGCGGAGCGAAAATTTCGAAGCGTCGTTCTGAGTCGTAATCTCCTCCAGATCGACGCTTTGAAAAAAACCGGTTTCTGCAAGATTGGTCATAAAATCCGGGATGGCTTCAATTTGTTGGGTCTGTCCGACGATTTTAACATCACTATCTCTCTGGATCAGCGACGTCAGCCATAAAAGCCTGTTCCTGGGAATGCTGTGAAGTACGTGGTTGAGAAGAAGAACCGGGCCCGTCTGTTGTTCCTTCAGTCGTTCAATCACGTCGATACGACTCTGAATTCGCTTTTTGTCTTCTTCGTATTTATCCAGCTTTGCCTTTAGTGTCTGAAGCCGGGCCTCTTCAGCTTTAAGTTTATTGCGATATTCGGTAAGTTCGTTCTTCTGGTCGTTGACGACATAATACCAGGCGCCCATCAAACCCACGACCAGAACAATGAATACAATGAGTATCGGTCCTGTCCGGGACGTGGGTGACTTTACGGATGTCTTGCGTGTACGGTCGATCGGATCTTTCAGCAGGTTTACTTTAATCATAGCCGTTCTATTCCTCAGGATTTCGGATTGCCAAACCGACCGCGATTGCGAAATCGGGAGCGCGGTCCGCTATCATTGAGGATGGAAATTTTTTAGGGTCGTATTTGATCCTTTTGAACGCATTGAATTTCTCGGCCGGGATTTCAAACTTCCGCGTCAATGCGTCTATAAGACCGGTCGTATGTGCCGCGCCTCCACTGACGATCATGCGGTCAATGTGCTCCACGGTCGTTGTGGATTTGAAAAAATCATATGTCTTTTGAATTTCGAGACAGATGATTTCCGTGACGGATTCAATAACGCGGTTTACTTCAGAGGGATCGACATTTTCAATTTCCTGGCCGTGCTTCAAGGCTTCGGCCTGATCATAGTCGATATTGAATTCCTTCTGTAAAAATTCCGTATATTGATGTCCCCCGACACCGACATCGCGGGTAAAAAGAAATTCGGTGCCGGAAACGATGTTGATCGTCATTGTGCTCGCGCCTATATCGAGCAAAGCGACCGTGTCCTCGCCGGCCGGTTCGTAATTTATCTCGTAGGCGTTTTGGAGCGCGAATGCATCGACATCCACAAGAACGGGGGTTTTTCCTGCCATTTTAACAACGCTGGAAAAGTCCGTTATTTTGTCTTTTTTAACGGCCACAAGCAGAACATCCAGATTCCCGGTCGCCGTATTTTCCCCCAGAACCTGATAGTCCAGATTTACGTCCGATATATCGAAAGGTATGTACTGTTCGGCTTCCCATTGAATGGATTCCGCCAATTCCGCGTCACTTTGCACCGGCAGGGATATTTTTTTAACGATAACCGAATGACCGGAAATGGATGTCATAACGCGTTCGTTCTTAATATTCTGTCCGGTGAAGATCCGGTCGATCGCTTCGGATACCGGAAGTTTCGAGATGATGACACCGTCAACGATGCAATCCGGGGAAACCTCTTCGATCCCGAGACTGACAAGTTCGTACCCGCTGTTACGCAAAGGGCGGAGTTCCGCCTCCTTTAAAGCTCTGGAGCCGATGTCAAGACCGATTGCCTGTTTGTTTCGATTCAGAAGACTGAGCATAATGTTTGCGCCGGTTTCTTCGTTATTTTCCCAAAAGTTTTAAGAGAAACGTTTTTTTTAGAAAGTCGAGTTTCATGTTTGTTATTCCAGTGAAACAGCAGATCCGTGCCTGTTCCCTGTAAGCCTTATCGTCTTGTTGAGAATCATATTGCGTTTTTTCTTAATTTCCTGAGTGATTAGCGTCACGAATCCGTCAATATTCAAATTCTTTAAATAATGATCATGTTTCATTTGTAATATTTAAAAATGAGTTTTAAAATTACTCCTCCTGTGCGAAAGGAAGGGCGGGTAAACCGCATTGCAGATTTAGGCGGTTCCGGAAAGTTAAAGTACCCGGCTGGAGTAGATGTAAGGATTGGTGCACGCAGAAGGGTGGGATTTGCCCTTTAATTGTTTCCCGGTTTTTCACCACTTCTTTATTAAATCCGCCAAAATATCCGTGTATTTTAGTATCAATTCTTCTTGACACTTACGAGTGTCTTGGATAGCCTAAAGGATTGTTCTACTTGGTAGTTAACAGAGGGAGAAAGTAATGAAGAGTTTTATCCCCCGCAAAGAGGATATGCAGAAAAAATGGCACGTTATCGATGCGGAAGGGCAGGTTCTCGGGAGGCTTGCCGCACGTGCCGCCAGGCTCTTAACGGGCAAGGATAAACCGGTATACACTCCTTTTCTTGATACCGGAGACCACGTAATTGTGATTAATGCCGAGAAGATCAAGCTGACCGGCAATAAATTAAAAGATAAGAGGTACTACCACCATACGGGATACCCCGGAGGGCTGAAGGAAATCAGCGCCGGTGCGCTTCTGGAAAAGCACCCGGACAGACTGGTGCGAGATGCCATTTTCGGGATGCTGCCTAAAACCAAACTGGGCAGATCCATGAGAAAGAAACTGAAGGTGTATAAAGGACCGGAGCATCCGCATCAGGCCCAGCAACCTACTGCGTTGGCTTTATAAACACACAAGCCGATAGCTTTTCATTGTGAAGCAAGTTGAGGATTTTAATGGCGATAGTTGAATATTACGGAACGGGGAAAAGAAAAAGCTCAACCGCTCGCGTTCGTCTCATTCCCGGCGACGGACAGGTGACCGTCAATAAACGTAACCTGAGCGAATATTTCAAAGGTGAAACACAGCGAACGATAATCCGTTACCCGCTGGCCGTTACGGATACGTTGGGCAGGTTCGATATCCGCGCTCTTGTAGACGGTGGGGGAACTTCCGGTCAGGCGGGTGCCATAAGGCTTGGAATCGCGAATGCATTGCTGCAGTTCAATACGGAGCTGCGACCCAAGTTGAAAAAAGCCGGACTGTTGCGCCGGGACTCGCGCATTAAGGAAAGAAAGAAATACGGACAGAAAGGGGCTCGTAAGAGATTCCAATTCTCGAAGAGGTAGCCTGAGGAGGTTCTATTTGGTTTCTATAACCATGAAGCAATTGCTGGAGGCGGGTGTCCACTTCGGCCACCAGACAAAACGCTGGAATCCGAAGATGAAGGAGTATATCTTCGGTCAGAGAAACGGCATATACATTATTGACTTGCAGAAAAGCATCAAGCTGTTCAAGAACGCGATTCAATTTATGTACGATCTGGGGAGCCGGGGAAAAACCATCCTGTTTTTAGGTACAAAGCGGCAGGCTCAGGAAGCCATTCAGGAAGCCGCGCAGAAGACATCGACCTACTATGTGAATCAGAGGTGGTTGGGGGGACTGCTCACCAATTTCGTTACGATACAGAAAAGCATCAAGCGATTCCGCGAACTGGAAACCATGCGGAGTAACGGGCAATACGATCTTTTTTCCAAAAAAGAAGTGGCGCGTTACGAGCGGGAACGAAAAAAACTGGAGAAAAACCTCTCCGGGATCAAGGATATGGCCGGATTGCCGGATGCGCTGTTCGTAATCGATACCAAACTGGAGACCATCGCGATCAAAGAGGCGGTTAAGCTGGGAATCCCGGTGGTCGGCGTCGCCGACACCAATTGCGATCCGGATGAGATCGACTATATCATACCGGGCAACGATGATGCCCTGCGGGCCATCCGGCTGATTACAGATACGATCGCCCAGGCGTATCTGGACGGCAAGGCCGTCTACGAAGCTCAGCAGAAGGAACTGGCGGAACAAATGGAAAAACAGCGCCAGATCCAGGCGCAGCAGGCAGCCGCTGCCCGTGAAGCTGCTGAAAAAGCGGCCGCCGCGGCTGTAGACGCGGAAGCGCCGGCAGCCGATCAACCGGATACCGCCGTTGCTTCCGGTATACAGGGTTCCACTGCAGACGAAAATGCAGGCGTTTCAGAACCTCCCGCGAAGCCGAAAACTACCATGCGAAAAACACTGCAGCGCAAGGCTAAAACCAAAAAGACCGAAGCCGCGGCAGCCCCTGCGGAACCCGCACCTGCGGAGTCCGCACCGGCCGATCCTGCAAATGAAGTAAAGACGGAAGAAGAAAAGGAAAAGCCGGCCGAGGTGAAAGATGCCCGGTCAAAAGAGCTGGAGGAAGCTCCGACGACCGGTCAGGAAGACTAGCCGATGTTTGACTGCAGTTTTCTATGAAGAATTTCCGAGGATTATCCATGCTTCAGGACGGGAGTTTACTTAACTTCCGCTCGAAACAGCCAATCCCGGATTCATCGATGCGAAGAAAATAGAAACGAGGAGAATTGCCATGGCCGTATCCGCCAGTCAGGTAAAGGAACTGAGGGAAAAAACCGGTGTCGGTTTTATGGAATGTAAAAGCGCACTGCAGGAAGCGAACGGAGACCTGGAGGAGGCTATAATAATTCTTCGAAAACGCGGTCTCGCTTCTCTTGCAAAAAAGTCCGGGAGAGAAACCAAGGACGGCCTTATCGGCACATATGTTCATAACGGTAAAATCGGCGTCATGATCGAGCTCAACTGTGAAACCGATTTTGTGGCACGGAATCCTGATTTTCAGGTTCTGGCCAAAGACCTGGCCATGCATATCGCGGCAAGCGACCCCCGATTCATCAGCAAGGAAGATGTGAACGAGGATGTACTGGCCGGGGAGAGGGAGATATTGCTCGAGCAGGCGCGGAATAGCGGAAAACCGGAAAGCGTGCTGGAAAAAATCGTGGAAGGACGCTTATCCAAGTTTTATTCCGAAGTATGCCTGTTGGAACAGCCGTTTGTAAAAGATTCCTCGATCAGTGTCCGAGAACATATTGCGGCGCATATCCAGAAAATAGGAGAAAATATTCAGGTGCGCCGTTTTGTTCGATACAAACTCGGAGAATAACCTCCCGGTTTCTTCAATTTTACAGTTTCGCCGATATGCCGTCGAATCAGCCGGAAAGTATTTTAAAAGAATCGGTTCATGTTTCGTATTTCCGGTATCCCGGGATCGGGACTTTAGGCAGACTAACTATTTCCAGGTTGTGCAAGGCAAACCTGCAGGGAAACATAGGCAATCTGCACGGCCCCTCAATTGCCTGATTTCATATTCGGTCGTTGACGGGACGCCTCGGCTTTTCCAGGAGGTCGAATGGAATCGAATCCCACCGAAGAAAAACCAAAATTCCAGAGAGTGCTGCTGAAACTCAGCGGTGAAGCTTTAATGGGGAGCCGGGGCTTCGGTGTCGATCCTGAAATGGCCGACCGTATTGCCGAAGAGATTTCCGAGCTCCATGAAATCGGCGTGCAGGTCGCGGCAACCGTCGGAGGCGGAAATATCATACGGGGAATTTCCGTCAGTGAAGCGGGCATGGACCGTGTGAGCGGCGATTACATGGGGATGCTCGCTACGGTGATAAACGCCCTTGCGCTTCAGAACGCGCTTGAAAAACGCTCCGTCTTCACCAGGGTTCAGTCTGCCATAGAAATGAAGGAAGTCGCCGAACCGTTTATTCGGCGTCGTGCCATCCGGCATCTCGAAAAAGGGCGCGTTGTTATTTTCGCTGCAGGTACGGGAAACCCATACTTTTCTACGGATACCGCAGCGGCCCTGAGAGCGATGGAAATTGGCGCGGAAGCCATTTTCAAAGCTACCAAAGTAGATGGAATTTACGATTCTGATCCTGTTCAGAATCCTTCAGCCAGAAAGTTCGATATGCTTACCTATCAGGAAGTGCTGGCTAAAGGATTGAAGGTAATGGATACAACGGCTGTTACGCTTTGCATGGAAAACGGGATGCCTATTATAGTTTTTAACCTGCTGCGTCCCGGGAATATTAAAGATGCCGTATTGGGTTTAAAGGTTGGATCCGTTATTCAACCTTAGCGCGATCGTTTCTTCACGAGATTGTGCTCCGCAATCAGGAGGTTAGATTTCATGATCCGAGATACACTCGATTTTGCCAAAAAGAGCATGGGGAAATGCGTGGACGATATGAAGAAAAACCTGGCCACGATCAGAACGGGTCGGGCATCAATCAGCATTCTGGACCATATTCAAGCCAATTATTACGGAACGCCGACGCCTCTGAATCAAATGTCCTCTCTTTCAACTCCCGAGCCTGCTTTAATACTGATCCAGCCGTGGGATCCATCCACGATATCCGTGATTGAAAAGGCGATCCTTACGTCCGATCTGGGTTTAACTCCCACCAACGACGGGAAGGTAATACGGCTGCCGATTCCGCCTCTCACTCAGGAGCGGCGCCAACAACTGGCCAAATCGGTTTCGCAAATAGGAGAGCAGCATAAGGTGGCGGTCCGCCAGGTGCGGCATGAGGCAAATGATCAGTTGAAATCGTTTTTGAAAAAGAAAGAAATTTCCGAAGACGAGGAACGTGACGGGCTTAAGAAAGTTCAGGAAATAACGGACAAGTACATTGAGCAGATCGGAGAACTTCAGAAAAACAAGGAAAACGAAATTCTCGAGATTTGAAACGTCATTGGACAACACGGTTCTTAATTTAGTCCGCTGCTTACATCGCTGCCCATTTTGTTACAATCCGATCGCCGCATCCACCGATAAACTGTTTCGCAGGTACGTTTCGACCGCGAAAACCGGCAGCGATAAGTTATGAAACAGGCTCCGCTTTTTCCTGAATTCCGATTCGGCGTGAAGTCGGAAACGCAAAAGACGCTCAATCGGAACGGGCAGGTATTTTCAGAATATCAGGGCCTGAAAGGCTGGAAAGATCCGAAGTACCATACGGCACTCGAAATGGGGTTACTGGAATGATTTCTGCAACACAAATCAAGAAGGGAATGGCGATCAAGCTGAACGATGATCTTTACCGCGTTTTTTCGTATCAGCATTTGACGCCGGGGAAGGGGCATGGTTTTGTCCAGGCCAGATTAAGGTCCTTAAAGACCGGAGCGATAATCGATCATCGCTTCCGCTCCGACGACCGCGTTGAGCAGGCGTATCTCGAATATCATGAAGTTGAATTCCTGTACACGGACGGAAGTGACTACTACTTCATGAATACGGAAACATTTGACCAGTTTCATTTGCCGGAAAATCTTCTTGAAGAAGCCATTCCGTATCTCATCCCGAATATAAAGCTGCAGGTTGAATTTTTCGAAGGCAATGCGATTGGCGTAACTCTGCCTGCTTCCGTGGAACTAAGGGTTGTATCGACGGAACCGGCGCTTCGTGGAGCCACGGTGAGCAACGTAACGAAGCCGGCTACGTTGGAAACCGGGCTGGTGATTCAGGTGCCTCCCTTTATTAATGAAGGGGAGCTTATCCGCGTCGACACCGGTGAAGGGAAATATCAGGAACGGGTAAAATCCTGACCATTGCATGGAATAAGTTGGAATCTGTTTTCATGAAGGTTCGGCAAATGGAGGGCGCCTGTAACGATGAAAGAATTCACCCAAAGCCTCCGGCTTTCTCCAAGTGAAATCCCAAACCGTATTTATGGCGTGGACAATTGGGGCGGCAGTTATTTCGATGTCAGCGAACAGGGTTGTTTGACGGTTCATCCAACTAAAAATCCCTTAATGGGAGTGGAGATTATTGCCCTGGTTCAATCTCTGCTGCAGCGAAAAGTCCCGCCTCCCTACCTGCTGCGCTTTCCACAGATTCTCGATACTCAGATTAAGGAACTGCACGAAGCCTTTCGAAATTCAATAGCGGAATATAATTACACCGCCCGTCACCGGGGTGTTTTCCCGATGAAGGTGAACCAGAAACGAAGCGTTGTAGAACGCCTGATGGCCGCAGGCCATCGATACGAGTACGGACTGGAAGTGGGAACAAAGGCTGAACTGGCAGCGGCACTGACACTGTCCCTTCATCCCAAAGCCCTCTTGATATGCAATGGAGTAAAAGACCGGAAATACCTGGAATGGGCGATTCAGGCTTCGAAAATCGGCAAAAATCCGGTCCTGATAATGGAAGAAGTGAGCGATCTCAAAAAGGTAGCCGAGGTTTCCGCCGCGTTGGGTCTGACTCCGGACCTTGGCGTGCGTGTGCGGGTATTTTCCCGCGGAGCAGGAAAATGGGAAGAATCCGGCGGAGAGACCTCCAAGTTCGGAATAAACACCATTCAGCTCCTGGATTGCCTTCAGCTTGCTTCGGATGCGGGTCTGGCACGACAGCTCAAAATGCTTCACTTCCACATCGGCTCCCAGATTACCGATATCAGGCGAATCAAGAACGCGATCAAAGAAGCGGCACGAGTGTATGCAAAAGTTATAAAGATGGGATTCCCGATCGAGTATCTTAATGTAGGAGGTGGACTCGGCGTGGATTACGACGGCAGCCGGACCGCTTCGGACTGCAGCGTGAATTACAGCATGCAGGAATTCGCCAACGATATCGTCTACACCATCAACGAAATCTGCGAATCGGAAAATGTCCCTCCCCCGACGATAGTGACCGAAAGCGGGCGGGCGATAGCCGCCCATCACGCGCTATTTATTACCAACGTAATTCGAACTCTGAATCCCGGTCTCGGAGGCACGCTGATCAACCCTTCAAAAATTGATTCCGAAGTCGTGGAAGAAATGACGGACCTGTACAAGGATATAAATCCTAAGAATTTTCGGGAATATTATCATGATGCCCTGCAGAACCGCGAAGAGCTCCAATCTCTGTTTAATCTGGGATATCTGAACCTGCAAAACCGCGCTCAGGGCGAATGGCTGTTCTGGCAGATATGCAGAAAAGCCATTAAATTTTCTCGCTCCATGAAGGAACGTCCAGAGGAGTTTATAGACCTGGAAAACATACTGGCCAGCAAGTATATCTGCAATTTTTCCGTATTTCAGTCAACTCCTGACAGTTGGGCCCTGGACCAGCTTTTCCCGATAATACCGATCACGCGTCTTACCGAAGAGCCCACGGAACGTGCGACCCTTTGCGACATTACCTGCGATTCCGACGGGCAAATCGATAAATTCGTCGACCTCCGGGATGTCAAGCAGGCACTGGAACTCCATGGCGTCAACGCCGAACCCTATTTCCTGGCGATATTCCTGATCGGGGCTTATCAGGAATCGCTCGGCATGAACCACAATCTGCTTGGCTCCGCAAACGAAGCCCATTTCCTTATTGACGGATCCGGCAAACCTCATATAGATAAAATAGTTCGCGGGGAAACCCTGGGACAGGTGCTCGAGTCCGCCGGCTACAGTACGCAGGATCTTGTCGAGAATTTCCGCGCCATGGCCCGGAACGCGGAAAATCAATCGAAGATTACGAAAAAAGAACTCGATGCTTACTGTGAATCCTTCCAAACTACTTTAGGAAGCTACACCTATTTGGAAGAGTAGAGCCTCAAGCGTTGGAACTTTTAAATCTTTAACGATTAACGTGCTAACGTGTGAACGTACTAACGTGCGAACGTGGGAAGACGGAGTTCGTTTTCTGATTGCCCGAAATTGATATGTCGTTGTAGTTGTTGCTGCCTGGAAAGGTGGGGTGAGATCCGGTGACGGATAAATGGCGGGGTATCTATCACAGAATAAATTGTCGTTGTACGTATTGATGCAAGAACGTTGGAAACCTTAGGTGACGGTTTGTCAATAGTTAAATAATAAAATGAATAAATATATATTAAACACTTGTAAATAAAGAATAAATAATGAAACAGCGGGAAGATGTAGGTCGTAATCCATGCGAACAGATGGGACGTGGGTACGGATTACTTGTTTCGGATTTATCGGTTGGGTAGGTCTTCGTTGTCCAGGATATCCTGCCAGATGTCCGGATCATTTGCCCATTTTAAAAGGATATCTGATCGCTTCTCCAGCAGTGCTCGCTGCTCTTTCCTGTTTGTGTCTCTACCGATTTCAATATCAGGGGGATTCTTGCCGTCCTTCATAATCATTATTTATTCCTGGCGCTTCTGTATAAAGATTACTTTCATAACAGCTGTGTATCCTCGACAGCTTTTATTCCCTTGCCATTTATCCATCAAATATCCGAACGCCGGGGTGTAGTTTTTTTCGTTAGCACGTTAGTACGTTAGTACGTTCACACGTTTTTCGCAGCCGTATCTATTTCCGTATTTTTTTCCGTAATCTTTGTATTGCCCTTTTCACGGTCGCGGCGGAGGTTCCGCCGATCTCTTTCCTGCGATTGACGGTTTTTTTCAGGTCCAGGCATGCGTACAGGTCGCTTTCGAAAAGAGGGGAAAAGCTCTGGTATTCCCGGACAGGCAATTCTTCAAGCGTAAGCCCCAGTTCGGAAGCGCGCACTACTACTTTTCCTATGAGACTATGCGCTTCCCTGAAAGGCATGTTTTTGGCTACAAGGTAATCCGCAAGTTCGGTCGCATTCAGATAGCCCCGGGTTGCGGACTCCCGCATCCGTTGCGGATTTATCTGAAGCCTTTCGAGAACAAGCCGGACCATATGCAGGCAGTCCCGGGTTGTTTTAACGGCGTCGAATAATCCCTCTTTGTCTTCCTGGAGGTCCTTGTTATAGGTCATGGGAGTACCCTTCAGGACAGTCATAAGCGCAACCAGGCGGCCCAGCATCCGTCCGGCTTTGGAGCGGACCAGTTCCAGGGCATCGGGATTTTTTTTCTGAGGCATCAGGCTGCTTCCGGAGGCGACGCTGTCGTCCATCTGTAAAAAAGAAAATTCTCCGGAATTGTACAGGATAAAATCTTCCGAAAGGCGGCTCAGGTGCATCAGCAGGGCGCTGGCAAAAAAGAGAAAATCAAGAACAAAATCACGATCCGATACCGCATCCATGCTGTTGCCGGAAACGGCCGGAAATCCGAGATCCAGTGCCAGAGCCTTCCGGTCAATGCTGTAGACCGTTCCCGAAAGTGCGCCGGAACCCAACGGGCAGACGGCGGTTCTGGTTTTCGCGTCTCTCAGGCGTTGTAGATCCCGGAGCAGCATTTCCGCGTAAGAAAGAAGGTAGTGGGAAAAAAGCACGGGCTGGGCTCTTTGAAGATGCGTGTACCCGGGCATGATGATTCCGGCATATTTGTCCGCAAGATCGGCCAGGGTCTTAAGCAGAGCCAATATCCTTTCTTCAATATCCGATTCTTTTTGAAGAAGATAAAGACGCAGGTCGGTGGCCACCTGGTCGTTGCGGCTTCTTCCGGTGTGCAGTTTGAGTGCGAGCGCTCCTACCTTTCCGGCTAAGGCCTGCTCTACGTACGTATGCACGTCTTCGGCACGGCTGTTCTCAATAAGACCGGGATTGAACTGGTGGTCCTTTAAGACGCCGCGCAGTCCCTTTTCCACCGATAGTCTTTCACGACGGGTTATTACGCCGGCCCGTTCCAATGCCCGGGCATATGCGAGACTGCCCCGGATATCCACTTCCAGCAACTCCCTGTCAAAAGGGAGAGACCGGTTGAAGTCTGAAAAAAACGGATCTTCCTCGGAGGAAAAACGGCCCCCCCATAGTTTTTTTGTCGGCAATCTCCACCTCCTTGAAAGAGCCTGTACCGTATAAGGTGATGCGGGATAAGAGATTTTCGCAGATTGGACCCAAAGGGACAATCTTATTTAGACGAAGGATGAAAAAAACCATGAAGGAGTGCGTGTTTTCCTCATGAGTTCGGCTGTTTCTGAAGGCTTCGAACCGGAATGTTACATTTCGGCCGCTTCGCACGAAGACGGTTCCACTCCCATACGGCGAAGTTTTTCTACAAAGGTGGTTCTTTTCAAATGCAGAAGCGAGGCTGCCCGCTTTTTATTGCCCCTGGCCACCTGAAGGCTTTGAAGAATAAGCTGTTTTTCGAGATCGGAAATCATGGTGTTGAAATTGATGCCGTCGTCGGGAATATCGATAGACTGAAGGGATGATTTCATATCGGCCGGTTTTGACACGACAGGGAAGTCTTCCATATCCAGGATGTCGCGGTTTCCAGAGAGTGCAACCGCCATTTCCACCGAGTTTGAAAGCTGGCGAACGTTGCCGGGCCAGTCGTAGGACATCAGACATTTCATGGCTTCGTTCGAGACGCACTTCGGCTGAAGGTTTTGATCCGTGCAGTATTTGTCCAGGAAATGCTGGATCAGCAGCGGAATGTCGTCGCGTCGATTTTTCAGCGACGGTACATGCATGGGTATTACGTTCAGGCGATAATACAGGTCTTCCCGGAAATCGCCTTTCTCGACTACATCGAGAAGATTGCTGTTCGTAGCGGCGACGATGCGCACGTCCACTTTTATTGTAGTGGGACTGCCCACCCTTTGAAATTCGCGTTCCTGCAATACGCGCAGCAATTTTACCTGAAGGTCCATCGGCATACTGGACACTTCGTCCAGGAAAAGGGTGCCGTGGTTCGCCTGTTCGAACCTTCCAATCCTGTGTTGATGGGCGCCGGTAAAGGCTCCCTTGACGTGGCCGAAAAGCTCGTCTTCAAGAAGATTGGAGGGAATGGCTCCGCAGTTGACGCATACCAGCGGCTGTTCTTTACGGGGGCCGTTGTAGTGAATGGCGCGCGCGATCAGTTCTTTCCCCGTGCCGGTTTCCCCTTCGATGAGGACGGTGCTGTTTTTTGAGGCAACCACGCCGATCAACCTGTATATGTTCTGCATCGCGGAGCTGTTGCCTACCAGGTTTGAAAAATGATACTTGTTTTGCAGCTCTCCGCGCAGCATCCGGTTCTCACTCTTGAGCTGCTGTTCTTCCAGTCCTTTTTCAACCCGCACTACGAGTTCATCCAGCTGAAAGGGTTTCGGCAGATAATCATAAGCGCCTTTGCGCATGGCCTCCACGGCGGACTGAATGTTCCCGAAGCCGGTCATTACGATAACAATCGTTTCTGAAAAAAGTGAAAGGGCTTCTTCGAGGATCTTGTCTCCTGTCAGGCCGGGCAATCTTATATCGGTAACGATAACGTTGTAGGGGTATTGACGAAGCATAGCCAGGGCCGTCATGCCGTCGGCTGCTTCGTCCACTTCAAAGTCGGCACCTTCGAGAGCTTGTCGGACAACTTCCCGCATATAGTCTTCATCATCGACAATAAGAATCCTGACGTCCTTTTTGCGTACCATGGGCTCCTCGGTAAGAATTCAGATTGTAAGCTTGCAAATATTGAAAACCTGCTGACTCGGATTTTTTATATATCTCATAGTATTCATATTTGTCAACAAAATCATTTCACCCATGCAAAAAAATTTTATTCACCCTATGAATAAGGATGGTTCTCTTTAAAGTGTTTTCATAAATCCCAAGAAGCGCAATCGACTAAAGTCTTAGAAGTACCGGCTGCCGGTTAGGGAAAACCTGTAACGCGGGGAAAGGGCGAACATCAACTTGTCCGGCGTAGCCTGGCCGAATCTTCGATTCGGCTTAG
>CAZPHK010000117.1:0-15135 GCA_964586015.1 uncultured Acidobacteriota bacterium | reverse complement strand
GGGCGAACACAAGGTTCGCCCCTACAACCAATGCGACTGTTTTATTACTCGATAATTTGAACCGGAATGGTTAGACTTGCATCAATGGGTTAAATGTTTACCAGAATAAAATCTCCGGGAGGAAGAATGAAATATTTCAGGATTCCGTTTCATTGTCTTTTAATGAGTGCAGTACTACTGGGGGCGGCCGTGTGTGCCTCGGCCCAGGAAGAAACATCGACGGAAATTTACGGATTCTTTCAGGGTTACCGGAACTTCGACTTTAAAACAGGCAGCGAGGTTGAAGGAGCGAATATCCGGAAGGCCATTATGAGGGGCGGCGGATTCGGCGTTGCGCAGAATCTTGCTTCCTGGTTTGCCCTGTGGACCCAGTTTTCGTTTTGGGGGACTACCGAAACTGAAATTTTGAGCATCCGGATAATCAACAATCTGCAGGGGTTGCGCTATCAAACCCGGCAGTACGGACCTTTTCGCTTCTACGGGAAAGGCGGGATCGGATTCACAAATTACGGTATAAACGTTCTGGGCAACAGCGGCGGAGAAACCAAGATCAGTTTCGGTTACGGCGGCGGCGCCCAGATCTGGATGGCCGACTACGTGGGCGTTTTTGTGGACGGATCCCACGTCATTATGGGAGTGCCTAATATTTCGGACCTGGAAGGCAGGGACAAATGGGATTCCGGGTTGACTCTTACGACGGGGCTTGCCGTCCGCTTTTAATCCGCAATAACCTGTTTAAAACGATATGGAGATCCGCTCCGGTTATGTTTGGATCGGTCAAAGGGTAAACAGGTTGCCCGTCGTTTTCGCATCGGAGGTCGGGATTGTTGTTTCAGGCCTTATGCGGCAGTCGGCGAGTGTTCAAGGAGATTGATTTGAAATGCCGAAGTATTTAACGAGATGGATGGATTATCGCCTCCCGACCGGGCAGGAATTTTCAGTTGCCGTGTGCGGATATACCGGCATGGTGCGTCATCTGTATCTCGGCAAAGATCCTGTCCGCCGATTGCTGGTGCAGCATGCGTATATTGAAGACGATTTTTGCCAGACCGGGGATCATTGCCTGGCGCTGGATTGCCCTTTGAACAGAGCGGAGCGGGAAAATCTCCTTCATATGCTGGACATGAATGAGGATGAGACTATGGATCCCGAAGCCGCCGAGAAGTGGGGAACCGGCAGCACCCTGGACGGCTTTATTCTGTTTGCCCGAAAGATGACGGAATCCTTGCCGGAGGATCTGAAGAAGCCTCAGGAACCGATGAAGGAAGAATAAAAGGAGCCAGGAGTCAAAGGCCGTCAGAGCGTCAGCACGTTAGCAATTTGGGCGGAGCATAAAAATATTTGTTTTTCACCCTGATTTTTGGAAATTGGGATTTTCATCATTTATCTGATTGCCGACTGTATCGTTACCAGGGCGAACACAAGGTTCGCCCCTACTATCAATATAACGTAAAACCAAAAACAATCAGGGCAACGCCTCCAAATCAGCATCAATCTTCAATTTTCAATCCGATGGCGAACACAAGATTCGCCCCTACTTTTTTGATCTGAATCTCTGGTACTGGTCAACCGCCTTCTGGTGTTCCCGATAATTCCTGGAAAATACATGCGTGCCGTCGTTTCGCGAAACGTAGTAGAGATAATCGGTCTCGGCCGGGCTCAACGCCGCTCGCAGCGAATCCGCTCCGGGATTTGCTATCGGTCCCGGGGGGAGACCCCGATGGATGTAGGAATTGTAGGGTGACTCCATGGAAAGATCGGTCTTGCGAATATTCCCGTCATAGGTTCCGGCCAGCTTCATCGCATAGATTATGGTGGCATCACAGGCCAGCGGGATACGCCTTTCAAGACGGTTATGGAATACTGAAGACACGAGAGGCCGTTCCTCCGGTTTCCGGACCTCTTTTTCAATCATGGATGCCAGGGTGACCGCCCTGTGGATATCCCACCCCGCGGGCACCGGGAGTTCCGCCTGGATTGCCTGTAACTGTTTACGGAACTGTTCAACCATGGTTTTGATGATACTGCGGGAGTCGGCTTTTCGGCTGAAGTGATAGGTTTCAGGAAACAGGTACCCTTCCAGGTTTTTTGCATCGGGGTCCATATCCCTGATCCAGTCCGTGTTCTGTAATATCGGCTCCATTTCTTCAAGCGTGCCCAGTCCGTTTCGGGCAAGCAGTTCAATCGTTTCCTGCGCGGTCAAACCCTCCGGGATGGTAAGGGCGCGATAATAGACATCTCCCGTGATCAGCCTTTGCGTAATTTGTTTCGGACTGGCGGGCCCGTTGAAACGATATTCTCCCGCTTTCACGCGCTGTGCGTTATCTGTGAACCGGAGGTAGACTATAAAAGGGATCCGGCTCCTGAGTATTCCGGATTCAACCAGAAGATCCGCTGTTTTTTCGGTGCTCAATCCCCGTGAAATTTCCACGAAGGTTTCTTCGGTCGGGGAATTGTAGTAAGGGGTCTCAAGTTGGGTATAAAACCACGCCGCTGTTAAGGCAATTCCGATGACCAGGACCAGGACCGAAATCCCGATTGTATAAAGTAGAACGCGTCGCAAATCAGTGTTCCTTCAGATATCTTTCAAGAATCAGGGCGGCGGCCAGCGAATCAATCGTTCTGTATTTTTTCTGCTGACGCAGATTCATACGTTTCCAGTATTCTGTCGCCTCCACGGTCGAAAGCCTTTCGTCGACTCCGGTCAAAGGAACAGAGAGCGAATTTTCCAAAGTATGCATCAACCGCTCAACTCGAAGAACGGAGTCGTTCCGGCTGCCGTCCATGTTCAGAGGGATCCCCATAATCAATTCTTTGATCTCCATCGCATGAACCATTGATTTTATTTCCCGGATAAAATCTTTGCGGCCGGAGTTGGGGATTGAAGGCAAAGGCTGGACCGTAATCCTGAGCGAATCGCTGCAGGCTAAGCCTATGTTTTTTTCTCCGTAATCGACGGCAAGGAGTCGGCCTTTGTAATCCACGCAATTAATTGGAACACACGGGCCTGCTCCAGTCAACCTGCCAGAAGGCCGTAGAGGACAACAGAATCCAGCCTAAAATTATCGTATGACCTGTGAAAAGTCGAATATCATTATGTATTATAGACGCGGTCGATTTTTGTATTGCTTCGTTGTGTTTCTTGTTCGTAAGAAATGCGGATTAACCGGAGATCCGTATGAAAAAAATTGTGTGGATTGCCGTATGCGTCGTTATATTTTTTTCCTCGTGCGCTCGTGAATCAGTAAGAACGGCGAATCCCGATGCATCGCCGGAAGCCCGTAAACTGCTCGATTTTCTATATGAAATCCAGGGCAAATATATTCTGTCGGGCCAGCATAATTTCATTTCTACGGGTTCGAAATACTCGGACCTGATAAAGGAAAACACGGGCAGGTACCCGATTGTATGGGGATCCGACTTCAGCTTCTGTTATGAAGGCGACGAGCCGATCCGGTTTCTGCACTGCGGCCCTCTGAATTTATCCGATCCCGGGAATATTACGTCCCACGAGGCGTTGCAGTCTCTGGATGTTGATTTTACCGGGTTGACGCCTCATGAGGCGCGACAGAATCTGGTGAATACCGTCATAGACAAGTATCGCGAAGGATTCATCATTACCCTTATGTGGCACGCTTGTCCCCCCGGATTCGGCGATTGCTGCGATGGGGACGAAATATGGGCCATGGAGGATCGTCCGACACAATCGCAGTGGGATGAATTGACCACCGAAGGAACCGTTTTAAACAATGCCTGGAAGGTCCAGGCCGACACTGTCGCTATATACCTGAAACAGCTGAGAGATGCCGGAGTGCCGGTTTTGTGGCGCCCCTATCATGAAATGAACGGCGTATGGTTCTGGTGGGGCAATCACGGAGGGGAGAACGGCTTCAAAAAACTCTGGATAATGATGTACGAATATTATGTGAATCATCACAGGTTGAACAATCTGATATGGGTCTGGAACGCCAATGCTCCCAGGAGCGTTCCGGGCGACGAGGCCTATCCCTACGAAGAGTTCTGGCCCGGCCTCGAATACGTCGACGTATTGGCGGCTGACGTGTATCGGGACGATTGGAAACAAACGCATCACGATGATCTCATGAAGCTGGCGGGCGGGAAACCGATTGCGATTGGAGAAGCCGCCCCGCCTCCCAACGGCGATGTTTTATCAGAGCAGACCGGCTGGACCTGGTTTATGACCTGGGGCAATCTGGTGTTGTGGGGGAACGGAGTGGACACCTTCAGGGAACTGTTCGAGAGCGGAAAGGTCCTGGCGAAGGAAGACGTGATTTTTGAGAATGGAAGTTACAGGGTAAATGGAGAAGAGTAGAAAGTCTCATGCCGGTGGGCTGTAGTGAAAGATTATCCCCTGTGAGGCACTTTCACTACAGCTGCCGACCGGGCAGCCCAAACCGCTGCAACGGGTATGCAATTTAGAACGTTGCATGCGAGGGCGTATGCCGCTCATTCGATCCCGCGGAAATATCGAAGCCGGATTCGGCGCCGGAGGCTTTAGTGATGCTCAGGCTGAATGTAGACACCAGGCTGGTTAATTCCATGGCCTGCCGGGTCAATTCGTTGGCTCCGCTGGCCGATTCTTCTGCATTGGCCGCGACCTGCTGCGTGACGGCGTTCATCTGGGTAATTATGGTATTTACCTGATCCACCGCCTGGGACTGCTGTTCGGAAGCCTGCGCAATATTTTCCATCACGGATCCAACTCTGGTCACCTGGCCGTTGATTTCGTTGAGCTTTTTCAGAACTTCCTGGTTCAATGCCACTCCGCCCTGGGAGTTTTTCAACGATTCTTCAATCAAACTCGCCGTGTTCTTGGCCGCCTCCGCGCTGCGCATTGCCAGATTTCGAACCTCTTCGGCGACAACCGCGAATCCTTTCCCCGCATCTCCCGCGCGGGCGGCCTCTACGGCGGCGTTCAGCGCCAGCAGATTTGTCTGAAATGCTATTTCATCGATGGTTTTAATTATCTTTGCCGTGGAGTCGGACGAAGTCTTGATCCGGTCGATTGCTTCGGACAGCCGCATCATGCTTTCCACGCCCGCCGCCGTTGTAGTTTCGGCGATTTTCGAAAGGTTGTGAGCTTCGCCTGCATTTTCTGCGTTTTGTTTTGTCATTGCCGCAACTTCCTGCAGGCTGCTTGTCACTTCTTCAATGGAGGCCGCCTGTTGAGAGGCGCCATCGGAAAGGGTCTTGCTCCCGGCGCTGATCTGGCTGGATGCCAGCGACACCTGCTCGGCCGAAACCTTAACCCTGCCCAACGAATCGTCCAGGGTTTCGATGGTTGCATTCAATGCCTCTCGAAATACCGCATGGTCTCCCGGGCTGTCTCCCTCAAGCCTCGCTGTAAGGTCTCCTGCGATGACATTGTTCAGGGTCTGTATGGCCTGACCCGGCTGCTTGACGACCGTTTTCAGTATTCGGTTTATATTTTCCCTTATTCCTGCATAAGCTCCTGAGCCCGTATCCCCGCAACGCTCCCTCAGGTGGCCATTTATCATGGCTTCGGAAACCCTGGCTATCTCCTGTTCAAACAGCCGGGTGTTGTTCACGTAGAGTTGAAGGGTCCGGTTCAGGCTGTCTCTGTCGCAGCGCTCGACAATTTCCATATCGGTATCCCCATGGGCAAGCTGCGCCAGGGAACGGGCCAGATCTTTTTGATACTCGAGAATTTTCTTAAATGTTCCAGCCAATCCGCACATGCCGTTCACGGAGTCGTCTTCGACGACGATGTCGATATTGCCGACGGCCAGTTTGTCCAGGCAATCGCGAATCCTCTCCACCCTGTCGCCGATACTGATGGAAATCAGGATCCCCGCAATCGGACCGAGGAGTGCCGCGCATATTATCAACGCAGTCACGCCCAGGAATCCGGAAACGGCCCCAAGAACGCTTACGGTACAAAAGGCCGTAAAGAGCAGTGTCCTGATGTTGAATTCACTAAGCCATTTAAATCCTTTCATAGCTGCGCTCCATATTTTTTTCCACTACTAATAAATTCATATCGGAGCGATCGATCGATTTACTTAGCCCTTATTTTTCATAGGTTTTGTTGTTCCCGACCCGTTTGAGAAATCCGAATCCGGAATGATCCTTCAGCGGGCGTTTCCACATAGAGCAAATATCCTCCGGTTCTTGCCGGGGGCTTTATCAGATGAGCGTTCAAAGCGGTTCGAACAGCATTATCGGCATCGGAATCGATATTACTGCGGATTTTGGTTTCCCGATTTCGACTGCGGCCCAGGTTCCTCCACCCGAACCTGACCGGTTTGGCGCCGGCTGGGAGAAATGCGGGCTGGACGTGGTTGGTCAAGGCGGGACAATTATGGGAAATCCCATTTGAACAGGGGGGGTAATTACTATACAATCTTACAGTTGCCCAAAACGACTTGGGAGGATTTATGCTTCACAAAGGCAAGACCTTGGTATTTCTGGGGTCTCTAATTGTTGTTTTGTACGGTGTTTCCGCTGCTTTTTACGGGAAAGTGGTCGCCAAAGACGAGGCTTACAGGGAAATATCCGTTTTCATAGACGTTCTCGACAAGGTCGCCGAAGATTACGTAGAAGAACCGGATATGAATAAGGTCCAGGAAGGCGCGATGCGCGGACTGATCGGCGCTCTGGATCCATATTGCAGTTTTCTTTCCAAGGAGCGGTATGCGGAACTTGAGCATCGCCGGGCTTCCGGAGGGGCCGGCGCCGGCATGGTTCTTTCGAAACGCTCCGATGTGATTTATGTCGTTTCCGTCGATCAGGATGGCCCCGCGGCGCAGGTGGGGATCAGGCCCGGAGATTATCTGATTTCAGTAAACGGTCAAATAGTCGAGGATAAGAGCATTCTCGAAGCGGAGAGCTATCTGCTGGGAGAACCCGGCACGAAAGTGCAGGTGGAGGTATTCAGGAGTTCCAGGTCCAATCCTCTGGACATGGAGCTTACATTGAAAATTCCAACTTCGAAAACCGTCCGGTCGAAGATCATTAATGGAAACATAGGATTGCTCCATATATCGTCTCTCGCCAATGGCTCGATTGAGCAGGCAGGCAGTCAACTGCGGGCTCTTATCGCTCAGGGTGCTGACAAGCTCGTACTCGACCTTAGAGATTGCGCCGATGCAGGTCTCGAGGAAGGGGCGGAGCTGGCGAATTTCTTTCTGCGCGACGGGATGATCTGTTACAGCCAGAATCGCCTGGGCGAAAAAGTCCGGATTATGGAAGCCTCACCGGATAAACACATTACCGATCTGCCTCTTGCGGTGATCATTAACGGTTCCACGGCGTCCGCCGCCGAAATAACCGCAGGTGCGCTGAAGGATCGGAAAAGAGCGACTGTTGTAGGGGAAAAATCCTTTGGCGTCGGATCTTCCCAGAAAGCGATAGAGCTTAAAAGCGGCGCCATGCTGGTACTTTCGACCGCGAAATACTGCACGCCCAGCGGCAAAGTCATCCAGGATGATACTCTCAGCGATGCCGGAATTAGCCCGGATATCGACGTTCCGGATGATGAAACGCAGAGGGACCTGGCAGTCGAGTCCTATTACGACGACCAGGATGAAGCGATGAAATATCAGCAGTTACGAGAGAAAATTGACAGAATCCAGATGGAAAAGGCGCTGGATGTGCTGTCTGATGAAGGGGCTTCTTTAGACGAAGCCGCCTGATTCACTGTTTCCGTGGGTTTTGCCGTATTTGCCGGGAATGGCGGGCTTCGGTGAATTCCGAAGCCTCACGGATTCGGGAGTAAGTGTAGGATCCGGTAGAGAGGCAGTTATACCGGTAAATAGTGTTGACACTATTTCAACCTTTCTGGTACTTTAAGTCCTTATTTTTTAGGCGCGTAGCTCAGGGGGAGAGCACTTCCTTGACGCGGAAGGGGTCAGCGGTTCAAATCCGCTCGCGCCTACCAAAAAAATGCGCTCTTCATCTCTTCCTTGGAATGATGAGTCGAAACTCATTCGGAATGAGTCGGATGTATGCTGCCAGTCGGACCTGAATCGCTCCTCCCGCCCAATTTAAAATGACCGGGATAGATTCTTTATCTCGTCCTGTGAAAGCCGGCAGGCAGGAATGGGTGCAATGAAAATGCCGTTGAAAATAAGATATGCCGACGGATCCACAGGCGAAATATCGGATTCCGATGCGGTCCTGGAAGTCTACCGACACAGCACGTCCCATCTTATGGCGGCGGCGGTTTGCAGTCTGTTTCCCGGAACGCACCTGGGTATCGGGCCGGCCATAAGCGACGGATTTTATTACGACTTCGACAGATCCGAACGTTTTGTGGAGGCGGATCTTAAAAAAATCGAAGCAAAGATGAAGGAGCTTATTGCGGAAAACCTGAGCTTTGAACCCGTGATAATTTCGAAACAGGAAGCGATGGACTCCTTTGCCGGCCATGGGGAAACCCTCAAGGTGGAGTTGATAAAGGAGAAGGCCGCCGAAACGGCTTCATGCTATCGTCTTGGCGATGTTGTCGATTTCTGTACCGGTCCTCATCTGGCTGAAACGGGAATGATCGATCCCGAAAGCTTTCGTATCCTCAATATAGCCGGTTCCTACTGGAAGGGGGATGAAAACAACAGGCAATTGCAGAGAATTTACGGTACGGCTTTTCTCAATCCTCAGGATCTCGCGGATTACCTCCAAAGACTGGAGGAGGCCAAAAAACGGGATCACAGGAAACTGGGCAGGGAGTTGGACCTTTTCAGCATCTCGGAAGAGGCGGGTCCCGGACTGGTTTTCTGGCATCCCAAAGGGACGCGTGTTCGTCACGTCATTGAGGATTTCCTCAAAACGGAGCTTTACCGGCGCGGGTATGAGTTTGTGACAACACCCCACGTGGCACGGGATGTTTTATGGAAAACTTCCGGACACTATGAATACTATCGTCAAAACATGTATGCCTTTAAGATCGACGACGAGGAGTTCGTAATCAAGCCGATGAACTGTCCGGGACATATCCAGATCTACAATACCCAGATGCGGAGTTACCGGGATCTGCCGTTGCGTTACGCTGAGTTCGGGACCGTTTACCGGTACGAGAAAAGCGGCGTGCTGCACGGAATGCTTCGGGTGAGGGGTTTTACCCAGGATGACGCGCATATTTTCTGTACCCGTGAGCAGGTATATAATGAAATTTCGGATCTGATGGATCTGGTTTTGTATATAATGAAAAGCTTCGGATTCGACCAGTACAAGGTTGAATTGTCGGTCAGGGACGAATCCCGGAAACAGGATTATGCCGGGACCGAAGAAGACTGGGAGATGGCCGAAGGAGCCCTGACCCGTTCCCTGAGCGACAGAGGGATCGAATGGACCCGTATGGAGGGAGAAGCGGTTTTTTACGGGCCCAAAATTGATGTCAAGCTGATCGACGCGATCGGGCGCCCCTGGCAGTTGTCGACGGTCCAGTTCGACTTTACGCTGCCGAAGCGTTTTAATCTTTCATATATCGGTTCCGATGGTTCGGCGCATCAGCCCGTCATGCTGCATCGTGCGTTGCTCGGATCCGTAGAGCGTTTCCTGGGTGTGTTAATCGAACACTACGCGGGGGCTTTCCCGATCTGGCTGGCTCCGGTGCAGGCGGTCGTCATACCTATTTCGGAGCGCCATCTGGAATATGCCGGAGAAGTGAAGCGGCGGCTCCTGGAAGCGGATATACGGGCGGAGATCGACGGCCGGAACGAAAAGATGGGGTACAAAATAAGAGAGGCGCAGACCAATAAGATTCCTTATATGCTTATTGTCGGCGACAAGGAACTGCAGTCTAAAGAGGTATCTGTGCGTAACCGTTTTCAGGGGGATGAGGGCTCTCAATCCCTTGAAGGCTTTTTAGAAAAAATAGAGGGACTCATCAATACCCGGGCGATTCAGCCGTAAGCCTGGAGAACCCTCTAAAATAAAGGAGGTTGCCAATCACCACAGCCAAGCAGATCAGGGTTCGTGTTAATGAAATGATCCGAGCCAGGGAAATCCGGGTTGTCGACGAGGAAGCCGGACAATTGGGGATTATGTCCCCGGAAGAAGCTCTGGCCATTGCGCGGGGAAAGGATATGGATCTTGTCGAGGTGGCTCCTACAGCGAATCCCCCCGTGTGCAGGATCATGAACTATGGCAAGTTTCAATACCAGAAAAGCAAGCGGGCCCACGAGGCCAAAAAAAACCAGAAACAGGTCGTTGTAAAAGAAGTAAAATTCCGACCTAAAACGGAAGCGCATGACTTCGAGTTCAAGAAAAAGCATATTCTTCGCTTTCTGTCTGAAGGGAACAAGGCGAAGGCGACCGTAATTTTCCGGGGCAGGGAAATGTCGCACCAGGAATTGGGGCGCAGTTTGATGGCAAAGCTGATTGAGGAACTGCAGGATATCGCGGACATCGAACGGCCGCCGAAAATGGAAGGATATGCTTTGGTGACGATTTTTATGCCCAAAAAGCATTAATTTGAGCTGCCGGCCGCAAATCCGGGGCCGGTTGTAATTCGGGAGATATATTTGTAATGCAGAAGACATCCAGGAGTGCCGCAAAGCGGTTCAAGGTAACCGGAACAGGAAAGATTATGCGCCGCCATAGTCATGCCCGCCACATTCTGACTAAAAAGCCCCGGAAACGCATGCGGAAGCTGGTCGACAGCGCTTTGGTCAGCAAGTCGGACCTGAAGCGGGTTAAAAAGATGCTCAATATTTGATATTTCCTATGTTCTGTGGAGTAAAAGAAAATGCCTAGAGTAAAAAGAGGAAACAAGCGCATCCAGCGACGGAAGAAAATCCTGAAGCTGGCGAAAGGATACCGGCTGACCAAAAGCAAACTGCACCGATCGGCAAAGGAATCCGTCGATCGCGCGCTTCGTTTTGCCTACCGGGACCGGCGCAACAAGAAACGCGATTTCAGACGCCTTTTTATTATCAGAGTCGGCGCCGCGGCGCGGCAGAACGATCTTTCGTACAGCAGATTTATGAACGGCTTGAAAAGGGCGGGCATTTCGTTGGACCGTCGAGTGCTTGCCGAAATCGCAGTCAACGATCCCGACACTTTTGCCCGGCTAACCGAGCGTGCAAAAGCGGCGCTGACGGCTGCCTGAGGATTGCCTGCATCCTGTTTTCTACATACGAGCGCCCGGATGTTTCGTCACTCCGGGCGTTGCTTTTTGATACCGTTCGCAGTTCAAGGTTCAGCGTTCAACGTTAAAAAACGCTGAACCTTGAACGGAGAACGCTGAACGGTTTTATTTGCGAGGTTGTCATGAGCCAGTCCATTGAAGGGCTACGAAAACGTTTCGAAGAGGATTTCGCAACGATTTCCGATATGGAGTCCTGGAAATCCATCCGGGACAAATTCCTTGCGCGGGAAGGCGGCGTCATTACGGCGGAGATGAAACGATTGCGGGATTTGCCGAAAGAAGAGCGCCCGGTGTTCGGACAGGCCATGAACCGGCTGCGTTCATCCGTTGAAAAGCAGCTGCAGGAGCGGCTTGACGAATTGAAAAAAGCTGTTCCGGAGGGCGGACAGGGCATTTTGGATGTTACACGGCCGGGATTCCCGTATGCGCTCGGAAGCGCCCATCCCATCAAGAGCCTGCAGGCCGAAATCGAGCAGATATTCGTCAACCTGGGTTTCCAGGTCTTTGACCTGACCGAGATCGAACGGGATTATTACAATTTCGAGGCATTGAATATGCCGCGGAACCATCCCGCCCGGGACGAACAGGACACCTTTTATTTCGACGATACAATGCTTTTGCGCACCCACTGCACGTCCGTCGACGTGCATGCGATGGAAAGACTGAAGCCCCCGATCCGCGCCGTCACCACAGGCAAGGTGTACCGGCGGGATCCCTTCGATGCCACCCACTCCCCGATGTTTTACCAGGTGGATGTCGTGGTCATCGATGAGGGAATCACCATGGCGGATATGAAGGGGATGCTGGAAGCATTTCTCAAGCAGGTTTTCCACCCCGACATCAAGATGCGGCTTCGCCCCGGTTTTTTCCCGTTTGTCGAGCCGGGAGCGGAGGTGGATATCAGCTGCATTTTCTGCAACGGCGCCGGATGCCCGACATGCAAGCAAAGCGGCTGGATCGAGATCCTCGGCGCCGGAATGTGCCATCCGAAAGTGCTGCGCATGTCGGGAATCGACGATTCCCGGTACTCCGGTTTTGCCTGGGGCATGGGCATCGACCGGGTCCCCATGCTCAAATACGGCGTGGAAGATATCCGGCTTCTCTTCGATAACGATCTCAGGTTTCTGGAACAATTTTAGCGTCTGGAGAGACCCTTTAGACGGGAGTACATTGCATGAAAATCAGCACCGAGTGGCTTGCCGAATATGTCGAAATACAGGAAAGCCCGCAAAAGCTGAAGGACGATCTTTCCATGATCGGGCTTCTTGTGGAAGCTATCGAGGAGGGCGAAAACACCTCCGTCCTGGAGGTTGAAGTGACTTCGAATCGCCCCGATTGTTTGAGCCATATCGGCATTGCGCGGGAAGTGGCGGCTCTTTATCGGCGGCCGTTGCGATATCCTGAGACTCGGGAGACACTGGCCGTCGATTCGGATCGCATCCCCTACGGGATTGAGATCCGGGACGCCGATCTCTGCCCGCGATATACCGCCCTGGTTATGGACGGGATCCGCGTCGGAGAATCTCCCGACTGGATGAAGAGGCGCCTGGAAGCCGCGGGGATGCGTCCCCTGAACAACATCGTGGACATTACAAATTATGTGCTCCTTGAAATGGGACATCCCCTGCATGCTTTCGATTACGACATCCTGAGCCGGGGGAAAATTGTCGTGGCAAAAGCCCGGCAGGGAGAAAAGATGCACACCCTCGACGGTATCGAAAGGGAATTGGACGCCGATATGCTGCTGATCAATGACGGGGAAGGTCCGGTGGCGATCGCAGGCGTAATGGGCGGCATGGAGTCGGAAATCTCTCTGTCCACTACGCGCGTCCTGCTGGAATCCGCGTATTTTCGACCGGATTCCATAAGACGGACATCCAAGAAACTCGGGCTGTCGACCGAATCGAGCTATCGGTTTGAAAGGGGGGCTGACTGGAACAACACAGTTGCGGCAATCGGGCGCGTCTGCCGTTTGGTGGAACAGCTGGCCGGGGGGCGCATTGCCGGCGGGATTCAGGATGTCTACCCTAACAGAAAGGAACCGGTCTGCATCTCCCTTCAAAAGGAAAACGCCGCCGCATTGATCGGCGCGCCGCTTGAAAAGGATTTTATTGAATCGACGCTGGGCCGGCTGAATTTCAGACTTGAGGCGTCCGGGAGCGATTCCTGGAATGTTACCTGTCCGACATACCGGGCGGATATGGAACTGGAGGCCGATATAATCGAGGAACTGGCGCGCTTTTACGGGTACCAGAATATTCCTACCACGCTGCCGCCAAGCAGGAACGTGGGGCAGTACTCGCCGGTATATAAGCTTGAAAATACCATACGGCACATCCTGATCGGTCTCGGATTCAATGAGGCCATAAATCTCAGTTTCGCGGATGAGTCGGATTCGGCAGAGTTCCCGACCGGTTCGGACGAAAGGATCGGCGTGCGGAATCCTCTGACGGAAGATATGAAATATATGCGGACCGCGCTTGCGCCGGGACTTGTCCGGTCGGTAAAAAGGAATTTCAATATAGACAGGAGGCTTGTCCGGCTTTTTGAGATCGGCAAAGTGTATCGGCGCGGTTCCGACGGAATCCCGACGGAACGCAATATGCTCGGCATCGTCGGTACGGGCGGCTTTACGGATCACAACTGGAAGCATCCGGACGCGGGGTTCGATTTCTTCCACATGAAGGGAACGGTGGAGACAGTCCTGCGCGGTCTCAGGATCCGTTCCTGCGCGATTGAGTCCACGGACGCGTTCCGCTGGCTGCATCCGGCCGAAGCGGCGCTCCTGCGAATCGATCAGAAAGCGGTCGGAGTGATGGGCCCACTTTCCGCAGCTCTCGGAGAGAAATATAAACTTCGACAGCCGGTCTTCCTGGCGGAGATCGAATTTGAGTCCCTGGCGGAACACGCCTTTGCGCCGATAAATTTCGAACCTCTCCCCAGATATCCATCCTCGGAGCGCGACCTGTCCATTGTGGTAGACCGGGATCTGGCTTACCGTAAAATTCAAACGTGTATAATGGATCTGAAAATCGCGGAACTGGTGAAAATCGCCCTTGTGGATGTATATGAGGGGAAGAAAATCCCTTCGGACAAAGTGAGTCTGACTCTCAGGCTTACTTTCCAGGACAGGGAAAAAACGCTTACTGTTGACCGGGTGCAGAATTTTGTTGATACTGTCGTATCATCCTTGCATGAGACTTACGGAGCGGAGCTCAGATCCAAATGAATGAAACAACGTTACAATCGGAACCATCGGGTCTCGAACGATTCAGTCATCTCGAGGACAAGATCTTTCGTCTGGTGGAGGAATTTAAAGCCGTTCGCAGAGAAAATGAAACCCTGCGTGCCGAGAATCAGAAGTTGAGGGATGAAATCGGCGAATTCCAGGGCAACGAGAATAAAGTGCAGGAGGATCTGGTTCAGTTTCAGAAGGAGCGCGCGGAACTGAAAGAACGGGTCGAAAAAGCCCTGAAACTGATCGCTTCGCTGGAAGCGCGTGAAACGGCCTGATCCAATAACAAAATTACGGTGTCCGGTACCTTTTCCAGCCGCAGGTTGGGGGCAAGCGTATGAGCGAAGATCCGGAATATTCTTCCGTTCGAGTGACAATTTACGACCGGGAATACACGTTGCGAACGCCGGGGAATCCCGAGCGGCTCAAGGCTGTATGCGCCGATCTTGACAAGCGCATGCATGAAGTGGCGGCGTCGACGGGTTCGGTGGATACGTTCAAGGTGGCCGTTCTGGCGGCGCTCAGCCTGGCCGACGACCTGCAGCGGTCCCAGGACGAACTGAAGAAGTTTGACGAGTCCATCGGCCGGCGGTCCATCGCGTGCGTTTCGATGCTCGAGAGGGCGCTGAAATAAAAAAGCGTGCTAACGTGGGAACGTGCTAACGTCCTAACGTGAAAACCACTCCTCTTTAATTCGACCATCCATTAAATCTGTTGTAACGATGACGCGGTTGCGTAAAACTTCGTTTTCCGTGCTAATGTGCTAACG
>CAZPHK010000116.1:0-15431 GCA_964586015.1 uncultured Acidobacteriota bacterium | reverse complement strand
GCAGTATTTTATTGTCCGGAGGAATGACGGCCTCTTCAACCGGCGGTTCCAGCTGCGGTACGTAGTCGTAAGGTACGCGGTAAGCCCGGTAGACCATATTAAAGTTTTCTTTCTCCTGGTAATACGGGCTGATGTATTCCCACACTGTTTCACATTCCGGCGTCACTTCAAACAGGCGGCCGAAGGCGCCCTCGTCGATCAGGGTGTTTCCGTTTGGAAGCCTTTGGGCCGAACTGACATAGTCGCTGTAAAATTTGGCCAGGTCCCTGCTTCCGGCCTTGTTGGCGTTGTATTCCCAGACGATTTTCATTTCAACGGGATCCAGTTCTATGACCCTTGAATAATCCCGCCGGACGTTGTTCATGCCGAAGGGGGCGGCCGGATTGGGAGCACCGAACCCGGCAAATCCGCCGTTGTCGAAAATCAGGATGTTGCCTTCACCGGGCAGCCCTCTGGGTATCATGTGCGCATGGTGCTGTCCGACGAGAGTGCCGATGTCCCTTAATTTTTCCGTGGATTCGAAGTCCGGTCCAAGATGCCAGACTAAATTTCCCGTTTTGTGGTCGATGATGCCGGCCGTGTTTGTCTGCCGGCCGTCGTAAATAATATTGTCGGGGTGAAAACGCTCGTCTCCCTGGTCGTACCACTTGTTGGGCCCAAGCCAGCTGGCGGTGTTGACATGGATCCAGTCGCCTCCGACTTTTCCGGGAGTTCGGGACATGACATAGTTCGGGTAGCGGAACATGGTATTGCGGGCTTCGATGGAGAACCCCATCTCGTCGATATGGTCGCTGGCCAGCCACTCCCAGATGATATTTCCTTCTTCGTCGATAATATAAAGTATGTCGTCCAGTAAGGGTCTGTAGGATATCTGGCGTTTCCTTACGATTTTGTTGGAAAGGATGAGGGTTTTCCCTCCCTGAAGCTCCGGTTCCAGCCCCGGCGCATAATACCCGACCGGATTACCGGATCGTTCGAAATCGTGATGCATCCCGGCTTTCGGATAGGACCATATAATATTGTCATCCCAGTCGGCAATGACAAGGTCGTTCGAGTCTTCATCTCCGACAATCCTTCCCGGATTTCCGGTAGCGCCCATGATGTGCCCGCCCGGCAGCATTTTGACCGGGTGGTCCACGGCTCCGACATTCTTCCAGTGGCGGACGACATTGCCGCGCATGTCGATCAGGAATGTCCCGAAATTATCGGCGCAAAACAGGGTGTATCCGCTGTAGGCCTTTTCCGGGTAGTAGATCGTCGTCCCGTGGGGGAAAACCGAAGGATACGACCATAAAAAAACAGTTCCGGCAATAAGTAGAATCGTTGGAAGAAGCAGTATTGCTTTTTTCATTCACTATTCTCCAGAATTGAAAATTGCAGATTAAAAATTTAAGATTAAAAACGGTCTTACTGGATCCGCCATGCTTCCGGATTCCACTGTAACGGGAGCATATGTCGGGAAATTAAATCCACCCAATCCCAAGCATCTATACAAGTAATCCCGACCAGGTATCCCCTCTAGTCAGCCCCAATCTTCAATCTGTAATCTTCAATCCTTTAATATGCTTTCAAGCCGCCGGGTACGTCTTCCAGGTCGAACCATTCCTTGAGATATTCAAACCACGTATCTCTCGATTCGCTCCTCACCCCGGCGGCGGCGGCAGCATCCTTGCCTGCAAATACCAGGACTTTCTGGCCCGGTTTCCAGACGTTTTCCTTGAGAAACATCTTTTTTTCTCCCTCCGTTTCCAGGGAAGCAACCGCGGCTTCTCCGATCACGCCTTTAAGTAAGTCCCTGAAGCCGGTTTCATCCAGCCCTCCAACGATGGCTATGACATCGTGGTTTTTCACAAGGTCCAGCTCCGACAGAACGTAGTGTTCCACGGGCAGGTCATATTGATTCAGAAAATCGATCCATTTCTGGGCCTTGACCCGGCTGTCCTTGGCTGCAACGAGGTACAGGGTCTCTTCGGTTTGCGCCGTAGATGCGGCCGGAAGAAGCAGGGAAAATATGAATGCGGCGAGTATCCACCCGGGGGCACGTTTCATTGCAGGCTCCTTTTTCTAAAGGTACCAATCCCGGGCGCAGACTCTCCCGAGGTCCTTATTGATCCATTATATAACCCGGATATATTATCAGGAGGCGGAACTAATGTCACTTTTTTGAGACACTTTTGGGGCTATTCTGGCATAGTATTCCCTTTGTTATTGTGCACAGGGCGAACCCGGGTCGTTCAGCATGCAACGTTTTTTGTAGGGGCGAACCTTGTGTTCGCCCTGTTGTCGACAACCAGGAATGTTGGTAGACGGGAAAGGGCGAACACAAGGTTCGCCCTACCATAAATTTTGTGTTTGAACATTCAACGATCTTTTTGTTTTTAACGTGCAACGTGTAAACGTTCAACATGCAACGTTGTTTTATAGGATTGGGCAAAAGAGAAAAGGAATCGCGCGGGAGGAAAGGAGAGGCATTGATGAAGAGCACATTATGGAAGGTAATTGCGTTGGTTGCGCTGGTATCGGCATTTTTTGTCACGGCGCCTGCATATGAATCCCTGGTCGGTCCCACGGGTGTACTGAAATACGATGCGGAAAAATCCTACGGCGGCTACACGCTTTTTTCACCGATGATCAATTGCAAAACGACCTATCTGATTGACATGGAAGGAAATATTGTTCATCAGTGGGACACCGAATACGGCCCGGGCGCTTATGCCATGCTGCTGCCGAACGGAAATCTTCTCAGGGGAGGAGTTCTGGAAAATCAACCGGTGAACTTTGGCGGCGCCGGAGGCATTGTCCAGGAAATCGACTGGGACGGGAATGTCGTCTGGGAATATAAACTGATGACCCCGACCGAGATCCAGCACCACTGTTTTACGCGCATGCCGAACGGCAATACCCTGATCCTGGCCTGGGAATTCAAATCCATCGACGACGCAATCGCCAACGGCCGGGATCCGAACACGGTGCCTGCCAGCGTATCCGCCATGAATAAAAGAATTACCGGTTTCTGGGTGGATTTTGTCCGCGAGGTGAACGCGCAGGGAGAAACCGTATGGGAATGGCATGTGTGGGATCATCTCGGCAAAGGCCCGTTGAAGTTTGATTTGAACTATCACCTGCCGGAACCGATGGGCGGTTTTTATCCGAATTTCGACTGGACCCATTTCAACACGGTCGATTATGTAGAGAAAACCGACCAGATTCTGCTCAATTCCCGCAATTTCAGTGAAACCTATCTCGTGAACCACAAGACGGGAGAGATTGAATGGCGCTGGGGCAACCCGAGCGCCTACGGACAGGGAAAAGCGCCGTCCTGGTACGACAACGGCGATCAGAAGATGTTCGGCAACCACAACGCGACACCGCTTGAAAACGGGAACATCCAGATTTTCGACAACGGATCGGAACGGCCGGAAGGGAACCGTTCGGCGGTCCTTGAGGTCAATCCCGGGACGAACGAAATTGTCTGGGAATATTCGGCCAAGGACTCCACGAGTTTTTTCAGCTTCCGCCAGGGTTCTGCGCAAAGACTTCCGAATGGGAATGTGCTCGTTACCTCTACGCAGCATGGACACATTTTTGAAGTGACTTCCCGGAAACAGATCGTATGGGATTATGTAGTTCCTATCCGCAATGGCGAGCCTGTGTGCACCATTGAAGATGGGGACAGGGATCACAGTATTAATAATATGGTGCATCGGGCCTATCGCTACGGGAAGGACTATCCCGGGCTGAAGGGCCGGGATCTGAGCGTCAAAGGTCCCCTGGCTGAGGGCTGTCCCCAGTTCTACAAAGTTTTCAAAGTGAAATAATTATTATAATTGGAAAAATTAGTGTAAAATTTGAACACACGTTAAAAACCAGATACTGAACCAGCGGATTGATCTCAAATCACCTGTTCTTCCTGCCCAGTTGCCCGGCGCACAGCCGCTTATGGAAATCGGATAATAGGAAGCGCAGCCATGCATCCGACGACGCTTGTCTACACGTCTCCCGATTCCAATGTGATGGAGCTGATAGAGGAGCTCGGGGGAACGAACGCAGAAATCGTCAGGGTTTTGCGTGAAGTTCACGCAGAGCACGGCAGCCTGACTCCGCACCTTATTAAAGAGGTCGCCCGCGAGCTGCGTCAGCCGGTATCGCGCGTCCATGGAGTCGCCACATTCTACTCGCAGCTGACAACACCCGCGCCTTCGGAGAAGACCATACGGATCTGCGACGGTCCCTACTGCAGGATGCGCGGCTCGATTGAACTGCTCGCCCAGATCCAGTCGCAAATGGACGAAAGCTGGGAAATTACACGAACCAGCTGTCTCGGGCTGTGCGATCGGGCTCCGGCAGCGCTGGTGCGCGAGAGCCAGGTAGGCCCCTTCCAACTCAAAAATATGGATCGTTATGAAGCCGGCTGGTGCGGCGAGATCCCCGATTACAGCCAGCCTCGATCGGGGGAGACCCGGGCTTTGCTCCCGAATCCCGATACTGCGGCGGATGCGCTCGAGGACGCATTTGCAAAGGGTTCCTACCCTGCTTTGAAAAAGGCCCTGAGACTTTCTCCGGAGACAATCCTGCAGGAATTGGAGACCTCGAAGCTCCGGGGCCGCGGCGGGGCGGGTTTCCCGGCCGGCCGGAAGTGGCGCCTTGTTGCCTCGCAGCCGCAGGAGCCGAAATATGTGGTATGCAATGCAGACGAATCCGAGCCGTTGAGCTTTAAGGACCGCGTACTTCTGGATCTCTGTCCGCAGCTGGTGCTCGAGGGGATGGCGATCGTTGCCTATGCCGTGGGCGCGGAAGCGGGATACATATATATTCGCGGCGAATACGGGACTGAGGTCGAACGTCTTCTTGGCGCGATTGACGATGCCGAGGACTGCGGATTGCTGGGTTCGAGAATCGGCGGTTCCGCATTTTCGTTTCACATTCATGTTCATCAGGGAGCGGGAGCTTACATTTGCGGCGAGGAAACGGCGCTGTTGGAATCACTGGAGGGGAAGCGGGGGGAACCGCGGGTCCGGCCGCCGTTCCCGACGGCGCGCGGCTATCGCGGCCAACCGACGGTTGTAAGCAACGTTGAGACGCTGGCCATTGTGCCGAAGATCCTGGCCCGCGGAGCGGATTGGTACCGCTCGCTGGGCGATCCGAATACGCCCGGCACGAAGCTTTACACACTGCTCGGCGATGTTAACCGGCGGGGCCTGTTTGAAGGACCTCTGGGCATGACGCTTCGGCAAATCATCGATACCTTCGGCGAGGGAATGCGGGATGGATCTTCATTTCGTTTCGCGCTCGTCGGCGGCGCCGCCGGGACCCTCGTTCCCGCGTCGCTGCTCGATGTGCCCATC
Source organism: uncultured Acidobacteriota bacterium (assembly GCA_964586015.1). GTDB lineage: Bacteria > Acidobacteriota > UBA6911 > UBA6911 > UBA6911 > UBA6911. The sequence goes on along the minus strand of CAZPHK010000116.1, from coordinate 10,086 downwards.
GATTACGATTCTGTCTCGCGGGGCGTGGCACTGGGATGCGGCGGAGTGCTTGTCTGCGACCAGTCGGTGTCTCCGTGCAGGATGGCACGCGAGCTGGTGCGCTTTTTTGAACTGGAATCGTGCGGCAAATGCACACCCTGCCGCATCGGCACACACGAGATTCGCAAAATTCTCGATCGGGTGCTTTTGGGAGAAGTATTGCCCGGGGACCGCAGGCGGCTTGCCGTCCTGGCTGATCTAATGGAGAAAACATCCTTGTGCGGTCTGGGAATGTCTGTGAGCAAGCCGATTAAATCCGCACTGCATCACTTTCCGGATTGTTTTGCGTTCAACGGGGATTCCTTGAGGTAAAGGCATTGTCGATGACACTTCAGGTAACCATTAACGGTCGGGTATTCGAAGCCGGCGAGGGCGGGACCGTTCTTGAATTGGCCCGAATCCATGGAATCGACATCCCCTCGTTGTGCAGCCATCCGGACCTGCAGCCGGTCGGCTCCTGCCGGCTCTGCCTGGTGGAGATCGAACCTGACGGCAATCCGGCTACGGCCTGTACCCTTCGGGTATACGACGGTCTGGCGGTTCAGACCGAGACTCCGCGTTTGGTGGAGATGCGGAAGGAGATTCTGGAACTGCTGCTCGAGGACTATGCCGATGCAGGGTATGCGGCAGGCGATCGCGAGGCGACCGAATTCGAGCGGCTGCTCCAGCGCTATGACGTCCGCCGCAGGGCAGGCGCTTCCGCACTTTTGCGATATCCTATCAATGCGGATCCCAATCCCGTCGTATGGGTGGACCGGAACAAGTGCGTCATGTGCACGCGATGTGTCCGGGCGTGCGCGGAGATCCAGGGGCGATTTGTTTGGGGAGTCGGCGAACGGGGGCATCGTGCGAGGATCATGGCCGGCGCCGATACCGGCCTGCTGGAAGCCCGTTGTGAATCCTGCGGGACTTGCGTCGCCTGCTGTCCCACCGGGGCTTTGGACGACAGGATGTCCGTGGGACTGGGGAAGGCGGATCGGGTGGTGACGACCACATGCAGTTATTGCGGCGTTGGCTGCCAGCTGGATTTGAACGTCCGGGAAGGCCGCATCGTCCGGGTCACGACGCATCGGGATTCTCCGGTCAACGGATTGCAGGCCTGCGTCAAAGGTCGCTACGGCTATGATTTTGTGCATCATGCGGATCGGTTGAAGCAGCCCCGGGTTCGGCGCTACCTGCTTGAAGGCCGGGCGCGTCCGGAACAGGGACGGGGTGACTGGGTGCCTGTCGATTGGGAAACGGCTCTCAATATAGTCGCGGATAAATTCGTCGAGATCAAAGCCCGATCGGGATCCGATTCCATCGCCGTGCTGGCATCGGCCAAGTGCACCAACGAAGAGAACTACCTGATGCAGAAGTTTGCCCGGCAGGTAATCGGCACTCACAATGTAGATCACTGCGCGCGGCTGTGTCATTCCTCAACGGTCGCCGGTCTGGCTCTTTGCTTCGGTTCGGGCGCCATGAGCAACACCATGGAAGACGTCGCGCGTGATGCCCGGTCCCTGTTTATCATCGGCTCCAACACAACCGAGCAGCATCCGGTATTTGGTGCGAAACTCCGCCAGGCGGTTCTGCGCCGCGGCATTCCTCTGATAGTTGCGGATCCCCGGCAGATAGACATCACCGAATTCGCGACGCTCCATATGAAACAGCGTCCCGGCACCGATGTGGCCCTGATCAACGGCATCATGCAGATCATTCTTGAAAACGGCCGGCAGGACCAGGCGTTCATCGATCGTCGATGCGAAGAATTCGAATCGTTTCGCACGTCTGTTCTTGCGTATACGCCGGATAACGTTGCAAAGACAACCGGCGTGCCGGCGGAACAGCTGCACCAGGCGGCGGAAATCCTGGCCCGCCGTCGACCCACGGCCGTTATCTGGTCCATGGGCATTACGCAGCATACAACCGGCGTGCTCAACGTATTGGCTTTGGGCAATCTCCAGATGCTCCTGGGAAATATGGGGGTTCCGGGCGGAGGAGTGAATCCGCTTCGGGGACAGAACAACGTCCAGGGAGCCTGCGACATGGGTGCGCTGCCCAATTTCTTTCCCGGGTATCAATTGGTGGGCGATGTTGAAGCGCGGGACAAATTCGCGGCCGCATGGCAACTCGAGCCGGCCGGCTGGATTCCCGGTCAGGCGTCCAGCTTCAATCCGGGCGACGCCTCCGGACTGACCGTTACGGAAATGATTGAAGAATCCGGAAACGGCAGGATAAGCGGTCTGTATATTTTAGGTGAGAACCCGGCCATGACCGATCCCGACGCAGGGCATGCGCAGCGCTGCATGGCCGATTGTGAGTTTATGGTTTTGCAGGAAATATTTCCGACCGAGACGGCATCCAGTGCCGACGTACTGTTGCCGGGTGTCAGTTGGGCTGAAAAAGAGGGAACCTTTACGAATACCGACCGCCGCGTACAACTTGTGCGCCGGGCGATTGATCCCGTGGGAGAAGCCCGGCCCGACCGGATCATCATTGCCGATCTTGCCCGCCGAATCCTCGATCGCGAAAAACGGGTGACTGTCGGAGACCATGCGGCATGGCAATACGAAAGCCCGGCCCGGATTATGGAAGAAATAGCCGCATTGGCGCCCATTTACGGCGGCGTCAGCCATGAGCGTCTGCAAAAGGGCGATCCGTTGCATTGGCCGGTGCCTTCCATGGACCACCCCGGCACACCCATTCTTCACGTTGGAGAATTCACGCGCGGCAAAGGAAGATTTCACGTTACCGAACATCTCGCCCCGGAGGAAATGCCGGATAACGAGTATCCCCTGATATTGACTACGGGCCGCGTTTTGTACCATTGGCACGGCGCCGAGATGACCCGCCGGTCGCATGCGCTTCTGGAACTCTATCCGAAAACGATGGTGGAAATCAGCCCGGAGGATGCGGCGAAGATCGGGCTGAACGGCAGGGCCATGATACGCGTAAAATCCCGGCGCGGCGAAATGCTGGCCGAGGCCCTGGTCACGGACCGTGTATGCCCCGGTCTGATCTTCGGCAATTTTCACTTTCCCGGCCAGCAGAATGTCAACAACCTGACGATCCGGGCGTTGGATCCAACGGCAAAGATCCCCGAATATAAAGTATGTGCTGTGAATTTGCAGCCGGCATGAGGAATGCGCATTAAAGACGCCGGGCAATAATCTTTGAAATATAAGGGAAACGGCGGGCGCTCGCTATCGGCTGAATCTCAGTTTCTGCATCCAAAAAGTTGACGATACATACCTTGTATGCTGTAATTTAATGGTCCACCACCTGCCCGAACGACAGGAGATGGGCGGGCGAGTTCCAGAGAGGCAGCCTGCACGGGGCTCTTTCCTCGTAGTTCTTACCCTCAAAAATTAATGGAGATGCGTATGTGCGGGAAAATCGACGAAGCAGTGGACATTGCGTTGATTGAGCCGATTCTAGAAAAATACAGCGGCCGTAAAGGCACTTTAATCCCGGTTCTGCAGCAGGCACAGGCATTGTACGGATATCTGCCGCGTCCCGTACTGGAAGTAATCTCAAAACGGCTCCGCCTTCCCATGAGCAAGATTTACGGCGTCGCAACCTTCTATTCCCAGTTTTACCTGGAGCGGCGGGGACGGCACGTGCTCAAAGTATGTGATGGGACCGCCTGTCACGTTAAGGGCACGCCGGCCCTGCTCAACGCGATTCGAGAACAGCATGGTATCGAACCCGGCCAGACAACGGAAGATTACGAACTGACGCTGGAGGTTGTTTATTGTATAGGCTCCTGTGCCCTCGCTCCGGTCGCGGTTCTGGATACGGACGTAATGGGGCAGGTGCGCAGGGAGAAGCTTTTGGCACAAATAAAGAACCGGACCGTCAATCCGGCGATGGAACAATAACGGCCGCGATTTAGCCGGTCGCTTCGTAAAAGCAGGCGGATCGGTGCGGTCAGGAGGAGCCTCATGGCATCCACAACAGACAGGGTCGACATTAATCAGAAAATCGAGCAGGCCAGGGAGCGGTGGCGGAAGAAAACACAGGGCGAATTCTACGTCACGATCGGTATGGGGACGTGCGGACTGGCTGCGGGTGCGGCGGAAACCCTGAAAGCGATTGAAGCGGAGCTCAAGCAGAGGGATTTGCGGGCGAAAATCAGCAGGGTCGGATGCGTCGGCATGTGCTCCTATGAACCGATGGTAGAGTTGCAGATGCCCGGCCGTCCCCGCCTGAATTACGGCAAAGTTACGGCGGACCGGGTCCCCGAAATCCTGGCTGCCTACCTGGAAGGCACTCCGGTTCAGGAAAGCGTCGTTATCGGCCAGGTGGACGATATTATAACCCGCAGGGACGGCCGCTCCCTTTATGCACACTCTTTTCTGGATACCGAAAGCCGGGAAAAAATTGCTTTTCACCGCAAGCAGCTGCGAATTGTACTGTCCAATTGCGGGCTGATCGATCCCGAATCGATCGACGATTACCTGGCGATGGACGGGTATAAGGCTTTGGGGACAGTGATTGGTGAAATGTCCCCGGAGCAGGTTATAGAAGAAGTTAAAAAATCCGGTTTAAGAGGGCGCGGCGGCGGAGGTTTTAATGCCGGCATCAAGTGGAGCCTGGCGCGGAAAACAGAGCGCTGGCCCAAATATGTCGTGTGCAATGCCGACGAAGGGGATCCCGGAGCGTTTATGGACCGTTCCGTCCTGGAAGGAGACCCGCATTCTTTGATTGAGGGAATGACCATCGCCGGATATGCAATCGGAGCCTCGTATGGATACGTGTATTGCCGGGCCGAGTATCCGCTGGCGATCCGCCGGTTGAATATCGCGCTTGAGGAAGCCCGAAAGATGGGGTTGCTGGGCGAAAATATTATGGGATCGGATTTTTCCTTTAATATCGAGATCAAGGAAGGCGCCGGCGCTTTTGTTTGCGGAGAAGAAACGGCCCTGATGAACTCCATCATGGGGGAACGGGGACAACCGTGGCCCAGACCGCCCTACCCGGCTGTTTCCGGCTTGTGGGGACAGCCCAGCAATGTAAATAACGTCAAGACTTATGCCTACACGCCCCGGATTATCCGGATGGGCGCCGGCTGGTTCAAGGGCCTCGGGACGGAAAGCAGCCCCGGAACCGCGGTTTTTGCCCTGAGCGGCATGGTCAATCGCACCGGCCTGATTGAAGTGCCCATGGGAATCACCCTGCGCGACATCATTTACGACGTGGGCGGAGGGATCCCGGATGGAAGGAAATTCAAGGCCGTTCAGACCGGCGGACCGCTGGGCGGCTGCCTGCCGGAAAAGTATCTGGACGTCCCGGTCGACTTCGATTCCCTGCATGCCGCCGGCGCGGTGATGGGTTCGGGCGGCATGATTGTGGCCGATGAAACCACCTGTATGGTGGAATTCTCCAAGTACTTCATGCACTTCGTTACCGAGGAATCGTGCGGCAAGTGCCCTCCATGCCGGATCGGCAGCACCCGTATGCTGGAAGTTCTCGAAAGAATCACTTCGGGAGACGGCAAGCCTGAAGACCTGGACGAAATCCGTAAATTGGCCAGGGGAATGCAGCAGGGATCGCTTTGCGGCCTGGGGCAGCTGGCTCCGGCGCCCGTGCTGTCGGCTCTGCGCCACTTCGAAGATGAATTCTGGGCGCATATCCATGAAGGCCGCTGCCCCTCGGCAAGCTGCGAAAAGCTGGTGCGTGCGCCCTGTGTCAGTGCATGTCCCGCCGGAGTCGATGTTCCCGCATACCTTGCCTTGGTCGCCCAGGGCCGCTTTGCCGAGGGATTGGCGATTCATCGCAAATCCAATCCTTTTCCTTCGATCTGCGGGCGCGTGTGCCCGGCATTCTGTGAACGGCGCTGCCGCCGCGGCCAGATTGACGAATCCATAGCTATTCGCCAGGTGAAGCGCTTCATGGCGGATGCGTCCTACGCCGAGCCGTGGACTCCACCTAAACTGGCTCCCCAAAAGGACATCCGGATTGCAGTTGTCGGATCCGGTCCCTGCGGGCTTACGGCCGCTCTCCGCCTGGCTCAGAACGGTTACGATGCGACGGTTTTCGAACGCATGTCCCGGCCGGGCGGCATGATGACCTACGGTATTCCCGCCTATCGTTTGCCGCGGGAAGTACTTTTTGCCGAAATCGATCATATCCGGCGGGCCGGAGTTGAAATTCGCTGCGGTCTGGAACTGGGTACCGACTTTACTATCAAAAGCCTGCAGGAGGATGGGTATAAGGCCATCATTCTGGCACTCGGAGCCCACCAGAGCCGTTCGCTCGGCATCCCGGGAGAGGACAAAAAAGGCGTCTATCACGGTGTCCAGATGCTGCGGGATATTGCCGAAGGACGGATCCCGGACCTGTCTGGAAAGCGTGTAATTGTTGTCGGCGCAGGAGATACGGCCATGGATGCCGCGCGTTCCGCGCTGCGTCTGGGTGCGAAGGAAGTGAGCATCGTCTATCGCCGCTCCCGGGAGCAGGTGCCTGCCCAGGATGAAGAATTCATTGCAACGGAGCAGGAAGGGGTTCGGATCCATCTTCTTTCGAATCCGGTCATGGTTATGGGAAACGAATCGGTTACAGGCGTCCGCCTGCAGCGGCAGGAGCTGGGCGATTTCGATTCATCCGGACGGCGCCGGCCGGTACCGATCCCGGGATCGGAGTACGACATGCCGTGCGATATTCTGGTTCCTGCAATCGGCCAGATCACCTGGTTGGAAGATGAAAGCGTCGGGATGAGCCGCAAGGGATCCTTCCAGGTGGGCGAAGCCTTCAATATTGATATCCCGGGTGTTTTTGCCGCCGGCGATGCCGTCAGCGGCCCGGCGACGGTCGTACAGTCCGTGGCTCATGGAAATGAAGTCGCCATAACGGTCGACAGCTGGCTGAAAACCGGGGAACTCGGCGGCGTCTATTACCGCCCGGAACGGCATGATATTCCCCAGCTGTTTAATATCGACGATTATGCCGATGCCTCCCGTCCCAGGATCAGGATGCTGACTCCGGAAGAACGGATCAAGCGGCAGGATTTCAGCGAAGTCGAAGAAATTCTGGACGAAAAAACCATCCGGGAAGAGTGCAAACGCTGCCTGCGCTGCGACATGGAATGGCTGGAACGCATCGGGGAGCCGCTGCCCTAAGTTTCCTTTGGTTGGTGTGTATGGAACCGGCAAGACGGTCATGAAGACAGAGAACTGAAAGAAGACGGAGAAAAAAGATGGAAGTGACGCTTACCATCAACAATCAGAAAGTGGTTGCCCCGGAAGGGAGTACGATTCTTGAGGCGGCGCGAGGAGCGGGAATTTCCATCCCGACCCTGTGCCACCATCGCGACCTGTCCAACATAGGCGCCTGCCGCCTCTGCGTGGTTTCGGTGGAGAAGGCTCGCTCGCTGCAGACGGCCTGTACGACTCCCGTTTTTGAAGGCATGGTGGTGAATACGGAGAGCGAGGACGCCAGGGCGACACGCCGGTTTGTACTGGAAATGCTCCTTTCGGACCATCCGAACGATTGCATGAAATGCGAGGTTAACGGGGATTGTGAACTGCAGGATCTGGCCTACGAGTATGACGTGCCTTTCCCCGAATCCGGGGGAAAGCGCCATGAATATGATTCGGATCCCGATTCCAATCCATTCGTCGCCATAGACCGGAACAAGTGCATTCTCTGCGGCCGTTGCATACGCGCCTGTGCGGAGATTCAGGTTCGCAATGTCTGGTCGTTCGCTTCCCGCGGTTTTCAGTCGAAACTGGTGGCCGGAGCCGACCAGTCGATGCTGGAAGCGCGCTGTGAATCGTGCGGCCAGTGTATCGCCTACTGTCCGGTCGGTGCGCTTTACGACAGGATGAGCCTGAAAAAAGCACGCGTCAACAAGGTCCGCAAAGTGCGTACGACCTGCCCTTACTGCGGCGTCGGCTGCAACATGGACTTAAACATAAGCGAAGGGAAAATCGTCAGGGCGACCAGCACGCCGGAAGCCCCTGTCAACGGTATGGCCCTGTGCGTTAAGGGTCGTTTCGGATATGATTTCGTCCACCATGCCGACCGCCTGAAACGGCCGCAGGTGCGCCGGTATCTCCTGGAAAGCGGGGAAAAGGGCAAAGGGGATGATTGGGATGAAATGGTTGAAGTCGACTGGGATGTCGCTCTGGATATTTCGGCGCGCCGGCTGCGTGAGATCCGGGATACGCACGGCCCCGACAGCATCGGTGTGCTGACTTCGGCCAAATGCCTGAACGAAGAAAACTATTTGATGAACAAGTTTGCCCGCCAGGTCATCGGTACAAACAATATCGACCACTGTGCACGTCTCTGACATAGCAGCACCGTGGCCGGTCTGGCCACCTGCTTCGGCTCCGGCGCCATGACGAATTCCATGGATGACATAGCGAAGGATGCCGCGGCTTTTTTCATTATAGGATCGAATACTACGGAACAGCATCCCGTCTTCGGTACGATGCTTCGCCGCGCCGTTTCCCAAAGAGGCGCAAAGCTTGTGGTCGCCGACCCGCGCAATATCGACATTACGGAGTTCGCCGATCTGCATTTGAGGCATAAGCCCGGTACCGACGTTCTTCTGATAAACGGCCTGATGCGTATCATTCTGGAAAAAGGCTGGGAGAATAGGGAGTTTATCGCCGAACGGACCGAAGGTTTTGAAGAGCTCAAAACTCTTTTGAAACAGTATCCTCCGGACAGGGTCGCGGAAGAAACCGGAGTGCCTGAAGAGCTGTTGTACGAAACGGCCGAGATGCTGGCAAAAAGCAAACCGACGGCCGTCATGTGGGCTATGGGAATTACGCAGCATATCGTAGGCGTGCGCAACGTGATGGATCTTGCCAACCTTCAGATGCTTCTGGGGAATATGGGCGTTGCGGGCGGCGGGGTGAACCCGTTGCGCGGGCAGAACAACGTTCAGGGCGCATGCGACCTGGGAGGATTGCCCAACGTCTATCCGGGGTACCAGCAGGTGACAAACGAAGACGCCCGGAAAAAGTTCGAGAATGCCTGGGGTGCCGCCATGCCCGGGGCCATAGGGAAAACCGTTACGGAAATGATGCCCGGATGCCTGGAAGGCGAGACAAAAGCGCTGTATGTCCTGGGCGAGGATCCGGTAATGTCCGATCCCGACAGCAACCATATCGGCGAGTGCATGAAGGCGTGTGAATTCATTCTCCTTCAGGAAATCTTTCCCTCCGAAACAGCGCCGTATGCCGATGTTTTGCTTCCCGGAGCCTGTTTCGCGGAAAAAACAGGCACGAATACAAACACCGAGCGCCGCATCCAGATGGTGCGCAAAGCGGTCGATCCTCCCGGCGAGGCGCGTGAGGATTGGAGTATAACGGCCGATCTGGCAAAGCGCGTACTCGCGGAAGGCAAGAGATCGATAAGCGCCGGAAAACATTCCGGTTGGGATTATGCGGACACGGCCCAAATCATGGCTGAGATCGCGGATCTGACTCCGAGCTATGCCGGAGTCAGTCACGAGAGACTGGAGCGCGGTGAGCGGCTGCAGTGGCCGGTAAAAGATAAAGCCCATCCGGGAACCCCGATTCTGCATGTGGGGCAGTTTGCCCGGGGAAAGGGTAAATTCATGCCTGTGGAGCATGTTCCGCCGGCTGAAATGCCGGACGACGATTATCCCTTCTTATTGAGCACCGGTCGCGTACTCTATCACTGGCACGGCGGAGAGATGACCCGCAGGGCCCGCGGTCTGCTTGAAGTCTACGGCCAATCGCTTGTAGAGGTAAATCCGGATGATGCGGTAAAGATAGGGCTGAACGGCAACAAGCGCGTGCGCATAACATCGCGTCGCGGCAGGATTGAAGCGACCGCCTGGGTGACGGATCGGGTGCCTCCCGGCATGGTATTCGCCAACTTCCATTTCCCGGGCGACCAGAACGCGAATGTTTTGACCATTGCCGCTCTGGACCCGGTGGCCAAGATACCCGAATACAAGATCTGCGCCGTAAAAGTGGAATCGATTTAATTTGGGGTTCGATTTTCTGTAGGGGCGAACCTTGTGTTCGCCCTTTTCCCTTCTCCTTAAATTCCTGCTTATTCGATTTAATTTGGGGTCGGACC
>CAZPHK010000115.1:0-15466 GCA_964586015.1 uncultured Acidobacteriota bacterium | reverse complement strand
TTAGCCCGCATTTCCCGCGGAGGTTCTATCGGTGCGGATGGATCCGTTCAAGTGTCCCGGGAATGGAGCCGCACCACCAGTCGACCCAGTTCATCATCCAGGTGAGAAGGAATAATACGGATCAGCCAGGATTCGGCGTCAAGCAGCGACGGGTTGCCAAGGACGTCCTGATTGATGGCTATCACCTGCCCGCTCAGCGGCATGGCCACGCCATGCTCCTGGCCGGCTTCATTCTTCAGGTATACACCTACGTATCCCTGCTCAATCAGATCCATCTCCTCGGGAATATTGATGGAGACAACCTTCTCGCATATTCGTAAAAAGGACTTTTCCACTCCTATGAGAAAGGTGCCGTCCTGCTCGAACCTGGCCCATGCGTGCCGAGGCAGCGTGCAGACAGCACCGGGAACCAGTTGGTCTTTTGTGATGGCGGGATTTTCGGCAGCCGTCAACGGTATGCTGCTTTCCTCTTCAGGCAGGGACAACGCCCGGTGCACCGGACTGAGCAGTTCCTTTCGCGTGAACGGTTTGGCGATGTAGTCCACGGCTCCCAAACGCAGGGCCTGGACCGCAGTGCTGATTGTAGGATAGCCGGTAACCATTAAGACCGGCAGCGGGAGGTTTCTTTCTCTCAGGGCTTCCAGAAACTGGATGCCGTTCATTTCAGGCATCATCAAGTCCACGATTATCAAATCGAATTTGTCCCGGTCCAGCAGGTCGAGACCGTCCTTGGCTGAGAAGGCGGACTGGATCTCATGTCCGACGCGGGTGAGTATCTTTTTCAGGCTGGCATGAACAATCTCCTCATCGTCGATGACCAGAATCCGCGCTTTTTTCCCGATAGAAGACATAGACTCCTCTCTACTCAATTTTCGCTCCAGTTGTGATAGGCAGGTGAAGTTGAATGGATGCGGCCTTCCCCGGTTTTTTGGGCTCTGTTGGCGGGCGGAAGGTAAATGCTGAATGTGGAACCGGATCCCGGCTGGCTGTCGACGGTCACGGTCCCGCCGTGTTCCTGAATTATGCCCCGAACCGCAGCCAGCCCCAGCCCGTTTCCCCGGTCCCCTTTGGTGGAGAAAAACGGTTCGAAAATGTGTTTCAGGTTTTCCGCCTCGATGCCGCAACCGTGATCGATCACCGCAATGTGAATTCCGCCTTTATCGCGCCACTGTTTCACGGAAACCGTGATCGTGCCTTTGCCGTCCATGGCGTCGCGGGCATTGATGATGAGATTAAGGAGGACCTGTTGCAGTTGGTTTTGATCGGCGTAAATGAGCAGGGACGGATCACCGAGTTGGACTTCAAATTGTATGTTGTGAAACGCCGCCTGTTTTTCCACGAATTTGATTGACCGGCGGATCACGGAATCGATCGGTATGGTTTTGCGGTTGGTCTTTCCCTGCCTTGAAAAATCCAGCAGGTCCCGCACGATCTGGCGGCATCGGAGCGATTCATGCATGATCACCTTGATGTCTTCCCGGGCTTCCGACGTTTCGGGCAGATCTTCAAGCAGATCCTCGGAAAAGGAAAGAATGCCGGTAAGGGGATTGTTCAACTCATGGGCCACACCCGCGGCGAGTTTGCCCACGGCCGCATGCTTCTCAGATTCCAGAAGCTCCCTTTGCAGCCGCCTTGGTTCCGTAACGTTTCGGGCAACACGGCAGATGGCGATCGGATCGTTTTTATAGTCGTAAAGCAGAATACGCTCGGTGATCAGGATCTGTTCCTTGCCGTTGATCACCAGGACTTCTTCATGGCTCAGATGTCCGCCTTCCCGAACGATCGTCTGATCGTTCTGCAGGACGATCTTAGCGCCATCCTCGGGAAGAAGGCTGCCGATGGTTTCGCCCGCCGCCTCTTTGGCGGAAATCCCAAAAAAGGCTTCCGCGCTGGGATTCATGAAGATCAGATTGCCGTTCAAATCTGTAATGGTGATAATTCCATGAACCGTATTGAGGATCTGATCCGCCCGGCGGGCTAACTCCTCGGTCTCGCGCGCCAGCCGTATCTGTTCGGTTACCTCCCTGGAGGTAATGACTACGTTGAGTTTTCCGTTTTTAGAACGTATGGGATTGGCGATCGTCTGGTAATAGCACTCTCTCTCCTTATCGATGCCGATGATGCAGCTTTTTCGCTGGACAACCGTAATCGGTCTGCCGGTCTCGTAAACCCGGGCGCTGGGACAGATCTCCCCCTCGGTCTGGCAGGTGCCGGTCGCCTGGCACAGGTCGGTGCATTTCCGGCCCATCACGCTGTCGCTTTTAAGACCGGTGATTTCTTCAAATCTCTGGTTGACCCGTTCAACACGGCCGATTTCATCGAGCACCATTACCGAATCCGGCAGGCTGTCCAACAGCTCCTGCAGGCTGCGCCGGTCCTCGCGCAATTGCGCTTCAAGTTCTGTCTTTATAAGGAGTTCCTGGCGCAGGTGCTGTGCCATTTCATCAAGATCCCAGAAAACCCGGGCCAACTGATGGTCCATGATCCGGGCACGACTCCCAACCAGCCGGGTCACCTCTTTAAGGACCTCATCAATACCGGTAACTTCAACGACCAGTTCCAGATCTTCCTGGCTCAGCGCTTCTTCAATTCTGGTGAAAGTCGGCCAACCGTGTTCGCGTGCAAATATCATACCCGGCGCATCGTGATTCAGATCCACTACTCCAAGGACCTGCGGGCTGAGAACGGCAAGGCGGTTTTGCACCACCATCTCCAAAACAGCCCGGCATCCCTGCCCGCCGCCGACAAATACCGTTTTCAAATCGATTCCCTTTCCGGTTTATCTTGAATTGTCCGGCCTCAACTGCCCAAACAGGAAAAACATGCAAATAAAAATGTGCGGCATTTTTCGATTACGAGATAAATGCACCCGGAATCTCGGATTCATTATGTCTAAATAATACCATGATCGGTATGCCGCCCGATGTTAATGATCCCACGATCCGAAAAATTTTCCCGCATGAATCCATGCATTTTTCAAAGATGTTCCGGCCGTGTGCAGGGTGGAAATGTTGCGTTCAGGTATGATTTAAAGAGTCCCCCGGCTGTGCCGGGACTGATGCCCATCCGGAGGACTCGCATATTGCAGGCATTAAAGAAGGAGTCCGTTGCTGTTTCAGTAATTGAAAACCGCGTTTGCTTCGAGGGACTCCTGGATAACACGCGCAGCAGCAATAGGCTCCGCGTTCTCCACGAGCATCGACTCGTCTATTTGCCTTTCCTTGATGCACGGAGTGCATACCAGCAGCTTGCCGCCCTGCTCCAGAAACGATTTCATCAGATCTTTCAGCGGGGGAAGACCGGCAGCGTAAACATGTTCGTACGATCCTTTTTTGGCCAGTAAAACTGCGGAGCCCTGGAGCACGACAATGGTTTCGGTGTCCATAACCAGAGCGGCATTTGCCATAACGAAAGGAAATGTGGCACGTTCCAGGTCATCCGGACCGTGGGTCGCGATAATGAGAATTTTTTCGGCTTTTTCTTCGGACATTTTTCCCTCTTGAATAGTAAGTTAATCTGCGGCAACACGTAATTTACGGAAATGTTGAAACCAGATTGCCACGGTTCGATAGATCGCATGGGCGAACTTCGTAAAAGGCATCAGTATCAGGAGCTCCATTGCCAGAATTACATGAATAAGAAACACTATATAAAGCCATGAACCCGCGGTGGGTAGATACAGGGCGGCTGTAAGGACGAATCCCGTCACGGAGATGACCCACAGGAGCCCCAGGAACAGCCAGTCAAATGGCGCCGTATGGGAGTAATAATGCTGCCGGGCGGGCATCAGGCTTCCCGGCTTCGCCTTTTGCAGGCGCGGCAGGATTGCAACAGTGACGCCGTAAGTGCAGAACAGGCCGGAAAGGATCCCCAGCAGCCGGAACGGATGCCAGGGCATAACGTGCAGGTCCGGATCCTTGAACAGGTAGTCCAGAATGGTCGCGGCGGCCAGCCCCAGAAAGCCTCCCATAATGCACAGGTGCACGAACCAGCGCCTTATGATCAATGGGCGCCGGACTGTCTGGTCCTGCCCGCAATCGCGCTGGGAAATGTGCATAATAACGTCGGATACGGTTCTCCAAACCGCCTTCACAGCAGCCCGGGCTGGAAACATGCCGGGCTTTTCGGGAGGCTTGCCCAGGTTCCCCGGAACCGGTGCATGCGCCATCGCCCAGTACATATTCACAACGGTTATCAGTGCCATGACGCCCAACAGGGCGAACAGAACGATCCCGGCGTCGTGCAGTATCTCGAAGGGCACAAAATCGAGCATCGCGGCTGTGGAAAAACCGGCAGCCGTTCCGTCAGGTATTCCCCGGGACTTCCAGAGCAGCACAGCGGCAAAAAGAATCCCCAGTATTGTAAGGACTGCGGCTATGCTCGCAACCGACCGATCCAACCGACGGGCCAGGCCGAAGGGATCAAACGAGTTGATGGCGTAGCGCCGGGCGGCAGCCATGAATTCTGCAGGCCCGGCCTGCCTCGGGCAGGTCTCGGAACACTCCCCGCAGTGATGGCAGAGCCAGAGTTCCTTGCTCGACAGGAGATGTTCTTTCATCCCGAGCTGCGCGTAACGAATCATTCGCCGCGGGAAGGCATCGTTGTCCTGCGACAGGGGGCAAACAGCGGTACAGTTGCCGCAATTAAAACAGGCGCTGATATCCGTCGCGCCGTATTCCTTCAGGTTGGACAACAGCCGGGGATTTGTTCGTGTTGCCATGGTCTCAGGCTCCCTTCTTTTCAACGGGGATCAGCCTGTACTTGAAATAATCCCCATCCTGTTCATCCTCGGCCACCATGCCGTAGGTCCGCATTTCCATAAGCATCCACAGGGTCCGGTCGGTTGTCTCACCGATAGACTCGGCCAGACAGGGTACTGTTTGGGGCTCGTCCTTCAGGGCTTTCCGGATTTTATTGCGCAGGGTCGCCGTATCCTTAAGCCTGGCCTGCACGGTCTTGAGGTGTTCGGCCCGTTCCGCGCGAAGCTTTTTCAGAGTTTCTTTGATTTGAATTTTGCGTTCGCTATCCGCACTCATGGGGAAACCTCCACAGGATCGCCGGCAATGGCGTCGACCATGGCTTCGTACTGGTCGAGAGTCCAACCGTTGACCTGCAGGGCCCTGGCGGGACAGACGGCGACGCAGCAGCCGCATCCATTGCAAATGGCCGGATTGACTTCCACATGCCGTTCGTTTCCTTCGCCCGCCATATGAAGCGCCCCATCCATCGGACATGCCTCTACGCACACACCGCTGCCTTCGCAGCGCGAGAGGTCCACCTCCACGACATAAGGATCGAGCTCGACATACCCTTTGCGCAAAATGGCCGCTGCCTTAACCGCCGCGGCCGAAGCCGAAGCGCAGCTTTCCGTAATGTCTTTCGGAGCCTGGCAGGCGCCGGCCAGCAGCACGCCGTTCACGGCCATTTCCACCGGGCGCAGTTTAGGGTGCACTTCCTGAAGGAAACCATCGGAACTTGAAGCAAGTTTCAGATTATCGATAATGGTCGCATTATCCGCGGGCATCATTCCCACTGCCAGGACGAGAAGGTCAACGCCGACTTCAATCTCTTCGCCCGCGGTCAAACCGTCCTCCACCGTTACCAGGATGTGATATGCGTCTGCAGACGGAGCTTTGGCAATCTGGGGGGGCGCCTCTCCCCTGTAGCGATGGAATATCACGTCGCTTTTGGAAGCCTGCTCGTAATAATCCTCGTGGCCGCGGCCGTAAGTGCGAATATCCTGGTAGAAGTCGTGTATCTCCATGTCGGGGTAATACTGCCGGAGTCGGCAGGCGGTGTGCAGGGTGGCGGTACAGCATACCCTGGAGCAATACTTATTGATATTGCCGTTTTCCCCGGGCTTATGGACGCCCTCGATCTGACGGCTTCCCACACAGTGGACAAACCCGACGCTTCTGACAGGCTTTCCTTCAAATTCCATCACTGCTGAATTGCCGGCGGAAGCGGCGAGAAGTTCGTTAAAGTCCGCAAGGGTAACAACCCGGGACAGCTTTTGATATCCCAGTTCCTTTTTCGCGGGCTGATAGGGGCGAAATCCGGTAGCGACAATAATCGTCCCGGCCTCAATTCTTATCTCGTCCGATTCAGAATCGGAGTTTTTGCGAACCCTTGCCGTAAAGTTTCCGATATAGCCCCCGATGCCTGTCACATCGCTGTCTGTGTGTACGACGATATTGGAATCGGCATGGACCGCCTCAACAAGTCGGGCAAGCAATGCAGCGGCAGCCTCTTCATCCGGATAGAGAGTATCCAGACGCCGCACAAAACCTCCCAGTACTTTTTCGCGCTCGACGAGCACCACTTTAATGCCCAATTTCGACAGGTCCCCGGCAGCGCGCAGTCCGGCTACACCTCCGCCGATCACCAGCGCACAGTTGACAGCTTCTACCCGCACCGGTTTGAGGGGAACCAGACTTCGGGCTTTGGCTACAGCCGCGCGAACCAGGGTGGAGGCTTTGGCCGTGGCTTCCTTCTGCCCGTGGTGCGCCCAACTGCACTGTTCCCGGATGTTGGCCTGTTCCAGGAGGTAGGGATTTACGCCGTTGCGCGCCATCAGGCTGGCGAAAGTAGTCTGGTGCAGGCTTTTAGTGCAGGCAGCCACGACAATATTGTCGACAAGGCCCTTCTGGATGTCTTCCTGGATCATGTTTTGCCCGGGGTCGGAGCACATGAACGTATTGGTACGGGAAACGGCAACCCCGGGAAGCCGGGCAGCCTCCGCCGCAACCTTTTCAACATCCACGACATCGGAGATATTGCCGCCGCAATGGCAGATATAGACGCCCACGCGGGGCTCCTCTTTTTTATTTTCTGGTTTGGGTTGTGTATCGTCCCGATCCGTCATGATAATCCGCTTTCCGAATTATGAGAGGCAATACCTGCCTGTTTCATATACATGGCTGCCTCGGTAGCCGCGGCGCCGGCTTCAACAATGCTGTCCACAATGTCTTTCGGCCCGGTGGCGGTCCCGGCAACAAATACTCCCTCCACCCCGGTATGACACGGAGCGTCTTTGGCGTGGGGAAGCATTACGAATCCGTCTTCCCCGGTTCCAATTGGAATAAGCCTGTTGAGGTTGTCGCCGGGCAGCATGCCGAGAGACAGAACCACCAGATCGTGCTGCCGCTCTTCAACCTGTCCGAATCCATCGATGCGCTCAAACCGAAGTTTCACCGAACGGTCCGGAGCTTCGGTGATCCGGGCGACTTTGCCTTTTATGAACTCGATCCCCATTGCCTTGGCGTTCTGATAAAATTCTTCGAATCCCTTTCCGAAGGCGCGGATATCCATGTAGTAGATGGTTATGTCGGCCAACGGCACCGCCCCGCTCAACAGCATAGCCTGCTTGATGGCGTACATGCAGCAGACCCGCGAACAATAGGGGACCCCCAAGGTTGCATCGCGGGACCCGGCGCACTGAACATAGGCGATGGAATCGGGCACCTTGCCGTCCGCGGGCCTGAGTACTCTGCCGTAGGGGCCGTGAGGCGCCAGCAGCCGCTCCATCTGCAGCGGGGATATGACATTGGCGATCGAATCGCCGCGGTACTGCGGTTTTGCATCTATCGGCGTGAGTTTCCAACCGGTAGCGACAATGACGGTCTTTGCCCGAATTTCCAGCGTCTCCGGCTTCTGCTCGAGGTCAATGGCGTCTGTAGGACAAGCCGAGATGCATTGACCGCACAGCGTGCACGCGTTCTCATCCACCAGGGCGACCTGGGGGATGGCGTTGCTGAACGGGATGTGGATTGCACGCAGGCCGCTGTATCCACCCTGGAATTCGTCTGTCATACTTGAAGTGCATGCATATTCACAGAGCCGGCAACCGATACAGAGGTCTTCCTTGACGAACCGGGGCTTTTTCGTCAGCCGGGCGGTGAAGCCTCCGTTTTGTCGATCCAGTGATTCGACTTCGGTATAGGTCAGGAGGGAAATGTTGTCATGATGCGCGGCGGCCGCCATCTTCGGCGTGGTAATGCAGCTCGCGCAATCAAGGGTTGGAAAAACCTTGCTCAGTCCGATCATAGCCCCGCCGATACTCGGCTGACGTTCCACAATCGTAACACGGTAGTCTTGTTCGGCCAGATCCAGAGCGGCCTGCAATCCGGCAATTCCGCCTCCAATCACCAGAGCATCGGTTTCTGAAGGAATCCTGCTCATGAAGATTCCTCCTGCTCTTTTGACAACAGATCGTTCATTTCATTGACCTCTTTGAGAAACGCTTTCGTACAGACCGTACAAATGGAACACAGTTTCAGCCGGTTCTGGCTGATCCCGCGTTTTTTGAGGCCCAGGGATACCCGATCGATCTTGGCAGCCACCCGTTCGTACGCTCCCTCAAAAGGGCACTCTACTCCGCAGGACATCACAATAATGCCGCCGATGCCGCGTTCATAGCAGCGGTAGTAGAAGCCTTCGGGAAACACACAGGGAGACGGAACATCAATAATATAAGTATTCGGCGGATAACTGAGGTGGGCCTGCCCTGTAGCATCGGCGCCTGTATAGCCGCAGGAACTGGTTGCCAGAATTAAAATTTTCGGTGGAGCTTTGGACATTTTTTCACCCCTGGCTTTCTACGCCTCGGCCTCATGCCGGTTTTTCGCCGGCTCAGAAATACGGGTTAAGCCGGTCCGGATGCGTCCGACTTGATTCGACCGCGCACAGCAGGGCCCCGTTTAGACGCGGATACTGCCGCCGGTCGAACCGTGTTTGAGTTATTGGTTTATTTCCCGCGCTTTACGAATATGCGATCGTACCCTTCCTCGGCTTCCAAAACTCCGAGGTAGTCATGCCCTACCTTCTTAGCCCAGATAGGAATGTCGTTCCGGGTTCCCTTGTCGCTGGATCGTATTTCAAGAACCTCTCCGACCCCGACGTTGCCGATGCCTTTCTTGGCTTCCAACAGAGGACCGGGGCACGCGCTTCCGCGTGCGTCCACTATGTGTTCCGGCTCCAAATCCTGCAGATCATCAATATCCATGCTGTTCTACCTTTCTTGATTTAAAAGGACCGGGGATCCCTTTTTAAGCGGATAAAATATCCGTTGCGGTGCAAAATAAAAATTTTGATTGCAGGCCGTACGCCCCCCCCCGGCACTCAGCCCTCGAGCGAAACGCCTTCAGGATCGATTTCCCGCGCAATAGTGCCGCGTCGATGCATGCTTTCAAGCAAAACCCGGCGAATCATGACACAGGCTTCCATGAGTTTCGGATCCACCAGGCTGTAATAAACCACCTGCCCGTTCTTTCTGGTGCTCACTATATGGCGCTCCCGCAACACCCGCAGGTGCTGGCTGATTGTTGCCAGAGCGGTGTCCGTAGTTTTGGCGATCTCTCCTACGGACATATCGCCCTTGCTTAAAAGGGCGATGATCATCAGCCTTTTGGGATTGGACAGTACCTTGCAAAACTCGGCATGCAGTTGAAATATTTCCTGATTGCTTATTTCCATATTTTTATACCTTCGTACTTACGAAATCGCTAAAGTATATACTAGGAAGATTTCCCCGTGTCAAGGAATTCATGATTTTTTCAGTCTAATACCCTGAAAAAGTCTTCTTATCGGGGCATTGGAGAACAATGAACGAAATTCGGTAATTTCCCTTTAAATCATATTCCCGTTGAAATTATGAAATACATGGTGAAAATCATTAGACTGCATAAACCGAAGAGGGGAGACTATGAGTTCATTACCTATTATTTCCAAACGCCGTTTTGCTTTCATTCTCATTGTCGCGTTCGTTCTCGCAACGTTTGCCGGTTGTCAAAACGACGGGAAGCTGACCGTTCTCGATCCCAGAGGCCAGCCTTCGGGAATTTTCGGCCGTGTGGGCGCGGCCGGCGCGGGTATGCTGGCCAACCGCAATCCCGATACGCAGCCCACTCTGTCCCGTGACGAGTTGGTCCCCCTTAGAATGGCTCCCAGGCTGGACAGCCTGGACAACAAGACGATCTACCTGGTGGATACCGGTTTCGCAGGCGGCAAAGAGTTTCTTGAAGAAGTGCAGAAATGGTTCCGTGAAAATATGCCTTCCGTCAAAACAGTGGTGCATATCAAGAGCGGCAATGCGTTCGTAGACAGTCCTGAACTTTGGCCCGAGCTGAAGGAAAAAGCGGATGGCGTCGTTTTCGGCGTCGGCGGGTGAGACGGCTGTTCGGCGAGTATCGCCGAGTTCTCCCGCATCATGGAAGGCGAATATGGAGTCCCCACAGCTCCCATCGTTACAGCGCGGTTTGCAGAATATGTCCTGCGGGACGGCCGTTCCCACGGAATGAACCTGCGCTGGACATTCCCCCCCTATCCGGTCGCATGGGTTCCCAGGGAAACCCTGCATGAATATATCCAGGGGAACGATCCCGTCACCGGAGTGAAGCTGATGACGGAACTCATCGACGCCCTGACGAAACCTTTAACCGAGGCCGAGCAGAATCCCGAAATACCCGAAAGGCCCAAAAGGCCCCGCCTGCTGGAGCCGGATTCCGAGGCGAACCTTCACCGGTTGTTCCTGCAGAACGGCTGGACCGACGGTTTGCCCATTGTGCTGCCGACAGAGGAAAGGGTCGCCGAAATGCTCGCGGGAACCGATCACGATCCCCGGGAAGTTGTCGGCCGAATGTCCGTCACTACGCATGAAGAATTGAATGAGTACACCGTGGAAAAAGTGGCCGTAAACGCCGTCATGGCCGGAGCAAGGCCCGAGCACCTGCCGGTCATCCTGGCGATAGCATCCACTCAGCACCCTGCCATACCCAGTTCAACAGGTTCCTACGGGAGCATGGTGGTCGTAAACGGTCCGGCAGCAGAGACAATCGGCATGAACAGCGGCGTCGGAGCCATGGGGCCGTTCAACTATGCCAATTCCGTCATCGGCAGGGCCTGGACCCTTATGAGCATAAACTTCGGCAACGCCCGTGCGGGCGATACCTTCATGGCGACCATCGGCAACGGCTACAGTTTCACCAACCAGTGCTGTGCCGAAAACGAGGAAAAGAGCCCCTGGAAGCCGTTTCATGTGCGCAGGGGATTCAGGGAATCGGAGAGTACGGTCAGCATTTTTCGCGGATGGAACGTCCTGACGCTGGGGCTGGGCACCAGGGAAGGATTGCTGCAGAGCGCCCGATCGATGAATTCAATGGGCACCTACACCTTCGTGATGGATCCGCTGGCAGCGAAGGCGCTGAAGGACGAAGGCTTTAACGATCCGGGGAGTCTGAGTGAATGGCTGGCGAAAAATTCAGGATCTCCGTTTCTCAGAGCGGACGGCATTAATTTCCTGGTCGTGGGAGGCGAAACCAATCCCATCTTCCATACGACCGATTATGTTTATTACAAGACCGCATCCGTGGACAGGTGGATACCGGAAGACGGGATCAGGCTTGACGAGAAGCCCCTCCGCATGCCCGTGTATAAAGAATGCGAGGACGAATTATGCATTATCGGGAGAAGCAATTGATGCCTGTCTTTGCGGGTTAAACCGGTCAATCTTCAGTTGTCAGGTAACAGACCGCTTTCTGTTTCTGGGCATTCGCATTAATGCAGAGTTTCAATCCCTTTCTGATTGTGCCCGGTTCAATCACCCGGACCGCCTCCTGCCAGTGGCCATAATCCGGAAGGATTTCTTTCAGGCGGTTGGGAGCGTCATCGAGAAGCTTCCGGTTGTAGGTCACACCCTCATTGTCCGGGAAAACGGCGAGGTAAAGCGTATCGTTCTCGACAATTTCGTTGAAGAAGTGAGTCCCCAGGGAGACGTCGGGTATCAGGTCGGCGTGCATCTCGGCGATTTCACATACGACGGCCGCCGGGCTGATCTCGGCGAACGATACCGGAACTCCCAGGGACGGCATCGCGGTTCCCCAGCGCCCCGGGCCGATAATCATTAAATTGCATTCGCCTTCATCGAGATGCGCGAGACGACCGACCAGCCTGGCAACGGAGTAGCGGTCCCTTTCCGGCATACGGGCGTATACGGAAGGCACTACATAGATCAGCCTGTCTACGGCGTATTGGCATACAGGGCCGATTACGGGCCCGGGCGTCCGGAGCACAAGACTGTCCTCCCCGATGGTTTCGGGCGGATCGACAACGCTGCCGCCTCCCTTGACTTTGAAGGGGCGGCATTGAACCAGGTTTATCCTGTAGGCGCTGTCATCAAGAAAATTCAGGGTGAATTCCACATCCACAGGGTGCTCGTAGGCCCCGCTCAGGGTCTGAAGCAGATCCCGCATCTCATTTGTAAAGGATGTCTGGGTCAGAAGATTCTCAAATGTAAGCAGCCAGGGGAATGTACGTGATTGCCCCATCTCCCTTGCCCTCTGTATCAGTTTCTGGTCGCGGCTCGCGAAAATTTCCAGAGGGAAACGGGGCCTTTCATCCACCACTTCCTCGAACCACCGGGAGTCGAGCCGGTTCGACTTCAGATTCAGAACATCGACATGCTTCTGGGAATATTCCCGCTGTTCGTGCAGGGTGGTTTCCGGCCGGTGCAATGGAGCATTGAGCGCTACAATCCTGGTGTAGTCGTCTTCATAGGATTCAACGGCGCGGGTCCCGAGCCCGAAAACAAGCCGCAGCAGCCCTGCGGAAGGATCGATCTGTTCGCTCCAGACGTAGGGATTGAAGGACAAACCGACGCCGGCTGCCTGTGGGAAGAAAAGTTCGTCGTACATCGCGCCCGACACACGCTGGACCAGCAGCGCCATCTGTTCGTCCTGCTGCAGAAGCCCGCGTCTGGCCCGGTAATGCAGCGCCTCTTCTCCCATGGTGCTGGCGAACACTCTCCGAACGGCGTTTTCGAACGCTTCCAGGCGCTCTTCCGGCGTCCCCTGGTTGACGCAGAATACGCTTTCGTATTTTCCTGCGAAGGCGTTGCCGAATGCGTCCTCCAGAAGGCTGCTGGAGCGCACTACAATAGGCGCCTGCCCGAAGTACTCGAGCATCTCGACAAACTGCCTCCGGATAAAGCCGGGAAAGGAGCCGGCGAGAACGCGCTCGCGAACCTCCGCGGCGTTTTCCAGGTATTTTTCCGGATCCCGCTGCTGCTGGCGCTGTCGCCAGCAGTTGTTGCGCACCAGGTAGGTATAGAAAACGTCGCAGCCTATGTAGAAGGAATCGTGCGTTTCCAGCAGGCTTTTCCATTTGTCGTCGCGATCGTTGAGTATGGCGCGGGCCAGTATCATTCCCACCGATTTGCCGCCGATCAGCCCCGTCCCGAGCATTCTCTTTCGTATCCCGAGAAGATCCGACAACTTCAGATATCTCTTGGCAAGCTTCAGAAGACGCGCGTCGCGCGTGACCATCATTCTAAGCAGACGCTCGAACAGCTCGTCCGTTTCCAGGAACAGCGCTTCTCCCCGCGCCTGCCGGGCCAGCGCATCCTGCGCCTGAAAGAACACCCTGTTCCACATGTCGATGTCCCGCGCGGCGGATCCCACTTCGGGCTGCGAAGTCGAGGCGAAAAGGTCCGCGATCGTGGCGCTTTCGGTAACCGTTCGGAACTCGTCCTCCGCCCATACATGCGGGAAGTACATCGTCGGAGAATCCCGCTTCCAGACCTTCAACGGATGGACGTAAAGGTTCCCCCGGTGGCGGTGAACGTCGATCAGGAGCTGGGTGGTGTCCCGGATTGATGCGACGGTCTCGGACCAGTGGCGGTGCCGCAGCAGTGCGAAATAAGTGATGGTGTCCAGTTCGTAGAGATACGGGCAGGTAACCATGAAGAAATTGCCCAGCATCAGGTCGCTGTACCAGTCCGCCGCGAGGTCGGACAGGCAATCGAATACATAGTAGGCTCCCCGGCCCGCCCCTCCGATTTTTCTGTGAATCTCCGCGGCGAACGACTCAAATCCCACCTGGGGATCGAGCCGGATTATCTCCGCGCCGCAGTCGTCTTCCAGCAGCTGCTCGTGATGGGCAAAACGAAAGTAGATGATCTTTCTGCCCTCTCTCAAAGCCTGCCTGCAATAGGGAATCACGAAGGGGGCATAGTCGCTGATGGAATCCACCTGAAGCACTATATTGTCGCCAAGGCGCAGGCCCTTGAGAATTTTGTCCAGGCCCGCGAGCCCCGTACTGGGTGGAAGGTCGACGGTTGGCATCTTCAATTAATTCCTCCGTTGCCGCCGGCATCCGGCAATGAATCCCGATTGCCCACTCGGTATTTTCTTTATATTCCCCGGCCTCAATATTATGAATGAATACAGGGTATTTTAATAGAACCGCCGGCCAATTGTTATCAGCAAAAGATTGCATCCTGATTTGACAAACACTGCCGCTATGATCTGGCCCCAATCATCTTTATGATTTAATCTTAAGATAACAGCACTTCAGGGAACAGGAGAAGTTTATGAAATCCAAAAAGAAAATCTATGTGTCGCTTCTCGCAATGATTGTATTCCTCGGCGCATTCGTTCAATCCGCATTCCCCCAGGAACAAAAGACGGCTTCCGGCAAACTGGCCGTTCTCTGGACAAGCGGAGATCCGGATGTGGCTCACAATGTCGCTTTCATGTATGCGCACAACGCAAAGAAAGTCGGGTGGTTCGACGAAGTGACGCTTATTGTCTGGGGGCCTTCCCAGCGCCTTCTGGCGGGCGATAAAAGCCTGCAGGCTAAAATCAAAGCCATGCAGCAGGACGGCATAGTCGTGGAAGCCTGCATCGCCTGCGCCATGAACTATGGTATTGTAGATGAACTCAAGGCTCTCGGCATATCGGTACGCGGAATGGGGTTGCCTTTGACCGACTATCTGAAAGACGGCTGGAAAGTACTGACTTTTTAAAAGCGCTATTCCTATAGCTGTAGCAGTAAGGGGAAACCGGAAGTTACCGATACTCACACGATACTTGCTTTGAAATCCGACAGGAGCTGATAAGCGGATTTGGGACGCAGGGCGGGATCGAAGGAAAGCGTCCTTTCAAAGAAATACTGCCAACCTGCAGGCGCTTCCGGAAGATGTTCCGACAGCGCCGTCATACACCCGTCCAGGATAGCATTCCGAACTTCTGCGGATGTGGCTCCGTCGAAGGGATGCGTTCCGGCCAGCATTTCATAAGCTATAACAGCCAACGCCCAAAGGTCCCAGCCTAAATCCGGCTTTCCCCCATGCAGCTCTTCAGGAGACATGTATTTCAGGGTGCCGACAAGCCTGCCGGGTTCGGTCTGGTTTGCGTCCCGATCTTCGGAAGACTGGATAAGAGACTTGGCAACCCCAAAGTCCAGGATCTTAATGGTCTCCGTACCCTCAGAACTCGATACAAATATATTTTCAGGTTTGAGGTCCCGGTGCAGGAGTCGTTGTCGATGAGCGGCATCCACGGCCGCGCAGACTCCGGATAGAATTTCGGATGCACGCTGTGCGGGCAAGCGATGACTATTTTGGAGTTCCTGCCTGAGAGTCGAACCGTGAAGAAGCTCCATGACCAGATAGGCTTTTTGACCTTCCGCA
>CAZPHK010000114.1:1325-15612 GCA_964586015.1 uncultured Acidobacteriota bacterium | reverse complement strand
CACTGGCAGTTCATGACACGGGTCCTTCCACGCCGGCGGCCTTCAGCCGCTCGCGCAGGTTTTGCAGCGCATAGCGCATGCGACTCTTGACCGTATTGACCGGAGCCTTGACCGTTTGGGCGATTTCGTCAAAGGGCAGGCCCGCCTGTTCCCGCAAGAGGAAAACCTCCCGCTGTTCCTCACTCAGCGCCTCGATGGCCTGGGTGATGAGTTCTCGGACCCGGGCATTGTGGGCGCCCCGATCAGGGCCATATACAGGGCGACAGGCATACCGATGAAAAGTATCAGTCCAAGAAAGGTGTCTACACGGTATTGAGCCTTCCCGCTCATCGTCACTCCTCCAGAACCCGCTCAAAAAGAAGACAGGATATTGTAGCGAATATAATTGTAAACACCGACATTACCGTCAGCGGCAGCTTCAATTCCCGGTAATCCCCGCCGTTCAGGATGATATCCGTCGCCTCGACCGCATTGATCAGTATCGGAAGAATCACGGGGAAAAGCATCAGCGGCAGCAAGACTTCCCGGAGTTTGGTATTGACGGCAACGGCCGACAGCAGCGTCCCTACCGCGGAAAATCCAAGCGTCCCGACAACGAATACCGCCAGGAGCCAGGGAATCTCCGCCCACACCGTCAGATTGAATAAAACCAGGCCGACAATAAAAATTACCGCCTCGGCAATCAGCATAAAAAAGAATGCCGCCAGCATTTTGCCGACGTAAATCGCTCCCCGGTCCACGGGAATCATCAACAATCCCTGAAGACAACCGTTTTCTTTCTCCGCTGAAAACAGCCGATTGAGCCCGAGCGTCCCGGAAAAAGTGAAGGCAACCCAGAGAACTCCCGGAAAAGCGGAGCGGACGTCATCGTGCATCGATCCCAGGGCGAAATTAAAGATCACCAGGACAACGATTCCGAAAAACAGCATCGAAGTCATGGAATCCTTGGTCCTGAATTCGATCAGCAGGTCTTTCCGGAATATGGCCCAAATCTTATGCATATCTGTCTAGATAATCAGATGTTTGAGTTTTTCCTGAAACTGCTCATAGTTCAGGGACGACTTGGGAATATCCAGTGCGATGGCGCCGCCGCCGATAACGACGAGCCTGTCGGCTATTTCATACCCCATTCTGAAATCATGGATGGTCATGATGCAGGTCTTCCCGCCCGCGCGCGCCGCGGCAAGATAGCTCCTGAAAAATTCGCTGCCCGAAGAATCCAGCCCGGTAAAGGGCTCGTCCAGCAGAAGAATATCGGGATCGTGCAGGAAAGCTCTGGCGATCGCCAGCCGCTGCTGCATTCCCCGTGAAAAACTCCGGACAGGATCCCGTTCCCGTCCGCTCAGGCCCACGCTCTTGATTCTTTCCGCCAACGCCGGCGTATCCGCGGGAACATCCATCAGCCTTGCATAGAAACGCAGGTTTTCCAGGGCGGTCAGATCCATATAAAGGGATGTATCGTGGGACAGGTACCCGATGCTGCCCCGGATAATTCGGGACGGCGACTGCCGGACCGGTTTTATATGCAATTCACCCGAAGACGGCCGGGACAGGCCGGCCAGGATTCGCAGCAGGGTGGTTTTGCCGGCGCCGTTTTTCCCGAACAGCGAAATGAAATCCCCGTCGGACACGGTCAGATTCAGATTGCGAAGTGCTGAAAATCTTCCGAAGTGTTTGGCAAGGTTCCGGACTTCAATCATAGCCGTTGATTACAGATTGAAAATTGAAGATTGAAAATTAAAAACAATTTTTAATCTTTAATCTTTTTTGAGAAGAAGGGCGATCCGGCGCAACAGCCGCATTCCTTCGTCGCGCTGCCGGATATATTCCCGCCGCTCGAGTGAATGCTCTTCATTCCGGCGATCCAAATCCGCCAGCCGGTTGAGAAGCTCTTCCCTTCGTTTGAGCATCTGCCGCCTTTGAGAGCCGGCCGCAACGGGAACCGTATCGCTTCTGCGATTGAACGCATACCAGAAAACCAGGATAAAACCCAGCAAGATAAGCGAACCGATAACAGGCGCGCTTCGCCCGACCGCATTCGGGACGGATCGGATGCCTGATTCCGAAGCCGGCGCAGCTTCCTGCTCCGAAACAGGCGTTCCCCCGGAAAAGGTCCATTCCACTTTCGTTCCCGCATCCACGGGACCGGTTCGATACACGGCTATGTTTTTTTCGGAATCCGTCCGTATCTTCGCCAGGCCTTCCCCCGAAAGTTCCATATCCATGGGAATCACCCCGATCTCTATCGAGGGCACCCGATAGTAAAATGTTTTGACGTAGGTATAGTCCCGGTTTTCATAGGGCAACATCTGAAAAACATCGATCGTCGTCCTTCCAGGGCGCAGGGGATACAGGCTGTAGTAGCTTTGCCCGTCGGGGCTTTCCAGAACCGACTGGACAACAGGCATGGACGCTCCAGGGGCCGTAATGCGTATCTGCGGAAGCGACAGAATTTCCGGCGCCTTGGAAAACCTGAAATTTCCCTCGGGATCCATAAAGGTTTTTTCCGGTTTCGTTGCGTTGCTGATCGTGACGGTATCGAGGGACTGCAGATGGTTTCCAGCGGCTTGAAAAACCATCTGGTATTCTTCCACCCCAATGCCATCCATGGAGGTTGTCGCTTCAAAAACCTTTATTTCAACATTGGCGTGGCCGGAACCGTCAAAAACGACCTGGGTATGATAATTGGCGTCTTTATAGACGGCCCGCACGATCAACATCCGGTCGACGGGAAGCCCTTCAATCCGGAACTCACCCCTGGAATCGGTTTTCACGGACCGGATAATGCTCATCCCACCGCTTAATGCCACAGCTTCAACAGGCACACCGCCGGCAGCAATTGAAGGATCGGTTCCATTCACAACCCGGCCTTCCACGACCCCGGCATCCTGCGCGAATACGGTCGACGGAATCAGGAAACACACCAGGATTAAGGAAATTATAAAAAGACGCTTCTCCTTCAATGTACCGTTTCCTGATTTCATTTGAGCTATCATTGCAATATATTTATTTCATGCCCGCGGCCGACGGTTTTGATCATAAGGCGAACACAAGGTTCGCCCCTACAAATGCCGACTGTTTTATAGTTTTTGTCCGCAGTCGGCGCAAAACTTCTTGCCTGGAATGACATCCGCGCCACAGGACGGACACAGCGCCCTGTTTATCATGCGGCCGGATTTATCCGTCTTCGGCGGTTTTCTTCTGGAAGCGATATCCTCTTCGATGGAGGCCTCAAAGGATTCCGATACGCCCATTTGTTCCAGCTTCCGCAGAATCGATGCGGCATCGGCCTTATAACCGGCTTCCAGTGTCCGGAAATCCTCATCGGACAGCCGCCCCATCTGGTATTCCAGGGTCAGATCCTTAAGATTGCCGTATATGGCGGCTTTTCGATCGATCAGGCGATCCGCTTCCGTTTCCGCCATCAACAGCATATCCAGGCTGTTTTCCGATTCCCCGAACAGCGGGCGGAGCACAAAGACAGCTGACAGTATCGTCAATATTGCGCAAGAGGCGATTAACAGCATTTGCATCTCCATAAGAACAACCGTTATTTGTAGGGGCGAACCTTGTGTTCGCCCTTATGGCTAACGACTGCCGACCAGGGACATTCTATTCGGCAATAGGGTGATTATGGTGCCGAAAATCATCATAGCCGCGCCGGTCCATATCCAGAAAACCAGGGGATTCAAATAGGCCTTAATTTCAAAAGTCGATCTGTCCGGCGACATGCCGGCGAAAACCACATAAAGATCTTCCTTTGGTGTACTGCGAAGCGCCACCGTCGTGGTTGACTGACCGGATCCTGTTTTATAAACCCTGCGTTCCGGCTTCAGTGTGCGGATCACTTTACCGTTTTTGGATACCTCAAGGACCACCTTTCCATAATCGTAATTGGCGGTCTGCCCCTCCTCGTACCCGGTCATTTCCAGCGAATAATCCCCTACTTTCATTTGCCGGCCGGTTTCCATCTGACCCGTGGTTTCCCGGTTGAAGGCGCTTCCTGCAAAACCCGCAAACATCAATGCAATCGACAAATGGACGATATACCCGCCATACCTTCTTTTATTCTTAAGGGTAAGGTTTATAAAAGCGGCAAGGAAATTTTCCCTCTTTTTCCCGACACGGACCAGGGCGCCTTTAACAAATTCCTCCACGATTGTAATCAGAACGAAAACACACAGAGTCAGGCAGCAAACGGCATAAAAATTCCGCATCCCCGCGAAAAAAAGAACGGTGCAGGCGGCTATCGAAAACAGGACGGGCCAGAAAAACGACCGGCTCAGGCTTTTGGCGGAAGTTTTGCGCCAGGCAAAGAGCGGCCCCACGCCCGTGAGAAGGAGAAGCAGGAGCCCGATAGGAATATTGATATTATTGAAAAAGGGCGGCCCCACGGTAATCTTTACGCCCCGCACCCACTCTGAGAACACGGGAAACATGGTCCCCCAGAATACCGCAAAACAGGCAACGACAAGAATCAGGTTATTGAACAGAAAGGCGCTTTCCCGGGACAGAATGGAATCGAGCCGGCGCTCGCTCTTAAGGTAATCGCGCCTGTCGATAATCAGATAAAAACTCGCCGCCAGAACGCCCGCCATGTATATAAGGAAGAATTTCCCCAGATTTGAATCGGCGAAAGCATGGACGGAACTGACGATTCCGCTCCGTGTCAGGAAGGTTCCGAAAACGCTCAGAACATAAGCGAACACGACAAGAATGATATTCCAGACCTTCAGCATCCCCTTCCGCTCCTGAACGATTACCGAGTGCAGAAAAGCGGTGCTTATAAGCCAGGGCATTAACGAGGAATTTTCCACGGGATCCCAGGACCAGTAGCCGCCCCAGCCAAGAACCACATAGGCCCATTTCCCGCCCAGGATAAGGCCTGCTCCCAGAAAGGCCCAGGTCAGCAGGGTCCAGCGGCGGGTCGTCCGGATCCATGTATCGCCCAGCTGTTTACTGCAGAGGGCGGCGATGGCGAATGCAAAGGGAACGACAAACCCAATGAATCCCAGATACTGTACGGGAGGATGGATGACCATCGCCCAGTGCTGAAGAATCGGATTCAATCCCTGGCCGTCGGCAGGCAGAAAGGGCCGGGCGCTGCCGTCGGCAAAAACCTGTGCCAGGCGCTGAAAGGGATTCGAAAAGAACAGGTTCAGGAAAAGAAAAAACGACAGGTTCACCATCAGAACCGCCAGTACATAAGGCATCATGTTGCGATACCTGCGGCGGTTCTGATAAATTGCGATGCCGCTGAAGATAGAGGCGACGAACACCCACAGCAGCATGGACCCGTCGTGACCTCCCCAGATGGCGGCTACCTTATAAAAGACCGGCAGGGCACGATTACTGGTGCTGGCTACATGAGTGACGGAAAAATCATTCGCAAGGAGCAGATACACCAGCGAAAAAAAGGCCAGGGTGATTGTGCCCGTCGCGGCATATGCCGCACGTTCCGCGCTCCGGACGATTCGGGGCTGCCGCTGGGAAACTCCGACTAAAGCTGCAGTCAGGGCGTAGAGAGAAAGACAAAGGGAGAAAATAAGGCAGAAATTACCGAAATTGGCCATGCATCATTCCGAAATGCAGAAATTTTTGAATTGTGTAGTTTAAACGGTTATTCGAAACGGAACCAGAATATTGTGAATCTGAGAAGCCGGGAGTAGATGCGGACTTGAGCGCTTCATTCCGGACATAAAGGGAATTATCTCCCGACTCCCTGCTCCTGTCTCCTCTCCCATAAAATTGCATGAAACTAATAATTGCACTTCACCTTGAGGTCGGACTGCACAAAAAGCATCATGATGACGTTCTTTTGCTGTATTCGGCTTCATACTTCGATGCGCACTTGGCCTCGATGCGGCGTGCCTGGAAGACCCCGTCCTCGCCGACAGTCCCTTCAACCAGGGCCTTGGAGTCGTCCGTGAATGTATCGGGGATGATATCCTTGCCGATATAGCGAACTTTTATCCGGCTTTTCCCGCTGCCGATTACAAACTCCA
This sequence comes from uncultured Acidobacteriota bacterium, assembly GCA_964586015.1. Lineage (GTDB taxonomy): Bacteria > Acidobacteriota > UBA6911 > UBA6911 > UBA6911 > UBA6911. Next base: position 9,607 of record CAZPHK010000114.1, on the reverse strand, counting down.
TCTGCGGCCTGGTCCTGTCGATGGAACCCGCCACTACATCTCCTGCGAGCCTTACGGCTTTGCCATGAAGACTTTCCTGCATGGAGCTGTATTCGTCAACCGTGATGTAATAAGCCTTGCTCTCTTCGAATCCAATAAAGCCCAACCAGAAGAGCGCCGCTACGATTATTATTCCGCCGACAATAAACTTCATCCTCGCAACCATTCGCAACCCCTGATTCTATAAAACTTCTCCATATGTTGCTCCCGGGCGCCTGCAGCACTAAACTGCCCCCGCTGCTTTAAAGAGCCCGCATGTATTCCGGTCGAAGCAGTACCGGATCCTTTTTTTCCAGAACCTTCCGGATCAGCTCCAGGGCCTGCTCCTTCTCCCTGGGCATTTGTACTCTCAGAGGCAGGTAATTGGACGCATGATTTGAAGCGAAGAAGCATTTCGTAAACTCGCAGTGCGCAATCATGGTTTCAAGCTCCCGGATCAACTCAAACGGGTCAGGGAGGACAAGCTTTCCGGTTCGCAGTTCCTCTTCAATCGGCGTCCCCGGAACGATCATCAAAGAAAGGGCCCCTACAAAGTCGGGATCCATTTCCGAAAGTACCCTGCCGGTATCGGCCGCATGTGCGTGGCTCATTTCAACTCCGCCGATTCCAAGCAGGACGGTTACGGAAAGCAGCATCCCGGCTTCCTTCACACGCTTCGCCGCCCGTATCATCTGCTGGACGGTCGCATTCTTTTTAATCCTTTTCAGAACTTCCGGATTCCCCGACTCCAGGCCCAAATAGACGATGCCCAGCCCGCGGGCCCTCAGCTCTCTCAGTTCCTCCACGTCCTTCTTGAGCACATCGACGGCATTGGCATATATCCCGACTCTCTCGAGTCCCCGGATTTTAAGCTTCAGATAATCCAGGATCCGTATCAAATCCGCCTGTGGAATGATCAACGCATCCCCGTCCGCCAGAAAGACGCGTCGGATGGTGCCGATTCCACTCGCCTCGTCGATGTCTTCCTTGATTTCCTCAAAAGACTTAATCCGGAATTCCTTATCCCGGAAGGAATGACAGAACGTGCACCGGTTATAGGAACAACCGACAGCCACCTGGAGGATCAGGCTGTTCGCTTCGCTTGGAGGTCTGTAGATCATCCCTTCATACTTCATTCGCTTCTCTCCTCTCCACTCCGTCCGTACGACCTTAATCCTCTGTCGGAATAGAGGGCCATGAAGGTCGTTCCGTGCAATATTAAACAATAGCACACCGATTCTTCCAAAGGGACCCTGAAACAACCCGGGATATGAATGCATGTCTTTGATTTAGAGACGATCCCGGCCCGTGGAAAGGGCGCACCGAAGCGGATTTAACCGGATCCTTCACCGTTTCGGACGGCATGTCAGCCGGGTGGAATCCGCCCCATTGTTTTCGGGCATCTTTTGATTTAACTTATTGATTTACCTAAAGTTTTCGTGTCTCGGAAACGATTATCATATTGTAATACAGGGCGGGAGTGTATGTTCCGATGCATTCCCCTGTGCGTCGCGCCCTTGGGCAGGGTAATTGTGCGTTTTTTATTCATTAAGTTCAGCCGGCGTCAGCCATGACAGACAACGAAATCAAGTCGCCGAAGGCCCTTGAAAAGGAACTGGAATCCCTCAGGGAAAAGATTGCCCATATTCAAAGTTTCGTTCAGCAGCAGGAAAAAGAATCCCTTTTGAAGCTTAAGAAAGAGCCGGTCCCGGGCGACGAATCGGACAGCTTTTTCTGCTTTATCGAAGAAGGCCCCCTCGGGATGGCCATAATCGACTCCCGATATCGAATCCTCCGGGCTAACGGAACATTGCTCAGCCAGCTGGGCTACACTTCTCAGGAAATCTCTTCTCTGGAAATATCGGCTCTCGTCCAGGATGACGAAACCTGCCTGCAACACATCAAACAGGTATTTGACAGAGTGGTTCGATCTTCAAAAACGGAAGTGCAGCTGACCAGAAAAAACGGCGAATATTTCTGGGGGCAATTCACCGTTTGCTTTGCCGGGGAAGCAACGCCTGAAGAACCGCAGTGTCTTGCGATTATAGAAGACATCAGCGACCGCAAACAGGCCGAAGCGGTCCTGCAGGCCGAAAAGCAGCTTCTGGAACGGCTGATCAGCAGCAGCGTAGACGGCATTCTTGCCTTCGACCGGGAAATGTTCTTCACGGTATGGAATCCCGCAATGGAAAGAATTCTGGGAGTCGGTGCACGCAAAACCCTGGGAAGACATGCATTTACGGCATGCCCATTTCTGAAGGACCTGGGTGAAAGCCAGAACTTCGAAGCAGCGCTTCGGGGAGAAAAAGTAATATCGAAGGATAAGCAATATACGATTCCCGGAACTTTTCGCCAAGTCTGCTTTGAAGCCTATTACGGCCCCATGTACGGACCTGAAGAGGGAGAAATCATCGGGGGCCTCGCCATTTTCCGCGATACAACCGAGCGTATCCTGCTGGAGAAGAGCAAGCGCACAAGCGAAGAACGCTACCGGGACCTGGTCGAAAACGCATACGACATGGTGTATACCCACGACCTCTCCGGAAGAATCACCTCCATTAATAAAGCCGCGGAAAGGATCCTGGGCTACACCCGATCGGAAGCTTATCAAATGCGCTTTCACCAGTTTGTGGCTCCGGAATTCCGGGAAACCGCTCAAAAAATGCTGAACCGGCAGCTATCGGACCAGATTCCCATCACCCAGGAACTCCAGATTGTCGCCAAAGACGGCACGCGTGCAACACTCGAAGTCAGCAATCGCCTCATTTTTCGCGAAGGCAAAGCCATAGGAATCCAGGGAATCGCCCGCGACATAACGGAACGGAAAAAATGGGAGAAAGCCCTTCAGGAAGCGAACCGGAAGCTTGAAGACTGGGTCGATGAACTGGAGCAACGTACCCATGAGATGACATTGCTCAGTGAAATGGGGGACATTCTTCGCGCATGCGTGAACACGAAAGAAGTCTATGAGGTCATTGTCAAGGTCGCCCAGGAAATTTTCCCCGTTCAGGGCGGAGCCCTCTACGTTATCGGCCCCCTGCGCAACATCGTTGAATCGGTCGCGGAGTGGGGGGACACCACAGGATTGGAGCTCACCTTCACCCCCGACGAGTGCTGGGCATTGCGGAGAGGAAGAATCCATTGGGTCGAGGACACCCGGACCGGCCTGCTGTGCAAGCACCTCCAGAAACCGGCGCCAAGCGGGTACCTGTGCGTCCCCATGATGGCGCAGAGCGAGGCTGTCGGTATTCTGCATCTGACGCAACCGAAAGATGTGCAGATGCCGGAAGCCAAACAAAAACTTGCCAGTGCCATGGCGGAACATGTCGCCATGGCACTGTCCAACCTCAGGCTGCATGAAACTCTGCGCAATCAGTCCATCCGGGACCAGTTGACCGGACTCTTCAACCGGAGCTTCATGGAGGAAGCCCTGGAGCTGGAAATTCGCCGTGCCGTCCGCAGCCAGCATCCGCTCACGCTCCTTATGCTGGCTATCGATGATTTTCATGGAATCGTCGAACAATACGGGATCGAAGCGGGCGACTCCCTCGTGCAAAACACGGGATCCCTGCTGCAGGCTAACATCAGAAAAGGCGATATCGCCTGCAGGTACAGCGGCCAGGCATTCGTCCTTATTCTGCCGCAGGGCAGCTTTGAAGTCATAAAACAACGGGGGGAGTACCTTAGAGAACTGATTCATTCATCGGAATGGAAAGGCATAAACGGACAAGGCCTGAGAACCACCGTATCGATAGGGCTGGCTGTCTTTCCGGGCCACGGCCAAACCGTCGAAGCACTGCTTCGATCCGCTGAAGCCGCCCTGAACAGGGCCAGAAGCGGAGGTGGAAACATGGTGGTCGTCGCGAATTAGTAGGGGCGAACCTTGTGTTCGCCCTCGTAACAATATTCTTGACAGTAGGTGCGAACCTTGTGTTCGCCCTGTGTGCAATACAGTCGGCGGTCCGCAGTTGGTGGACTGCCGACTGAATTTTTTTCTTGCGTTTTTATATATATTCGTCAAAATTCTAGACTCGTATTAAAAACGAACGGGCTTCTAGGCGTTCTCCTCACCCTATGCCTTTTCGCGGCAGCTCTGCCTGATGCAGCCAAACAGACATTGCATTAGCCAGGTTTGGTGTTTTCAGCGGAATCTACTGAATGGACACGACTAACCGGTCGAACGATAAACTCAATTCACTGTGGGAAAAATTATCCGACCTGAAAAACCTTGAGTCGGATTTATCCGATCAAATTTCCCGCGAAACGGCGGAACGAACATCCGCGCGGATAAAATCGGAGATTGAAGCCGGACTCGGATTCCTGCCTCCGCATTTCAGGCCTGCCCTGCGGTCCCCTGCCTTACTTGAAAACCTCTGGCGCCAGTACCTGTCTTTCTATGTCGAAAATCCCCTGCCGGAGCTATTTAAGGAAAGGCTGTCCATCAGTCTCTCCCGGTTCTGCGCATCGCCCTATTTCATCGTCCTTCATGCATGTACCTTAATCCAGATGGGCCTTGAACCCGGACAGGTGCGTCAACTTATAGAAGGCCTTATCGAAAACACGCCCTCGGACCCGGAACAGTCCCATCCACTGCTGGCCGAAATGCACCATCCCCTGGAATCCTGGCCCGACGATAATCCTGCGTTTGAGGAAATCGTCATTACAGGCTGCAACTGCATTTACCTGAGTACGGAAAATTCAGAAAAATGGATTGCGGACCTGAAAGAGGTTCTGGGAGACTTGCTTTACAGCCACCTCGCCGCTTTCATAGCTTTTACAAAATCCTCCCACTCCTGGGTCGAATCCCATCCGGAAATTTCTTATGAAGATCACCCGACAGTCGCCCGGAATTACCCCGGTCTTGTTCAGAATGAGCCCCGGCTGGCGGATGTATTCCGGAATTACGGCAGCGTCATCCGGCAGAACCGTCCCGGCCCCTGCTCCGGCGGCGACGACAGCACGGTACAGTATCAGGAGTTCTTTGAAAACGTCAGCGACATCATCTATACATACGACTTTGAAGGAAATGTGATTTCTGTCAATCGCGCGGGGGAAAGAATCACCGGATATACCCAGGCCGAAATTCTCCGGATGAAACTAACGGATGCCATCCCGCCCGAATATGAACATCTCGCCCGGAAAATGCTGGACCCGCGGATAGCGGGAGAAATCCCTCTCAACTACGAGCTGGAAATACTGGCGAAAGATAAAAAACGGATCGCACTCGGTATCAGCACCCGCCCCGTCTTCCGGGGAGGCAAGGCAGTCGCGGTTCAGGGCATTGCACGCGACATTACCATGCACAAGAAAACCGAAGCGGAGCTGCAAAGGGCAAACCAGAAGCTTGAAGCCTGGGTAGGCGAACTGGAACAGCGGACGCACGAAATGACCCTGCTTAACGACATGGGCGACATACTTCGCGCCTGTCTTACCACGGAGGAAGCCTATAACGTTATCGTCCGCGTGGCCCAGCAGATTTTCCCCATTAAGGTGGGAGCGCTTTATGTGATCGCGCCTTCGCGCAACCTGGTGGAATCCGTCGCCGTATGGGGAGATCCTTCGCTCGCGGAAAGTTCCTTCACGCCGCAGGAATGCTGGGCATTGCGCCGGGGGCGAACGCACTGGGTTGAAAATTCAGAATCGGGCCTGATCTGCCGGCATATCCATCACCCCTCCTCAAACGGATACCTGTGCATCCCCATGATGGCGCAGAGTGAAGCGCTCGGCATCCTTCACCTCATGCAGCCTGAAAACGTTAAAATGACGGAAACCAAACAGCGCATGGCGGTAACCATGTCGGAGCACATCGCCATGGCACTGTCCAACCTGAGGCTTCACGAAACGCTGCGCAGCCAGTCGATCCGCGATCCCCTGACGGGATTGTTCAACCGCAGGTTCATGGAGGAGTCCCTGGAGCTGGAAATCCGCCGGGCATCCCGCAACCAGCGTCCGCTCGGCATGATCATGATGGATCTCGATCATTTCAAGTATTTCAACGACAACTTCGGGCATGAAGCGGGCGACCTGCTGCTGAAGGAACTGGGGGCCCTGCTGAAAAACAACATCCGCGGTGAAGATATCGCATGCCGGTACGGGGGAGAGGAATTCACGCTTATTCTCCCGGAAGGAACCGGTTCGGTCACACGCCAGAGGGCGGAATTCTTCAAGGAAGCCATCCAGCGTCTCGACGTCCACTACAAGAACCAGCCGCTCGGCCGCCTGACGGCATCCATGGGCGTGGCCGTATTCCCCGACCATGGTCGAACCGCCCAGGCCCTGATTGAAGCGGCGGACAAAGCCCTGTACCGCAGCAAGAATGCCGGCCGGGATTGCGTAACCATGGCTGATTAATTTGCCAGAGTGGTCAGGAAATCTTCCTTGTAGCTCATGGGAATGGGAACAAAGCGGACTTTTGTCTGCGGACTGAGTTTTATCTCACCGGTTTCGGGGTCATAATCGTACGGCGTACCGAGCGGGTCCACGGTAGTGATTTTCCGCCCTCCCGGGGATGAAAGCGCATCGAGACTTCGAGGGTACTTACCGTTTTCCTGCAGGTAAACTCCCAACCGGTATTCCAACGTCCAGAGATCCTCGGCAACCTGCAGGCTGAGAAGGCGGTTCCGCGCGTTTTCCCTGATATCCTTGCGGGTCGATTCATCATACTGCCGCTTCCATAGAGCCCGGGCGATATCCATGGAACCACCCTGCGAAAACGCTGCTGCGGCCAGTACTTCTATCCTTTCCGGCGCCCCCGGACGCCGGCTCGCTTCGAGCCAGACCTCCCCCGCCTTTCTGAAATCGCCGAAAAACCAGTAATAGGCAAATCCCTTGTCCAGCCGCAATTCATACAGGTCGGGATGCGCCTGTATTCCCTTATCCAGCAGTCTGACGGCCTCCTCCGGTTGCCCCGCTCCAACAGGCTCATCCTCCGAAAGAAAAATGTAGCCGATTCGATAAGCATCGATAAGGTCGGGGTCCAGGGTGGTTGTAATATCCAGAAATGTCGATAAATTTTTAAACCGTACCGTCCGTTTATCCGCCTCCCGCCTGTCGCCGAAATACTGAATGGTTCTCAACCAGTAGATGTCCGCCAGGAGGCTGTCGTAGCCCAGAGCCATCTTCTTCAGGATCGAAGGGGAGTTGAAATAGAGCAGATCCGGATCCGGACCGGTGTCGATCAGGGGAGTTTTGAGAATATTCTGCAACGGGATCGTTAAAAGCGCGCCTATAAGAATGAACCCGAAACAGAGCATAGCCTGCCTTGTGTCGGTTTTAGAACGGGCCGCTTTCATTTGAAGTCCCTGCGAAGAAAAATGACGATGGAGAGCGAAAGGATGACGGCGCAATATACAACACAGTAGAAAAATGCCGAAACGACGACCGACGGATCCATCGGCTGGTAAAAAGACACGCTCCGGATAATATTCCGCGTTCCAATTATTTTGAAAACGGCCAGATTGGGGATCACGTAGTAGATCCCGTAACATATCCATTTGGCGATAACGGATTTTGACAGCTCCCCCAACTGCAGCAGGTCCCGGCCGAAATGACCGATAATCCACAGGAAGAATGTGAAGCAGGCGGAAAGCGCCGGGGTTGAAAAGGTTGAAAACAGCAGCGCCAGGGCTGTCACTATTGCAAGAGACAGAAATATCATGAAAGCCGCCGGCAGCAGATTCAGCAAAACACTCCAGCCGGTTTCGCCTTGACAGAGAAGAGCCAGCTCAAGTCCGGCGGTCATGACGGCTACATTGATAAACAGGGTGTATAAAAGTCCCAGGTATTTCCCCAGAATGAATTCATGGCGCTGAACGGGCTTGGCAAGCAGTGCATAAATCGTTCGCTTATCCAGCTCCTTGTAAACGAGTCCGATTCCGAGGAATACCGCTATGAACATTCCGAATACGGAAATGGAAGCCAACCCCAGATCGAGAATTATTTTCACCTCGTTTCCGAGGCTCAACTCCCCTATTACCAGCGAGCTGAGAATCATGACGAGGGCGAACAGGATAAGATTGTAGAGCACCTTGTCCCGGATATTTTCGCGAAATGTATTTCGGGCTATAGCCAAGATCCGGCTCATTGCATCACCATTAAAAGTTCCAAGGTCAAATAGGATAGTGGAAATTCCAATATTTGAAAATCAAATATAAATCGACAATCATGACTTTCGACCTTTTTCCTGCTGCTTACTGAGGGCGAACACAAGGTTCGCCACCTACACTGTCGCCAAGGCCGGAAAGAGGGCGAACACAAGGTTCGCC
>CAZPHK010000114.1:0-1225 GCA_964586015.1 uncultured Acidobacteriota bacterium | reverse complement strand
GTTCGCCACCTACACTGTCGCCAAGGCCGGAAAGAGGGCGAACACAAGGTTCGCCCCTACAGTTTATTTATCTCCTCGAAGAAATACTCTTCAAGGGAGGGACGAATCGGGTTCATTGAAATCAGTTCCAGTTTTTGTTCGAAAACCGACCTGAGAACCGCCTCCATCTGCTCCGGACTGCTGACCCGGACATGGAGCCGGTCCCCCATCGTTCTCACCTCTTCGCACGAATGCCGCATTGCTTCGAGAGTGTCTTCCGACCAGCCTGCCAGAATCACCTCGTGCCCCTCAATCCGCACCTTTAGAATTTCATCCAGCGCACCGACTTCCTGGAGCTTTCCTTTATTGAGAATGGCGACACGATCACACAAAGCCTCCACATCCGGCAGGATATGGGAACTGAAAAAAACCGTGACTCCTCTACTCTTCAATGCGGTGATTATCCGGCGGACTTCCATGCGGCCCAGAGGATCCAGGCCCGACATGGGTTCATCCAGAAAAACGATTTCCGGATCGTTGATAATCGCCTGGGCTATGCCGATGCGCTGCACCATCCCCTTGGAAAATTTCCGCAACTGGACGAACCGGGAATCGGTCAGTCCAACCGTATCCAGAAGCGAACGGACTTTTTTCGACAATTCAGGTTGCCGGATTCCGAAAAGCCGGCCTATATAGGTCAACAGCTCTTCGGGCGTGAGATAATCGTAAAAGTATGGATTTTCAGGCAGAAATCCTATCTTCCGGCGCATCATGACCGAATGCACAGGCTCGTCCAGTATCCGGGCTTCCCCTGAAGTGGGATGCAACAGGTGCATCAGGATTTTGAGTGTCGTGCTTTTGCCCGCACCGTTCGGTCCCAGGAATCCGAAGATTTCGCCCCGGTCGATCTGCAGGCAGAGATTATCGAGAGCACGAACCGGACGTTTTTTCCAGAATCCGACCAGAAAATCTTTCGTCAGGTTTTCAATTTCAACAACTGGCATGTAAACGAACCGTTACTTATAGTTTCTGGCCTAAATATCAGTAGACTTCCTAAATACTGCAAACCGCCGTGTATATTAGTGCCGGGGCGAACACAAGGTTCGGGCTTGTCCAAATTAGCGTTTTTGTTTCAGGTCCGAAGGATCAGGCGTCGCTAAAGCTACGCCCGACAAGCCGGGCCTGCTCCAGTGCCGGCCTTTCAGGCCTCACGATCATTTTTCCTGCCAGGATCAACCTGATAAAG
>CAZPHK010000113.1:6402-15880 GCA_964586015.1 uncultured Acidobacteriota bacterium | reverse complement strand
GCCCGGGCCTTGATCAGAAGATAGATATCAGTTCCGATTTTGAGATCGAGGATGCGGATGGTTGCCGGGGTGATGCTCACCTTGAAATCCACGCCGCAGGACACGACAAGCTCGGCTTTATCGGCATCGAGGATGATGCGCCGGACGGTTCCTTTCAGGACATTCCGGGCGCTTGTCTGCGTCAGGTGTTCGCGGGATATGATGATGTCCTCCGACCGGATGCCGACCGTGATCTGGCCCCCCAGAGGCTGGCCATTGTAAGTCAACTGTACGCGGCAGGATCCGATATCGACGACCGTCGTTCCGTCGTTGATTCGGTGCTCTACGATCTCACCGACAAAAATATTTTCCGTACCGACAACCCGGGCAACAGGAGCGGAACGGGGAGAGTTGAATATCTCGAGCGGAGTCCCCGTCTGCACAATCCTTCCTTCATCCAGGACATACATGAAATCTCCGAGGCGCACCGCTTCGCTGTGGTTGTGAGTCACATACAGGAAAGGGATGCCGGATCTCTCCTGTATGGCGGAAATCTCCTCCAGCAGGCGCGAGCGGGTCGCCACGTCCACGGCCGACAGCGGTTCGTCGAGAAGCATTATTGAAGGTTCCGATGCGAGCGCGCGCGCGAGGGCGACACGCTGCTGCTCCCCGCCTGAAAGTTCGCGGGGATAGCGCCGTGCGGTCCTGCCGATTCCCAGCATGGAAAGCAGGTCCCGGACGCGCCCCCGGCCGGCGTTTCGGGAAAGGTCCCGGATAGCGTAAAGAACATTCTGTTCCGCCGTGAAATGAGGAAAGAGCAGGTGGTTCTGAAATACATACCCGATACGCCGCTCCTGGATCGGCAAATATGTTCCGCTGGCGGAATCGAAATAGATCCTGCCGTTCAGCGAAATCCTGCCCTGTTCCGGCGTTAAAATTCCGGCGACGGCCCGAAGAATGCTTGTTTTGCCTGCCCCTGAGGGTCCGAAAAGAACAGTGACACCGTCCTCGCCCTTTATACCGACATCGATCGTAAAGGGATGTTCCCCATCGGGACCCAGCTGCATTTTAATCCGTACTTCAAACATATTCAGGCACTTTTCCTGGGGCGTGACAGGCGGTTGGTCAGATACACGACCGTGACCGAAATGCCGGTCAGTATCAGGGCCAACACCATCGCGCGTTCATCCTCTCCGGAGGCCACGGCTTCATAAATGGCCAGCGGCATCGTCTGCGTCCGGCCGGGGATATTGCCCGCGAGCATCAGTGTGGCGCCGAACTCCCCGAACGCCCGGGCGAAGCTCAGCACGATTCCCGCCAGCACCCCCCTCCCCGCCAAAGGCAAAGTGATACGGAAAAACGTTTCCCACTCACTCCTGCCCATAATTCTTGAAGCGATTTCGTATTCCGTATCCACGCTTTCTATGGCCGCTCGGGCTGACTTAACCATCAGTGGCAGCGCGATTACCGTTGCGGCAATGACCGCCGCCGCCCATGTAAAGGTTACGGTCCACCCCGTCACTGCGTACAGGGGTTCGCCTATGACGCCGCGGCGCCCGAGCAGAAGAATCAGGTAATACCCGGTTACCGTAGGGGGAAGAATCATCGGCAGCGTAAGAACGGCATCGAGAGCATCCTTGCCGCGGAAGTCGCGCCTGGCAAGAAGGTATCCGAAGGCGGTGCCGATCAGGCTTATCAAAACAATTGCGATGCTGCCTACCAGAAGGGAAAGTCTGAGTGCACTCCAGATCATGGTCTACCGCGCGGGAAGAAAGCCGTGTTTTTTCAATATCGCCTGGCCGGAATCACTGAGCACAAGATCGATGAAATCTTCCGCTTCCTCCGGCGATTCCGTCCCTTTAACCACGGCAATAGGATAAAGGATCGGATCATGGGAATCCTCCGGCGCCTGTGCGGCAATAACGGTCTTTCCGCGGGAGGCGGGCACATCGGAGGCGTATACGAAACCCGCATCCACCTCATCCCTGGCGACATAGTCCAGGACCTGGCGTACGTTCTCCGCAGGGATCAGCCGGGACCTCAGGAGATCCCACAGAGCCATGCTTTTTAAGGCCTGCTCCGCATACTGCCCGGCCGGAACCGTTTTAGGATTTCCGATCGCCAGCCTGGAAATCCCGGAACCGGCAAGTCCGGCAAATGATTTTAAAACGAGCACCGAGCCGGCGGGAACGATCAGAACGAGCCGGTTACGCGCAAAGACGGCCCTTGTTCCAGGCACGACAAAACCGCCGGTCTCGAGGGCATCCATCTGTTTCATGCCGGCGCTGGCGTAAACGTCCGCGGGAGCGCCCGCCTCGATCTGTTTCTGCAGCAATCCGGAAGAGCTCAGGTTAAGACGGGCGCGAACCCCGGTTCGTTGCTCGTATAAGGAGCTTATTTCCTTAAAGGCGTCTTTCAGGCTGATGGCCGTAGAAACCAGAATTTCCCCGTTCTCCTTCGCGGGAAGCGCGGAAACAGACAGGACAAAGAATGTCAGGAAAATCAGTGAAGCCGAAAGGAAGCGTCTTAATATCATATTGCGTGCCGTCTCCGAGCCCGAGTCTAAGAGTAAGGATGTTATTTTACAACAACACTGTAGTTTAAAAAAGCAAAGGATTCCGAATGAAGAGGAAGGAATACCGGCGGATTTATTGTTCGGAAAGGAAGCCCGTCACGTCTTGCCGGCCTTTCAGATATCGACACAATCACGGATTGCCGCTACAACGGCGTCCGAAGGTCCGCTTTTAACAATGTAGCCGACGGCGCCCGCATTTCGCATTGCATCGGCGCGCTCGTTCTCCTGAAACATGGACAAGCCGATAATGCGGATCTCCGGCAGCTCTTCGTGGATGATTCTTACAGCCTCTATACCGCCCATGCCCGGCATATTGATATCCATAAGGATAACGTCCGGCGACATTTCCCGGACCAGGGAAACGGCCGATTCCCCGTCGGACACTTCTCCGACGACTTCAATATCCGGTTCGCCGCGCAGCAGCCTGGACAATCCCTGGCGCATAACGATGTGGTCGTCCGCCAGCAGCACCCGGATCTTCTTCCTTTCAACGACCGGTTTGGAACGGACTGCCGCATCGGCAATATCGGCGGCATCCCGCATGGGTTTCTCATCCGGGCGTTCCGGTTCGGATGTGATGATGGAACGCGGAATGGTAATCTTGAACCGGCTTCCCTTTCCGGGGGCACTTTGGATTTCCATCACCCCCCCGAAATAGGTAAGGCGCTCCCGTATACTGAACAGACCGACGCCCTGCGACTGCCCCCCCTCGAAGCGAAGCTCCGCCGGATCGAATCCCTTCCCTTTGTCTTCCACTATCGCTTCGATCAATCCGTTTTCTTCGCTTATCGTCACGGTGGCCTTTTTCACTCCGGCATGCTTCACAATATTGAACAGCAGCTCGCGCAGGGACTGGAAAAGAAGCAGCGTAATCTCTTCAGCCGGTGACTTGATCTTATTTCGGACTATCAACCGGATATTCAGCCCGTATTTGCTGTATTTCGACCGAACCAGCCATTCCAGCGCCAGAATAAGATCTCCCTGAAGCAGTATCGGCGGGCTGAGTTCTGCTGAAAGCGACCTGGAAGTCTCGATGGCATCGTCAATAAGCTCTGTCACCTGTTCCACCGCCTGATGAACATCCCGGCTTTTCTCAACAAATCCCAGCTGGATTTTCGCCCCTACCAGAATTTGCTGGAGACCGTCGTGCAGGACCATGGCCAGCCGCTGCCTCTCACGCTGCTCCGCCAGGGTCAACTCCGAAGTCAGTTTCTGAAGCTGCTCCGCCCGATATTCCGCAACCATGGAACGCTCCGCCACACGGCGCTCGAGGGATTCATTGAGTATTTTCAGCTCCGCTTCCGCCTGCTTCCGGTTCGTGATATCCTGGGTGATTCCGAACCCTCCCAGCAGTTTTCCCTTATCGTCGAATTCCAGATACGCTTTTTCCCTTACCCATTTCACTTCGCCGTTTGCGCGGATTCGATGTTCGATATCATATGGCTCCCCGCGCAACGCCGCCTGCCAACTGGCATCAACGTATCCGCGATCATCCTCGTGAACCGTAGACAGGAATGTCTCGTAAGTCATCGGGGGCCCCTTGGGAATGCCGAATATTCGATGATTCTCGTCGGACCAGGTCAGCACGTTGTGAGCCACATCCAGGCGCCAGCTTCCGATCTGCCCGACTGCCTGGGCCCGGTTCAGGTCCTGCTGGTTCTGGCGCAGCGCATCTTCCACCTGTTTGCGCCGAATTGTCAGGCCTATCTGATCCCCAAGCCCTTCAAAGAAACGCACCAGCTCCCGATTCAACCTGTTTTCCCGGTAGTCGTTCAGCTGCAGGAGGCCGATGATTTCATTGCCGGAATGCACCGGGATCAATGCAATCGAACTGTATCCATTGTGAATGCATTGATTGCGCGGACTGGTTCTGGGGTCCGATTCCTTCGGAAGGGAAAGCAAATCCGCTGCGCGATTAGTCCAGAAACTGCCGCCTTCAGTGAAAAAGGGCTTTGACGGATCGGTCCTCCCGGAAAGAACCAGACCGCATGTGCATTCCAGGACAGGCGATCCATTGGAATCCCGGACGACTGTACCCTTCTTATCCCTGCTGCAGAGATAATTTTCTTTATACAGAAATTCATCGGAAAATCCGTTTTGCTCGTAATAAGGAAAGTCGTCTCCCTGACGCAGACGCAGGCCGACGGCGTCCAGTCCGATGGATTCCTGGATCAGACGAAGCACTTCCCGAATCAACAGCGACAAATCCCCGCGACCCCGGTTCAACACCTGCAGGACGTCGGCGATAAGATCCTGCTTTCTTTCAGCCTCCTTCTGATCGTTAATGCCCGTTATCGAAATCAGATGAATCGGAGCGGAATCGGAACGGCCGGAAACGACGGAGTCCAATCGCACGTGAACGGGCATATTGTCCCCGTCAAGAAGCCGGACTTCACAGTTTTGCGGGGTGTTTTTATTCCAAAGATCTTTTACATGAGATTTATAAAGAGCTCTGTCGCCGGGATGCAGGCGATTCAAGAACTTCCGGCCGGAAAGATCGGACGGTTTCCGCCCGAAAAGTTCCGCGGCGGCCAGGTTGGATTCAAGGATAGTTCCCTTCCTGTCGATCGCCAGCAGGCTTACGGAAGCGGCATCAAACAGGCTCCTGCAGTACGCATAGGCTTCCTGAAGACGATCCGGGCTTTCACGGAGCCGCGCATTTTCATTTTTAATTTCCGCGTATCCCGCAACCGGATTCCGGCCGGCTGTCCCGTGAACCTTCGGCAAATCGGCAGACGCAGATTTCCTTTTGCGGGATAAAGGCGGGCCGGGCTTCTTCGAATTCGGCCCCGCATGCTTTATCCGCTTTCGCGATTCAACCGATCGTCTTTTCTCCGGTCCGTCGGGCATGAAAAATTCCAGCTTCCATGAATGCGAAATCAAAAATTCTTTAAAGCATATACCGGTAATTTACATTCCTGCTCCGCTTTCGTCCGTATCCGATCCGCATTCAGTAAATTATGCGGAACATGAAATGAACCTGCCCTTTAGTCTACTCCAACACGGGGCGGAAAGGTAACCATTAGCCCGCATTTCTCACAAGCTCAATGTACGCCAAGGTGTACATTGGGCCGTGTTCAATCGCTTCGCTTACACGAGGAGGCGTAAACAGATGTTGGATGCGCCGCTTCGCGCCAGGTTCGCCTGAAGCTGCGCTTCAGGCCTATCCGGCTCGAAGCGATAGACCCTGACACTGTACGTCGAGGAGTCCGATGGGAACGCCCCATTTATGCTTTGCGTAAATGGGGTGTATGCGGCAGACGCATTTTGTAAAGTATTGGTGCGATTATCCTGGTTGGATCGGAATCGACGGGGAATGCATCGGGTGAATCGTTCTCTTTCGGGAGTTGTGGCAATTATCCCGGCCCATCAACAATGCACAGGTTCGAATATCCGACAGTTCCTTCGATGCGCTGAATCTTTTGCGTGGATGTTCGACGACCGGGACTACGAAATCATATGCTGATCAATCCACATCAGGCCGTATCCGCACGCCCGTTCGTTGGATTTTCTTTCCACCGGAATCTGTTCGTTGTACGGATAAACAACAATCCAGCCTTCATTTTCAAGTTCCTGCAACGCGCTTTTTTCGTCCGTCCACTTGCGTATCGATTTGCCAGGATCCTCAAACAGGTTCGTTAAGAAACACCAGGCGCCTCCTTCATGCTCCAGCCAGGCATATCGCTGGGTTGGAGCACTCGGTTCCCTTACAGCCGGATGCTGTTCCGTATCAAACATGCTGTATGTCATCATGTTCTTCCGCTCCGTTTTAAATTTCCCCGCTAATAAATATTCCACGTTCGTAAGAAGCAATGCGTATGCCAAAACGGCAGAGCAAAGAAGAACCTTTTTAATAATCGCCAAAAAGTCTTTATTTCTTATTACTTAAAGATTGGGTACGAAGGGCGTGAAAGATTCGGAGCAGCTCACTTGTTAAATAATTACGATACGGGATGCTGATTTTCCACACCCGCAGTGTTCAAAATCAGCGTCCGGCCCTGTTTCCGCGTCCAGAAATTTTAACGGATGCAGATTCTAATGCAGCCCATGTTTCGTTTAAAATTGACCGAAAAGAATGGTAATTTAGTTTAGCCCGCATTTCTCACAAGGGTTTGGTCGCTTTGCTTACACGGGGAGGTGTAAACGGATGATATACTTGATGAAAATTTGGGCGGTAAGAAATGCGTGCCGGGATCATACGGACGCGAATTCCCGGCCCAAATCATTGATTGCAGGACTGACAGAAAGATGAGATTGCATATAATCCAACCGACGCATTACCGCTCCCTCTCGGATCGATCTTTGCATAAAACGAAAAAACGCAGCGTTGTCAATCTTACATTGCCCTATCTCGCCGCCCTTGTCCCGCCGGGATGGGAAATCACACTGATAGACGAACAACTGGCTGATATAGATTTTGAAGCCCCCCTGGATCTCGTCGCGATAACGACCTGGACAATGAACTCAATACGAGCCTATGAAATCGCCGACCGCTTCCGGGAACGAGGCATTCCGGTCCTCATGGGAGGCCCCCATACCTACTTTCATGCCGAGGAAGCCGCCGGGCATTGCGACGCCGTATGTACGGGAGAAGGAGAAGTCCTCTGGCCCGCCATGCTCGAGGACGCCGCCGCCGGCAGGCTCAGGAAATTTTATCGTTCGGAACAACCCTGCAGTCTGGAACGGCTCCGGATACCGCGCTATGACCTCATCGACCTGAGCCCATACGGCCTCTTTAGGACTTTTTCAGTGCAAACTTCCAGGGGATGCCCGTTTCGCTGTGAATTTTGTTCCGAACGGCTCTATCTTGGAGAGTCGTATCGATACCGCCCGACGCAGGACGTCATTGAAGAACTTAAGCACAACGGCGCGAAAAACATCCTTTTCGCAGACAGTAATTTCGCCGGCAACATCAACCATTCAATGGAATTAATGGAAGCCCTCATTCCATTGCGCATACGGTGGTCGGCGCTCTGGTCCGCGCATTTGTGCAAAAACGACGCATTTATGGATCTTGCCAAGAAAAGCGGCCTGCTGCACCTGAACATCGGCATGGAGAGCATCGATTCCAAGACCCTGGTTTCAATGAACAAAAAAGCCAACAAGGCAAGCGAATATCAGCAAATTCTGGCGGGATTAAGAAAAAGGGGCATCAGTTACTCCCTTAATTTCATTTTCGGTTGGGATACCGAAACGGAAGACGTTTTCCCCTCGACGCTGGAGTTTCTGAAAAAGAACAAGGTGCCGGCAGCCTATTTCAACATTCTCACTCCGGATAAGGGGACGCCCCTGTATGACCGCATGCTGGAAGAGAACCGGATAGCCGATATCGATGATTTGGGCAGATGGCCGGGAGACAGGTGCTTTATCAAACCCAAAAATTATTCCGCCGAAGACCTGGAGAAGAATGTCCGGTCGCTTCACAACTCGTTTTACAGCTATCCTTCCATGCTGGCGCGCCTGCCGCTGCCGGTCACCATGGGCAACATCGCTTCCTGGGTAATAAATTTTTCCCAACATGATGTAATGCGGGGAGATTTGAAGGAAAACTTCGACTCATACTAAAATCACATTTCGCACCGGCCCCCATAGGCACTCTGACTTTGAACGTTCGGACGTTCAATGTTGAACGTTAAAAGCCTGAAAGATCCTATATTCTGGAAAGTCCCCGCTCCAGATCATGGATGATATCCCGGGGGTCTTCAATGCCCACGGCCAATCGGAAAAGTGTATCCTTGATTCCAAGGGCGTATCGTTCCTTGCGCGTGTAATCGTAGTAGCTGACCATGGCTGGATGAGTAATCAGAGTCTCCACTCCGCCCAGACTGGGTCCGATGAAGCAAAGCTGCAGAGAATCAATCAGCTGTTTCGCGGACTTAAGGGTGCCTTCGGTCTCAAATGTCACAACCCCTCCTCCGCCTGTCATCTGCTCCACAGCCACTTTGTGATGAGGATGGCTTTCCAGAAACGGGTAGTACACCTTCGTAACCTTGGGATGGGCATCGAGGTACCGGGCGATAGCCAGGGCTGATTCATTCTGTCGGGCAACGCGAAGGGGAAATGTCTTAAGGCCTCTCAGCAGAAGATAACAACAATGCGGATCGATGGTTCCACCCATCGATTTGTGGAGGTTCCTGATCCGGTCGACAAGTTCCGTTTTCCCCATTACGGCTCCGGCCAGGATATCGTTATGCCCGGCCAGATACTTCGTACAGCTCTGCAGCACAAGGTCTATGCCGAATTCCAGCGGACGCTGGTTAAAAGGCGTTGCAAACGTACTGTCGATCAGGGTTAAAACTTTATGCTTGTCGGCGATCTCTTTCAGTTTTTTCAGGTCGAAGATATTCAGATACGGATTGGTGGGAGATTCCGAGAAAATGAATCGGGTATTTTTACGAATCGCCCTGTCCAGCCCCTCGTAATTTCCGAAAGACACGATTGTACAGTCGATCGCAAACTGCTTGAGATAGGACCGGCAGAACTCCAGGGTTTTTTTGTAGGAATCATCCGTTATTACAATATGGTCCCCGGACTGCACAAGAGACAGGATTGTTGTGGTGATCGCACTCATCCCCGACGAGAAGACAACGCAGTCCTCCGATCCCTCAAGATCGGCCAGACGCTTTTCGGCGATCGTAACCGTCGGATTTCCATACCTCCCGTACTCGTAATGGCCCTTGCCTTTCCGCGTATAATCCTCGATCTCCTTGCTGTCCTTGAAGGTAAATGTCGAAGTCTGGATAATCGGGGTAGTCAGGGAATCCGCAAACCGCCTCCGGCTCTCTCCCGCGTGTACGGATCGGGTCGCGATTGAAGCCGCTTTTTTCCCGTATTTGGTCTTAGCCATGAATCTCTCCTTATTTATCGACCTCTGCCCGGCCTGATTTTCTCACGGGGATTTGCGCCGGTGAAACGACCGGGGCG
>CAZPHK010000113.1:0-6302 GCA_964586015.1 uncultured Acidobacteriota bacterium | reverse complement strand
GGTAGGATTGGCCCTTCCGGGGTACGATGACATCGAAACCCTCCTTTTTCAATAACTCGGCGAAAGATAGAGACTGTTCCTCCTCGCCGTGCACCAGGGCGATTTTTTTGATTTTCAGATTCGAAGTCTTCAGAAAACGCAGCATCTCATTTTTATCCCCGTGGGCGCTGAATCCGCCGATTTTTTCCACCCTCGCCTTCAGCGGATAGGTTTTATTCAGGAAACGGAGAAGCGGAGCGGCCCCTTTTCGTCCGGACGATTCGTACGCGAGGCCCTGCTCTTCAATCCTGCGGCCGAGAGTATGCTCCGCCATGTAACCCACTATGAGAATTGTATTTCTTGGATCGTGAATTTTATGACGCAGATGATGCAGGACTCGCCCCGCTTCACACATTCCGGAGGCGGCAATTACAATATGAGGCGTTTTATCCCTGTTAACGGCCATGGACTCTTCGACCGACTGGATGAAATGAATGTGCTCGGAAATAAAGGGATTCTCCCCTTTCTCGAGAAAAGCCCTGTGCGTTTCACGATCGTAGACTTCCGGATGCTCGCCGAAAACGCGCGTAATATTGACCGCGAGCGGACTGTCGACATAAATCGGTACGTTCATGGCGGCATCTTCGTCATACAGCTCGTGCAGGAAGTAGAGCAGGGTCTGAGTGCGCCCGAAAGCAAATGCGGGAATAATCACACTGCCGCCCCGTTCGAATGTTTTAAGGAGAACTTCCTTGAGTTTTCCCTTCATGTCTCCGACAGGCTCGTGCACCCGGTCTCCATACGTGCTTTCCATTACTAGAAGGTCTATATCCCGGTCCGGCTCCTCAAACAGGGTCGTAGGATCTTTCAGAATCGGCTTGTTGAACCGGCCGATATCTCCTGTAAAAAGAACCGTACGGTTGTTGCCGTTTTCCCGGATCTTTATGACGCTGAAGGCCGAACCCAGTATGTGCCCGGCATCGTAAAATCTGCAGGTAGTCTCTTTCCCTACGGAAACAGTGCTGCGGTAAGGGTAGGAATCGAAATATTCCAGGGCCTTCTCGGCATCGGCGATCGTATAGAGCGGCTCCACGCTTTCCAGCCGGTGCCTGGCCAGCAATGCGTTGATCGTGGAAACATTCAGTTCGTGTCGTCCTTTTTTCAGCACCGCTTTGATTTCCCTGAGGCCGCGCTGGCTTATGCTCTTCGCTCTCGGTGATTTTTTCGCATCCGAAAGCGCTCCCCGGACCGTTTTATAATTGAGGTAGTTGGCATCCGATTCCTGAATGTAGGCGGAATCCCGCAGCAGGTAATCACAGGCATCCGCGGTCGGCCGGGTGCAGAAAATCCTTCCCTTAAAACCGTTCCTGGTCAGGAGAGGGATGCGGCCGGAATGATCGATGTGCGCGTGGGACAGGACAAGGTTGGTAAGAATTCCGGGATCGACCGGCATGGTTCTGTTCTTCTGAATCGAATCGATCCTGCGTCCCTGGAACATGCCGCAGTCGAGAAGGATATTGTCCGAATTGGCGGAAATCAAATGCATGGACCCGGTCACTTCCCGGACGGCGCCATAAAAGGTAATATGCATATATCTACTCTCCAGAATTATAAAGCGGAACAACCAGCCGGAATCCCGGTGCCTGTTTGCAGCCGGGATATTTTAAGCTACTCTTACCTGTTAGAGGAGATTATTTTCCGGACTTTTAAAATGGTGTTCATGAATAAGCGGGAGGTTATTATGAATGGATCCGACAATTCATTATCGGAAACCAGCCGGGTGACCGT
This sequence comes from uncultured Acidobacteriota bacterium, assembly GCA_964586015.1. Classification (GTDB taxonomy): domain Bacteria; phylum Acidobacteriota; class UBA6911; order UBA6911; family UBA6911; genus UBA6911. The sequence continues at coordinate 4,535 of CAZPHK010000113.1, read as the reverse complement.
TACGGTCCTGACGGATAATTACTATGATGCGCTGCGGCCGGATGCCGCATTTGCGAAGCGATATCGCACTTCTCCGGGTAAATCCGTATACTCCGAACACGGCCTGTCCTATTTCATCGAAACCGAATCAGAAGGAAAAACCGGCGCCTGTATGTTCGATTTCGGGATGAATCCTGCCGGCGTGCTGAACAACATGGAATTGCTCGACATCGACATCGGGCGTGCGGACGCTTTCGCGCTGAGCCACGGGCACTTTGATCACTGGGCCGGATCGCCGGAAATCCTGAGGCGCAACAGCACAAAAATCGGGACCGGGACACCTTTCTATGTCGGGAAGGAAGCGTTCCTTCACAGGTATTCCCATCGACCGGGAACTGCAGTTACCATGGATCTCGGCCGGTTGGATAAAGCCGATCTTGAATCCTCGGGAGTGACAATCCGGGAAATCGCGAGCCCGATGGAAATTATTCCCGGAGGGTACACAACCGGAAATATTGAGCGCACGACATCCTATGAAACGACTTCACCCAGCCTGCTGGTCAAGCGTGGAGACACACTGGAGCCCGACGACTTCGGGGGAGAACAGGCGCTTTTCTTCAATGTTAAAAACAAGGGGCTTGTCGTCCTCTCGGGCTGCGCCCATGCCGGAATCGTCAACACCGTCAGGCACATTCAGAACATATCGGGGATACACAGGGTTCATGCTGTTCTCGGCGGCTTTCATCTGATCAACGCCGCGTCGGAAAAAATCTGGGACACGATTGCCGATATCCGGGAAATAAATCCGGATATCGTAGCGCCGATGCACTGCACCGGGTTTGAAGCGCTCGCCGCTTTCAGCAGCGCAATGCCCGAAGCGTTTATTCTTAACACTGCCGGAACACGCTATACGTTTAAGGAGGACGATTAGTTTTTCTTACACCGCCATCAGGGAAGTTTTTCTTGCACTCCTAGATTGAACGATATAAGAATGATCCAAAGGAAGATAAAATCAGGGGGAAATACTATGTGCTCCATGAAATCCGCGACTAATGGATTGACGCGAAGAAACTTTGTGGCCACGGCCGCGGCCGCGGCCGTGGCCGGATCGGCCGGTCTTGCAAACATGGCCCATGGCGCCGCTAAAACCGAGGAAAAATCAGTGACACCGATAGAAACAATGAATACGTACGGCCAGGATCTTTTAAATATGCTGGTTTTGAGAACGTATCCGATCGCAATAAAAATGCTGAAGGATGAAAGCGAAATCCCCAAGGGCGCCGTAAGGCCGAAAAAGGACCTCGGGGAACATTACTCGGCATGCCAGGCTTTCGGCATCGTGCGCCAGCGCGGCACAACACTGGCGATGTTTATCGAAGACCACTGGTGCTTCGAACCGATCATCGGCTACGGGCTGGCGGAGCCGCCCGAGGATTACCTGGAAGGATCCATGAGCTCTTTCTTTATTCAGGACAAGGAAGGCGCAAAGAAACGCACCGATGAAATACCGCTGCTGCCGTACGGCAAGTACGCCGGCATGGTTCTGGGACCGCTCCATAAAGCGAACTACGCTCCGGACCTGACGGTGATGTACTGCAATGCAACGCAGCTGCGCCACATGCTGTTTGCCATATTGCTGAAAAACGGCTACCGTGCCACATCCACAATCGATCCGCTCTGGTCCTGCGTGCACTCCGTCGTGCCGTCCCTTTTAACGGGGGAATGCGCAGTGACTGTCCCCGATCCCGGGGAATTCGAAAGAGGCCAGGTCGGGGACGACGAAATGATGCTCACCATCCCCGCCGGCAGGATGGAAGAGTTGATGTACGGTGTGTATCACTACGAGAAAGCGGGCATGGGATACCGCAGTTTCAGCCACATGATAAACGGCAATTTCAAGCAGCCCCCCGTTTATGAGGAGTATTTCAAACGCTGGGGTCTGGACACGCCGGAATAAAAAATCCTCAACGGACCGCCGGTTCGGGATATTCGTCATTAACTGAAAGGAAATCGGGCAATCACGGTTCCCTTTCCGGAGCATAGTAACCCCGACGGGCCCTGATTCGAACGTCGCGTTTGTTGCAGTGAATCTCGATCCTCCGGAATGTGCCGTCCTTCCTTTTGTCTGTCGGAACGTAGGCCAGGCTGTATTGCCCCTTGATGTCGATCCCGATCTTGCGGAATGTTTCCTGTATATCCTTGAATTCAGCGCGGGGCGAGTAAAAAGCCCCGCCGGTCTCCTCCGCGAACCTTTTCAGATCGCCGAAGCCGCCCAGGGATCCCTTGCCGCGCACACCGATGCCGTAAATGAGAGCGTTGCTTTTCTGGGCGGCCTCAAGCGCCTCCTCCCTGGAAACAAGGCTGGAGGTATCTTCCCCGTCGCTTATAACCACCATCACCTTTCGTCCGGCTTCATCTCTTAGTTTTTCCTCCGCGGCAAGATAGACGGCGTCGTAGAGAGAGGTATTGCCGCCTGCCCTGATGCTGTTCAACGCGTCCATCAGATCTGCCTGATCCTGTGTAAAGTCCTGAACAAGGTTGACTTCGGAATCGAACTGGATAATTAAAGCAAGATCCTTACTGAGTCTCAGAATCTCCCTGAAAAACTCGGCTGCCGTATCAATCTCATACCGGAGCTTATCCTTAACGCTACCGCTGGTATCGATCAGCAAGGCAATGGTTAAGATCACCTCGTCGCTTTTCGCGGTTTCGCTGAAAAACTCGATCTCCTGCTGCCTGTCGTTCTCGAAAACACTGAAGTCGCCGGCGCTCAGCCCGGTTACAGGCATGCCATGCTTGTCCAGGGCGCTGAATGGGATATTTACGATAGCCACTTCCCTGCGGATCGTTCTCTGCTGCGGAAATCCGGTCGTGCCTATGGAGAACAGAACCGGAATAATGGCGCCTGCAACTACTGCCTTCAAAAAACGTATTCTCATCACAATGTCCGAATAGTCTCCTGAAATTAAAGAATACCCATACCGGATTCAAATGAGTACCGTTAATTTCAGTGACGTAAAAAAAGCGGGGATGCAGCGACAGCCGCCGCATCCCCGCAATAAAACTTGATGCATTATTACGGCTTTATTCCCAGCCGCTCGTTAACCCGGTCCCTTCGGAAAAATACCCGATTGCTTCAATCTCGTGGATCCTGCCGTTGCGGATTTTAAAGACATGAGCGGCCGGGAGCTCGAACGGGCCCCATTCGTTTGCGCGTTCGGTAACTCCGGGCACGCCGATGATGTTCATCACCTTGGGCTCGCCGTTGTGACGGAATATGGAAAAGGCGAATACAAGGCCTTTTTCCTCGTCCGCGGCAAATACGCGCCGGTCTGTAATATCGGTGATATAGCTCATGACGCCCGTGCTGAGCTGTTCCCCGCACTTCATCTGTCTGAAGGTCGAAAAATCGTCCTCTTCAGCCTCCCCGGCAAAATCGCCCGCGCTGATTCCTCCGTTCTCCCTGCGCTGGCATTCATCCGCAAAAGGAGCCGCGCCGCCGTTGTTCTGCACAATCGCCTCGTAATAGGAATTGGCGATTTCCCGCATCCGCTCGAGCGGCACCCGTTCCAGCTTGGGCTGCCTTTCGAGCAGCGCCGGGCGGACACTCGACATATTTGCATTCAGCGGTTCTCCTGTCTCGTTGTGAATCACCAGATGATCGATCTTCCTGATTTTGTGATCCACGACATTCAGCCGTATGGCGGCGATGGCAGGTTTTTCATTCTCTTCAATCACTCCCATAAAGGCGACCTCTCCCCGGTCAACGTCGGCAACGATTATTTTAAAATCGGCCGGCCCTCCGGTGGCGGTCTTCCAGAGGCCCTCGCCGATGGAAGTTTTTTTGGTATTCTCCACGAGCATCACATCGTCGGCCAGGGGAGCGCCGGAAGGATCGTTTTTCGCCAGGGCTGCGAGGTACCGGTCCATGACATCCGCCAGGCATTTCCGCGTGCAGTTCCAGCCGTCGGAGGCCTGGTGCGGTATTTCGGGTCCCACGCAGGCCATCGCTTCGATTTCGTAAATCTTTCCGCTCCTGATTTTGTATATATGGGCCGCGCCGACGTTAAATTTCCCCCACTCGTTGGCGCGCTCGGTAAATCCGGGGACGTTTCTGATCGGCAGGGGATCCGGTTCTCCGTCGTGGTTGAACATGGAAAAAATCATGACCAGACCCATTTCTTCATCCACGGCAGCCACCCGTCGCTGATTGATGTCCGTGATATAGCCCATGACTCCGGTGCTGAGCTGTTCTCCGCATTTCATCCGTCCGAACCGGGCTATGGAGCCGATGGCCTCCGCGGCGCCCTCGGGAAGAGGAGCCTTGTTATTGGCAGCGGCGACGCCGCCTTCATGCCGCCGGCATTCATCGGCGAACGGCGCTACGGTGCCGTCGCTTTGTTCGATTGCATCGTAGTAGGCGAGAGACGCTTTCACCATCTCTTCGCGGGAGACTTTTTCGGAATCCTGCAGCGGTTCAATCAGGCCCGGACGCGGTTTCATCAGGCCTTCCGGCATCGGATCGCTGATTGTCCGCCATATCATGTGATCGATCT
>CAZPHK010000112.1:0-15893 GCA_964586015.1 uncultured Acidobacteriota bacterium | reverse complement strand
TCGCCCTGCGGGCTACGCCTGACAAGTCGGCGGACAAGTCAGTGTTCGCCCTATAGAAAAATCGTTGCATGTCGAACGTTTACACGTTGCACGTTAAAAACAAAAAGATCGTCACGGGCCTCATCGAACGGCGCGACGACAACAAAACGAAGGGATTGCCGACCTCAAATCTGTACCATATGATCGGCAACGTGCGCATTACGTTCCCGGAGCCCGGCAAAGCCCTGCACCGGTCCTACTGGCAGACGGTGGTTCGCGACAAGGACGGCAGGATGACAGCGGCCGCGATGGGGCGATCCGAAGACCACCTCGTCAAACGCAACGGCAAGTGGTTGATACAGGAACGCAAGCTGACTGTCTTCGCCGACTGATCGCCTTTGAGCCGTGCAACAAGAGGCCCGGCAATACGCTCCATCGGCCGGTCCTCTGCGGCCGGCCGATGGGTCCTGACGTTCGTACTGACGCTAAAGCATGGTCGAACTTTCAAATCGGAGTTTTATATGAGAAAAAAAGAGGACGGCGAGACACGATATTATATCGATCTGGATTTGAAGTCCGGCGAGATCCTTGGCTGGGATTACGATCAACGGGAACGGCTGGTAAAACAGGGATTGGCAAAGCCTTTCCACCATAGAGTTCTCATAACAAAAGGACAGTACAATAAGCTTGAGAAGAAATACTCAGAGTTGTCAAAACAATAAATACTGACTACTTCATCCATGGAAATCTCTTATTCTTGCTCTGAGGATAGAAAGTGAATTACGAAATAATACCCTTCAATAATAAAGAACACAGAGACCAGGTTATTGTTTTGTGGAATGCAGTGTTCGGCTATGAAGCAACCCACAATGCCCCGGAACTTGTGATCGATAAGAAGATTGAGTTCGGGGACGGTTTGTTTTTTGTCGCCGTGGATGGCGATGCTGTAATCGGAACCGTTCTGGCCGGATATGACGGACACCGGGGATGGATTTATTCCATGGCGGTCTCTCCTGCGCATCGAAATAAGGGTGTCGGCTCCGAACTGCTCCGTTTTGCAGAGGAGAAACTGACGGCAAAAGGCTGTGTGAAAATCAACCTGCAGATTATAGAAGGGAATGAAGGGGTTGAATCGTTTTACAAATCAAACGGTTACAAAACCGAAAAAAGAATCAGCATGGGAAAGCGATTGAAGTAACGGATATAGAAATCCAAAAAGTATTATGTACCCGTTTTTATATGGACTGATTTGGTGCGGCAGCCTGCTGCCGCTTTCGTATCGTCATAAACAATCGTAACAAAGCAAGCTTGCGCATCTCCAGGTTTTACTTCCCGAAGTCCTCACTCTCCGGGGCGGAGATGAATGTCATGTCCTGCGTAATGCCCGGCTGGCCGCCCGCGACGCACAGCACCTGGCCGGTTACGTAAGACGACAGTTCCGATGCGAAGAACAGCGCCGGTCCGGCGATTTCTTCCGGTTGTCCCATGCGACCCAGCGGCACTTCCTTCTTGCCGAGCGCGGCGAAAAATTCCTGTTTCTTTTCTTCCGACATGCCTACGGAGAGCGGGTCCCAGAAGGGTGTTTCAATCGGGCCCGGCACGATGCAGTTCACATAAATGCCGAAGGGGGCCAGTTCAAATGCGAGGTTTTTCATCAGTCCTATAATTCCGGACTTGGCGGCATGGTAAGCAAGTACGGATATCGAGGGACGGACGGCACCCATGGAGGAAAGCATGATGATTTTGCCGTAACGCTGTTTTTTCATGTGGGGGACGGCTGACTTGCACAGCATGAAGGCGCCTTTCAGATTCAGAGCCAGGACCCTGTCCCACTCGTCCTCGTCCGAATGCTCCAGGTCGGCCCCGCCGGCGGCACCGGCGTTGGTAACCAGAATGTCGATATGCCCGAATTTTTCAACCGCCTGATTGATCAGGGATTTTATATCTTCGCTGTTGGAGACATCAGCTCTGACCGCGATTGCGTCCCGCCCGCCGGCCTTTATTGTTTCGGCAACTTCCCGGGCTTTCTCGATCTGGATGTCGTTGACGACGATGCTGCAGCCTTCATGCGCAAATTTCAGCGCCATGGCCTTGCCCATGCCGTTGGCGCTGCCGGTAATAACCGCCACTCTGTTCTCAAGTAACAATTCAATACCCTCCGTTTCCCGTTACAGTTTCCCGCTTCAAGTCGTTTTTAACGGGAAACGGGAAACTCGGAACGGGAAACCTTTTTAATGCATCAAAGTACCGCCCGTAATATTGATGTCCACTCCTGTCAGATATTCCGACTGGTCGGTGACCAGGAAGAAGATCAGGTTGGCGATATCCTCGACCGTTCCCATGCGCTTCAGGGGCACCATGTCGGACAGCATCTTGTATTCGTCTTTCCGGAATTCCTCCACCGTGATGCCTTTTTCCTTGCTGTGCATGGTCGCGTCGTCGTCGCGAAGGTTGGTGGCAAAGAAGCCGGGGTTGATTGAATTGACGTTGATCTTGTAGGGGGCCAGCTCCATGGCCAGGGCCTGGGTGATCCCGATGACGGCCCACTTGGAAGCTGCGTAGGCGGCGCTTCCGGGGCAGGGAAGCTTGCCCGCGGCCGAGGCAATGTGCACGATTTTTCCGCCCTGGTTCTGCCGGATCAGTTCCCTGCCGACGGCCTTGGATATTACCATTGTTCCGATTGCATTTACATCAAACAGAGCTTCCCAGTCTTTTACGTCGCCGTCGACGATGTTGACACCGACAGGACCGCGCGTGCCGGCACAGTTGACCAGGATGTCGATCCGGCCCAGCTTTTCGATCGTTTCCTTGACGGCTGCTTCGCACTGGGCCAGATTGTCAACGCTCGCCACGGCCGAGGCAGCTTTCCTTCCCAGGGCTTCGATTTCCTTGACGACATCTGCCAGCCCTTTCCAGCCCTCGTCTCCGGCCCACGCGCTTTTGGGCGATGCGAATACATCGGTCACCATCACATCGGCGCCTTCCCGCGCCAGTCGTACCGCGACGGCTCTCCCCATACCGCGCTTTGCCGCCGCGCCGGTCACGAATGCTACTTTTCCACTTAAAGCGTTGCCCATTGAACTGCCTCCTCGCTTGATTGAAGATTAAAAATTAAAAGATTGTTTCTTTGGAGTGCGGCAGCCTGGTGCCGCTTTGATTTGTGTCGGTGTGACGAAGGCGGCAGCTTGCTGCCGCACTCCAAAGAAGCCGCCGTTTCATTGCATCTACTCAGGTTAAAAGTTTTATTATTTCTCTTATGTCATCAAGCTTTTCCAGCCGGTCGACCCACCCGATAATTCTTTCAACCTTTCCGGAATCAAGACTCTTCGCGCAGTCTCTGAATTTGTTCGCACAGTCTTCATACGACATGGGCCGCTCGAGACTGCCGAGAGGAGCATGAACCACCTTTTCAATAACCTTACCGTTGTTTGTAAGGACCTTTACCCGGGTGGGATCCGGTCCGGGCTTGCTCAGCGAATCGTCCACTTCCAGCCGCATCTTCCAGGTGACATCCAGGACACTTTTGTTTGTAATGGCGCTTTCCGTGAAATCGTCCAGTCCGACCCGACGGCCGACAAGGGCGGACGCAACGCCCCAGGGGATGCTGAACTGGGCATCCACAGGGCTCCTGGGTGATTTCTTCGCGTCTTCCGGCGTGCAGAGCAGGGAAAGGTGCGCCTCCGTCACGGTTAATATAATTTCCTTGATATCTTCACTCCGGATTCCGTTCTCGATAGCCAGGGATAATCCGGCGTCGATTGCGGGATGAATGCCCCTGCAGCAGGGATAGGGCTTGATGACGACATTGACGCCCTCGAAGCGTTTACCTAAGTCATCCAGGAGAATTTCCCGGCTGTAATCCCCGTCCATATACTGTTGATAGAGACCCCACTCGCCTTCAAAACTGTTCGTGGAACCGGTCACACCGGCTTTTGCCAGTAAAGCGGCAGTGATGCCTCCCTTGATGGCGAATCCGGGCCCAAGCCTTTTGGTCAACGCTCCGTCCTTGACGCACTGGCCGTTGCCCGCGCACTGGTGGTAGCCTATTCCGATGGCGTCGACGATTCTTTCTTCAGGAAGACGCATAATTCTGGCGGCGGTCGCAGCCGATCCGACGAAGCCGAACAGGGAAGTCAGATGCCAGCCAAGGTCGATCGGATTTTTCCCCGGAGTGGTTGCCAGAGCAAGCCGGCACATCATGTCGACGCCCAGCGCCGTGGCCGTGATCAGTTCCCTGCCGCTGAAATTTCCCTCGGCTTCCGCCACAGCCAGCGCAACGGGAATGGCTGCGATTCCCGGATGCATGACGGCGGCTTCGTGGACGTCGTCGAAATCCAGGGCGTGTGCCATAGTGGCGTTTGCCTGGGCCGCATTGGGCGCGGGTACCTTCAGGCTGCTGCCGACGATGCTGCTTTCCTCTTTGCCGCCCCACTCCTGCATCAGTTTGCAGACATGAGTGGCTCCAGGCTGCGAGATGCCGCCCAGCGCGACGCCCAGCAGATCCAGAATCTCTTTCTTCGTCGCATTCACGACTTCAAGCGACAGATCCTCGTATTTCGTATTCGCGAAATTACGGGCAAATACAACGGCAGCATCCATAATTAAATCCGTTCTCCGTTCAAGATTAAAGGTTGCCCGTTATTGGATTGTTGGTATTCGTATCAGGATTGTTTCTCATAACCCATTCCCGTTTCATTTTTTTAATCCTGAACGGTGAACCCTGAACCATGAACGTTTTTATTAATTGTCGAAATCATCCAGGACCTTGAAGCGATCGTGCTTTTCATGAGCCGCGTCCCGGACGCCCTTGTCTCTTCTCATCTTGAAGAAATTGACCTCGCCCTCGTCCAGAACCCTGCTGGTTTGCAGGGTGTGCATGATGTAATGATCCACCAGCCCGCGATCGATGCCCATGGTCGTGTAAATCATCTCCCGCATCGCCTTGCCGACGGCAATGCCGTCCTTTGGATGCAGGCAGAGCCCGTGCGCCAGGGCGCGGACTTCTTCGTCGAGTTTGTCCGCCGGTACGGCCTTGTTGATCAACTGGTATTCCGCGGCCTTTTTGCCGTTGAATTTCCGGCCGGTCAGGCAAAGCTCCATTGCCCGCGTGAATCCGCAGCGCAATATCATGATGGGCGTGAGCGTCATACCGCCCTGGCCGAGACGCTCCTCAACGTGTCCCATCTGGCAGTCCTCGCTGGCGATGATCATATCGCAATGCGAGACGATATTGAATGCGATGCCGAGACAGTAGGTATGCAGCTGCGCGATGGTCAGCTTTTTGCAGAAGAGAATTCTTCTGTGAAAATCCAGAAAAACGCGCCGGTCGAATTCAAATTTAACTCTCAGCGGGATGCGCTGCCGGCCTCTTTCCCCGGGCTTGGGATCCTTCATGCCGTAAACGTAACCGACGCCCGTCAGATCGGCGCCGGCGCTGAAGGCCTTGCCTGCACCCTTGAAAACGACGACCTTTATGTCGTCGTCATTTTCCGCTTCATCCAGAGCCAGTCCCCAGTCGCGGTATATTTCCGGACCGATGGCATTGAGCCGGTCCGGCCGGTTCAGCGTGATGAATGCGACCTGTTCTTCTTTTTCATACGTAACAAACTCCAAATCCATGATGAAACCTCCGTGGTATTATTCAAGCGCGCCTGCGACAAGCAGCTCTACAAACTCCTCATCCGACTTGCCCAGAATCTTTGTAAGAATATATTCGTTGTGCTCTCCGATGCACGGGCTCGGTGTGGATGCCTGCGCCGGCGTTTCCGAAAGGACCATGCTTGTTCCCAGGTGCGTGAATGTGCCCATCTCGCTGTGCTCCATGGGCCAGAAAAGGCCGCGCTTACGCAGCTGGGGATCCTTAAATACATCGGACGCGTTTTCGACCACTCCGGCGGCTATACCCGCCGCCTGCAGTACAGCCATTACTTCTTCCGGTGTTTGGTTGACCGTCCATGCTTCAATTTCAGCGTCCAGCGCCTTTTCGTTTTCTTTTCTGTGCCGCAGTGTGTCGAACCGCGGATCCTGCGCCAGATCAGGTTTGCCCATGGCGCCGCACAGGGCGGCCCATTGGACGTCTTCGGTTACGGCGATGGTGCACCAGCGCTCTTCCCCCTTGCAGGGATATACGTTATGCGGAGCGGCATAGTCGACGGCGTTGCCGTTCCGGACGGGTTCCCGGTTGTTGACCGCCGTATCGAGAAGCCCCGGCGTCAGGAAGTGAAGCGCGGTTTCAAACTGCGCCAGGTCGATAAGCTGACCCTTCCCGGTTCTGTCGCGATATTCCAGCGCAGCGATTAACGCTGCCGAGGCAAAACGCGGGCTGATACTGTCGGTGTAGGCGCCGACACCGACAGGGAGTGGCCCTCCGTCGGGCCAGCCGATATAGTTGGGGATCCCGGCGATTGCCGCAAGGATCATTCCGAAGGCGGCCAGGTTTTTATAGGGGCCTTCGATGCCGAAGCCATTCTGCCGCACCATGATGATACCGGACTTGATCTTCTTCAGCTCTTCGTAGCCGAGACCCCATCTGTCCATGACGCCCGGTGTGAAATTTTCCATGACGACATCCGACCAGGCGATCAGTTCCCTGGCCACGTCCAAACCCTGGGGGCTCTTCATGTTCAGCGACAGGCTCATCATGTTGGCGCTGAAGTGGTTGAAGTACCCGCTTCGGTTGATGCCGGGAATATTGTCCCTGTAGGGCGCCGACGTTCGTGACACGCAGGGACGCAGGCTCGTCTCCACCCGGATGACCGTTGCGCCGTAATCGGCGAAGAACTTCAGTGTCAATGGGCCGACCATGGCCCAGCTGAACGCCGCAATCTTCAGATCCTTAAATACCGTCTTGTCATTATCAGTCACTTCCGACTCCCGACTTCTTTTTCCCGCCTCCTGCCAACTTTTCGTTACCAGGGCGAACACAAGGTTCGCCCTTCCGTCACTTATACCCTATTTCATCTGAGCCCGAATCCCAACCAGATTACTGCCAACTGCTTACTGCTTTAAATCTCCCGAGCGGTGCGCAGCCCTGTTCCGATGGCGTCCACAATCAGCAGAGGCTCGTTGCAGTCTCCGATCGCGTAGACTTCCGGAACTTTCGCCCTGAGTTTTTCCAGCAGTTCGTTATTAGGCGTCAAAGGCAGGGCCGTCGCGATGCTGTCCGCTTCCAGGAGTTGTTCGTTGCCGTCGCGATCGATTATGGTCAGGCCCTTGTCCGTGATTTCAACGTACTCCCTGACGCCGCTGATGAGTTTTACGCCCTTTTTATGGAACCAGTTGAAAAGGTAGTCCATCATGGCGTCCACCATGCCGTCGCCCATCATTTCGCCGGTCTCGACCACGGTGACCCGGCGACCCCGCTTCGTAAGAAATTCGGCGAGTTCGCACCCCTGGATGGCTCCTCCGATCACGATCACCTTCCTGCCCAGCGGCATGTAGAATTTGGTCAGCGTGCGGATTGTTTCCGGTTTGAAAAACTTCAGGGCGAATTTCAGTTTTTGATGCAGTGCCGCGCCGTTTACGACATTCGGTCCGTCGATGCCCGGAATTTTCGGGATGGTGGAGGTGCCGCCCGCAGCCAGGAAAACCACGTCGGGTTTGATCGTTTCGACCACGGACATATCGGCTTCTTTGCCGAGTTCCACCTTGACGCCGAGCTTTGCAAGCTGCCGGGAAAAGTAGCTGATGATCAGCGACAGGTCTTCGGGTCGGGGGCCTTTGACAATCGACGCGATCGGCAGCAACCCCCCAAGCATGGAGGATTTCTCGTAAAGGGTCACGTCGTGGCCGCGGAGCGCGGCTACGCGCGCAGCCGACATGCCGGCGGGACCGCCGCCGATGACGAGCACCTTTTTCTTTTTCTCCGCTTTTTCTATGGTGTTGTACGGAGTGCCCAGCAATCCGTTAATGCGGCAACGCCTGCTTCCCAGGCAGTTGTCGCATCCGGTGCAGGGCTGAATCTCATCCAGTCTCCCTTCCGCGATTTTTCTGGGATAATCCGGGTCGGCCAGCAACCGCCGGGTCATCGCGATAAAGTCAATCTTGCCCTCCCGGATGGCTTTCTCTCCAAGGTCCGCGTCGAGTTTCCCCACGGTGATTACAGGGATGGAAACGGCGCTTTTTATCCCCGCCGCTCCGGGTATGTTGGCGCCGACGCCCCTATCGCTGGCATCGTACTCTTCCGGAAAGGTTTCCGGAGGGAAGGGAGGCTCCGGATAGAAGAGCGTGTCGGGAAGATACGCGCCGACGTGATATCCCAGAATATGGCTTCGAACCTGGATGGCGTCGGCCCCCGCCTGCTCCAGCAAGCGGGCGATTTTCCGGGCGTCTTCGTGGGTGAGGCACCGGTTGTCGTCGACGCCGATAACCCGGCCTAATTCGAAGTTGTTGATGGTGATGGATAGAGGGAAATCCCGTCCGGTACGCTTTTTAATCGCCTGAACGACTTCCACCGCGAAACGGGCCCTGTTTTCGACGCTTCCGCCGTATTCGTCCTCGCGCCTGTTGAAGAAGGGGGAGAAAAAGTTGTGCAGGAGATGGCTGCTGGCGGCGTTGATGTCCACGCCGTCGAAGCCCGCCTTTTGGGCCCGGGCCGCGGCCGCCGCGAACTTCTCCACAATTTCCTGGATCTCTCCGACCGTAAGCGGATGGGGCGGCTCCTTATGAAAGTCGGCGGCGCCTTCGGTGAAGCTGACGGCGGATGCTCCGATGGGCGGGCCGTCGTACATCGGTTCCGGCACGAAAGGCAGCTTCACTTCCCAGGGACCGTCATGGTTCATCTGCATGAATGTGGGACAGCCGTGTTTGTGGATGATTTCCACAAGCTCCGTGAGGCCGGGAATAAATTTGTCGTCGTCGATGCGGTACCGTTCTTTCCAGCGTACGCCCCGCGGATAATCGACGGTCGGCGATTCCACGATCAGCAGACCGACACCGCCTCTTGCGATCCCTTCGTAAAACGCCAGTACCTCGGGGCGCATATGCAGGTCGTCCTGGTGCCACATCAGCATGCCCGCGCCCGATTTGATCATACGGTTCCGGGTTTTTACCGAACCTATGTATCCTGGTTCGAGGAGCTTTTCATATCTTGGATTCATATTCATTCATTGCACCTTTTTATGTTTCCGTTCAGGGTTCACCGCTCAAGATTTCCAATAACGGTTTTTAACCCTGAACCTTGAACGCTGAACAGTGAACGTTTTTTCTATATAACTCCCGCTTTCCTCAATTCTACGATCCGGTCGTCGGTCAATCCTAATTCTGCATAAACTTCGGCATTGTGTTCGCCGATCAGAGGGGCTCGCGAGCGGGTCTCCATCTCATTTTCCGAGGATCTCGCGAACTGTCTCGGATATGGGATCGTGGTTTTCAACTCAGAATGTTCTATCGGTTTCCAGAAGCCTCTTGCGGCCAGGTTCGGATCCTCGATCAGGTCCCGGTTGCCCATGAGGGGACAGATGGAAATGTTCCTCGACATTGCCGCATCGAGAGCTTCCTTCTTGGTCCGCGTTTTGAAAAATTCCGCGATCGGCCGGGAAATGTTATCTATAAGTTCCTGTGTAGCCGTAGCCATGTCGAACTCTTCCCATTTGTAGTGCTGAAGAAATTCGTCGGCCATTCCTTCTTCTTTCATCCATTTCACCAGCTGATAGCCGGTCTTGGCCCCCTGCCGGCCTCCGATCATGAAAAAGAAGATGAATCCGTCCTTGCACGGCCAGACCTGTCGCTGCAAGGTACCGCGGCTGCTGGTGCGGAACGTGCCCACGCGACCGAGAATCAGGTTGTCAATTTCCCAGTGGGGGATGGTCTGGGCCAGGAACCACGCGGCGCTGTGCTGCATGGCGACGTCTACGTGCTGCCCTTCGCCGGTCATCCTTCTATGGTGGTGCGCCAGCATGGAACCTACGGCCGCGTCCGCTCCGGCATGCATGCATGCCTGCGGCATGCTGATATTCACCGGGGGTTTATCCGAATCTCCGGTCATGAAGAGTTCGCCGGCCATACCCATGAGGGTCAGGTCCGTGGCCCCGTATTTGCTGTAGGGGCCCGACTGGCCGAAGGGAGTAATGGATGTCAGGACGATGTCCTTTTTTATCCGGCACAATTCCGAATATCCGAATCCCAACTCGTCCAGTTCACCCGGCGCAAAAGATTCGATGACAAAATCCGCACTTTTAACCAGGTCGCGAAACAGGCTTTTACCTTCCTCCGTTTCGAAATTGAGCGTGATTCCGCGTTTGCTGCTGTTGTATGCGAACCAGTACAGGCTTTTTTCCGGTTCTTTCTCATCATGCCAGAAGGGGCCGACTTTTCTTGAGGGATCGCCTCCCGGTTTCTCCACTTTAATGACATCCACGCCCAGCTCTGCCAGGATCTTACCGCACAGAAATCCCTTTTCATCGGTCAGATCCAGGGCGCGATAGCCTGCCAGCATTCTTGAGTACGTCATATTTTTTATGCTTTCCCTTTGGCTTTCAGGTCGGCCCAAAGATCCGCGATGGCCGTTTTCAAATCGGATGCAGGCGGGTACACACGATCGAAACCGAGCTTTTTAAAGGTCGCTTCGGTTTCCGGGAAGTCGTGTTTTCCCACACTGAGATTCCCCCCGATGTAGAGGAGTACATCGTTCAATCCGGCTTCGATGCATTTCCCCTTGAAGCCCTGAACATCGTTTTCTCCCATTCCATACAGCGAACTCATCAGGATTGCGTCCGCCCCGGTTTCTATGGCGGCGTGGATGAATTCCTCGGGAGGGGTCAGAATTCCCAGTTCCACGACATTGAAGCCGGCATCACGAAGAGCCCGGGACAGTATTTTTGTTCCGATTACATGGGCGTCTCTGCCTACGGTTCCTGTTATTACTGTTGGGTTGGTCACTTTGATGATTTCTCCTTATATCCGTTCACCGTTCACCGTTCAGGGTTGAAGGTTGACCGTTGTCCGTTTAATGCTT
Source organism: uncultured Acidobacteriota bacterium (assembly GCA_964586015.1). GTDB lineage: Bacteria > Acidobacteriota > UBA6911 > UBA6911 > UBA6911 > UBA6911. The sequence goes on along the minus strand of CAZPHK010000112.1, from coordinate 4,960 downwards.
TTATAACGTTGAACGGTGAACCCTGAACCCTGAACGGTTTTATGTTATTCCGGTTTTCCGATCAGGCGGCCTTTGCTGAATGCCCAGAAATCCTGGATGAAGGCGTCGTAATCCATTTCACGGCCTTCGGTTTTTACTCTTTCCGCCACTTTTTCGCGATGGAATTTCTTGATCTCGTCAGGCAGCGGAAGATTCCCGAATTCCTTCCACCGGATGGCGCCGCGACAGTCTTTAATGCCTATTACCTGGTCGCGTACCTGTTTGTTGGGACTGAAACTCGAGTCGAGAAATCCAGCTTCCACGCACTTCAAACATCCGGCAATCACGTCGCCGTCCCCGGCTTCCAGGATTTTTTCCATAAAGGCGCGTATTTCGGCTTCAGCAATAGCGGCCTCTTCGTCAATATCTTTGCTCTGCAGTTCGAACTTCTGGCCGCGGATCACGTCGAGCAGCCAGTTTGCGGATTCGTAACTGAGGGCGTGCGATTCCTCTGTGGGAACACCCAGGGCTTCATCGATCGTTCTCACGGAAACCGCCTCCGTTTTCCCGAGCGCGGCGACCATGGCCGTGTAGTTCGGATAAGCGAACGCACCGCCCATGCTCTGGGGCATGGGGAAAAGGGGCGTGTGCTGCGCGAAAACTCCCGCGATTTCCACATCCGTATATCCCAGCTTGTCCAGATACTCCCGCATCAGCCGGGGCGTTACACGAATCCAGGCCAGGTCCTGGGCCATGTTGCCCATCAGGTGAACGACGGACGTGATGCTCTTGCCCCCCTGTTCGGCAACCATAACGGCGTCCGCAATTGTTGTGGCAAGGTTCACGGTCATCGGCTGCATGCCGGTGAGAATCCATCCATGGTTGTCCGTGGAAATAATGATTCCCCGGTCTGCATAGTAGCCGATAAGCCGGTGCACGTACTGGTTGGTGGCCATGGATTCTTCCAGCGTTGCATCTTTCTCATAGGCCGCCCAGGATATAAAGGGACACGCGGCGACGGCCGTCATGCCGGCGGCAAAAGAGATCTCGGTCGCGATCCTGTATGATTTCAGCGACAGTCTGGGATTGAAAGCGCCTATGGAAACGCTTTCGATCAGTTTCCGCGTCTGTTTCACTCCGTAGTTGATGAGAGGAAATCCGTTCAGCAGATTCCGGCCCGTCTTGCGCATCTCTTCCAGGATGCCGTCCACTTTTTCGAATTCGAGCTGTCGCGTATAGCTGTCGGTTGTTACCGGGATGAACGGAACGCCCGACTCCTCAAGCTTCCGGGACAGGCTGATCTGGGCTTCCAGCAGCCCCGTTCCCGCCCTGGGGAATATGGCGGTGCGGCCTTCCGCATTCAGTTTACGGGCGATCTTGTGCCAGTTTTTCGAATCGGGCAGGTTCCTTTGATATTCGACGGCCTCGTCCAGGTCCACCTCCCGGCCTGTCGGCCAAAGGTCCAGAACAGGTGCGCGCATTTTTAGAAATGCATCTTCATCCAATCGCTTGTTTTTCAGCTTTGTTTCCATCAATGACTCCCGTTCAAGGTTTCCCGTTCACCGTTCAGGATTCAACGCTCAAGGTTTCCAATAAAGGCTTTTAGGTTTTTAACGCTGAACCCTGAACCTTGAACGGATAACCTCTTTATATTACTTCTTCATCCTTTAACTGCTGTATCTTGTCCCAGTCGTATCCGCAGACATCCAGCAGGACTTCCTCCGTGTTCTGGCCGAAACAGGGAGAGTATCCGTCAACCGTTACCGGCGTTTCACTGAAGCTGACCGGATTGCCTACCATCTTGATCGAACCCAGGGATGGATGTTCGATTTTGGCAATATAGCCGTTTTCCAGAGCCTGGTCGTCATCGGCCAGGTCCGTCGGCCTCAGGACAGGGGAATAGGCGATGCCTTCGCCCTTTTGATCCAGGATTTTCATCCATTCATCGCGTGTTTTTTTAATAAAAACGCCTTCAATAATGTCCAGAAGCTCCCGGAAGTTCTCCCTCCTGGCGGCTGCATCATGATACTTCTCGTTTTTTTCAAGGTGTTTGATCCCGAGGCAGTCGCAGAAAACCGGCCAGAAACGGTCGGCCTGCGGTTCCGACAGCATCAGCCACTCGCCGTCGGCGCACTCGAAATGATTCGCCATCGGGTTTTTTAATGTGCGTCTTGAAGGCCTTGGAATCTGACGTCCCCTCAGAAGCGCCGTATTCAGATTGTAAGCCTGCAGGTGAATGCCCGATCCCAGTAGCGACACCTCGACCTGTTGTCCCTTCCCGGTGCGGTCTCGGGCGATAAGTGCCGCGAGTATTGCGTAGACCAGCGTCGTTCCCGTCATCTGGTCGAAAACGGGGCCGCCGATCTGGGCCGGCGGGGTGTCGGGCTCGCCGCCGAGCGCATACATGATTCCGGACCGGGCCTGGGCGACGCTGTCGAAGGCGCGCCGGCTGCTTTCCGGGCCTTTGAGTCCGTAGCCCGTGGCAAGACCGTAAATCAATTTTGAATTGTATTTTTTCAGGGTCTCGAAGTCGATCTCGAGTTTTTTGATAGCCTTCTGTGTATAGTTCGTGCAGAAGACATCCGCTTTGGAAACCAGCTCATAGAGCAGCTGACGGCCTTTTTCCTTCTTCAGATCCAGAGTCAGGCTCTTTTTATTGCGGTTTGCCGTTTCGAAAAGTATGTTTTCGCCGTTGGCCAGGGTCATGGAGGAGCCGAAAACAGCCGATGTTCCCCGCGAAGGATCTCCCTTGACGCGATCCTCTATTTTGATAATTTCGGCGCCCAGGTCGCCCAGCATATAGCATGCCGTCGGGGCGCTGAGATATCCGGCGCATTCAACAACCCGTATGCCCTGTAGTGGTCCACCGCTCATAATCACCTCATTTGCATGTAACGATTGATAGCCTTCGCGATATATCTGCAGGATCCTGTTGCTAATCGTAATGCAGAATTTCTATCGTAAATCGATAATCCGGAATCGTCAATTAAGGACTCAGCCAGCGGAGAAGCTGCAGTTCCTCCGGGGAAGGTCCGGGTATTTCTTCAACGACCGGCGCGGTTTTCAGACCCCACCCGCAGTGGTTCCGAATCTCTTCCACCTTTTCTTCCAGGCTACGGTCCTGAGGATCGGGGTAGCATGCCGCAAGAAGCAGTTCGTCCCGCGGGTTCGGTTTCCTGAAAATACCCATAGTCGATACAACGGTTGTTACAGCCTCGCCGCGGCCTGTGACATAGGCAAGTTTTTCCACAAACCTGTCTTTTGACTGCTTCAGGCAGAGTATGGCTTCACGCGCGTTGAGCGCGTCGTTGACGCCGCCGGAACCTACCAGAAACTTGCCGTCGGAAGTCTTTGTGGAATTGATGTTGCCGAATCTGTCCATCTGGCCGGCGCCGAGAATGCTCAGGCATTTGTTGTTTTCGCCTCCGACCACTACACCCTGCATCAGTATGGTATCGGTCAGCATTTTTGAGGTTCGGACGTTCGCTTCGCTGGCTAGTATTGATTCTCCCGCAACGGGTGTATAGCCGATCTGCCCGTTGCCGGTAGCCAGTTCGAATCCCGACGCGTTCAGCCGGAAATATGCAAGAAATGCAGCGGTAGCGGCCAGCCCCGCTCCCGCCAGCACTGTCCTGTGTCCCTGTTTTTCTACACTGCCGAGTATCTCCCGCGCGAGGGCTATGAGCATCATCTCCTTCGGCGTGAACTCATCCGCATTACCGGGTGGCGGCGGTGGAGTATGCACGGACGCGGTTTTCGATCTCCCGGATTTTTCTTTAAGATCCGAGATCCTGTTTTCCCCCAGCTTTTCCAGGTACTGTTCGTGACTGTCGCACTGAAGGACCCATTCCCTGATCCACTCGTCCAGGGCATGCTCGCTCGAAGACGCTTCGTAGAGGATGTCGAGAAAATCAACGTCTTTTTCGTAGGGATCAAAATCGTGAATGCCGGGATTGGCCATCGAGAAGGGGTGCAGTCCCAGGGGAGCCTGAACTACAGCTTTAACCGTATAGGAGGGTATTTTTACCAGTGCCGCGTATTTCTGTATGAATTCCGTAGGAACCATCTTTTCAACGGTGACGATTACTCCGCCCTTGCTGGCCAGGGCTCCCCACAGGTCTTCTCCATACGGGACCGCCGGGATTGTGTTGCCTTCGGCATCCGCAACGCATCCATGGATGATGGAGATATCGGGAATGAGCGCACCCGCCAGACCGACCCTGGCTCCCGATCCGAAAGGATCTTCAATGGATTTGAAGGTTTTTACATTGTCTTCGGCAATGCTGCTGCCTGTAATGGAGCGGGTGGGCATGAAGGGCACGCCGAAAGCGCCGGCCATCAGACGCTGCTGCAGAGAATTCAGCGTCCAGTTCTCCATCGAGATCCGTTTCTTTTCAACCGCATCCTGGATAACCCGGCTTGGACGCCCGAATGCGGAGATATTCGCGCAAACCGAGCAGATGAGCTTTTTTACAAGGTTGCAATGGATCAGGTTGAGGCTGTGTCCCGTGACGGTGCTCTGTATCAGTGTGAATCCGGGGCTTTTCCCCCGGAACTGACGGATGATTTCGCAGACCGCGGCGCTGGGACCGCCGATACCGGCTGCAAGATGCAGTTTCATTCCGGGCTTCACGAAACGTTCAATCGCTTCGCGAATCTCAAGCACTTTGCCCTGTTTTTCAGACATGATCATAACCCAATCTTCATCTTTCGCCTGTTAAGCTTATTTCAGATTGAAAGATTTAGTATTAAGAGTTTTCCGGTTTAATGATAACCCCATGAAAATTCAATAAACTTTTTAAAGCCTTTGTAGAGCATTATATAACCATCACGATTATACCGGCTAATCCAGAAGACAACTCCGAATCTCCATCGCCATCATAATCACCTGCATCAACAAGTCGCATTGTCGAGTCGTCATCGTCCGACAATAAAACTTGATGAAAAAATATAAAGCCGAATTACACCGGAGATAATTAAA
>CAZPHK010000111.1:0-16185 GCA_964586015.1 uncultured Acidobacteriota bacterium | reverse complement strand
TTCTCGACAACCCATTTATTATAGCATAAAAACCCGTCAAAACTCAGTAAAATCTTTTGTTTTATTGGTAATATAAGCGCTTTAAAATCAATTATTTATATAGAACGCACTTTGTGTTTTCCACAGCTTTGGATTTATTTAAGATTACAGATTGAAAATTAAAGATTAAAAGCCCGCGGTAAGGGGCTGAATGGATGAATTTCAGCGGGATATCCCTATTATTTCTCCATTTCTCACTGTCATATAGCGGATTTCCCCGCACACTTCATGAATAGGAAAATCTTTCGCCGACGTCAGGAATGTCTGGGTTCTCTGCGAAATGTATTTCAAGAAGGTATTTAGTCTTTGTTCATCCAGTTCCGCCTCCGCATCATCGACCATTAATACAGGATAAAATCCATGAACTCCCCTATGAATTTCCATTTGCGAGAAATACAGGGCAAGCAGGCTGGATCTTTGTTGGCCCGCCGACCCGAAATCTACAAGCGACTTGCCATTCACAAACAGTCTCAGGTCATCCCTGTGGGGCCCTATGGAGGTAGATCCCATCCTCCGGTCATAATCCCTCGATCCTAACAACAGCCCCCTGTATGTTCCATCTATTCCGGACGAGCCGTTGCTTTTCTCCAGCACATTCGACTGGTAATGCATTTTCAGATTTTCACTCCCAAACAATCCCTTTGGCAGATTCTGCTTCATTTGATCCACGTACCGCTTCCGGTTTAAAAGGATACGCGTCCCATGCTTCACCAGCGTCTCGTCCCAGCTATCCAGCAGACTTTCGTCTAAAAATCTTCTCCCGTCCCGTACCTCCGACAGTACCTTATTTCGCTGCTTTAATGCGCGTCCATAAACAGCAAGGCTCTCTATATGCCCCGGATATATCGTGGCCATGGCCCTGTCAAGAAAAGCTCTCCTGTCTCCCGGGCTTTTTCTAACAATATTGAGATGATTATATGTGAATGCAAGAAGGTGCAGGTTCCCGACGAAGGCGTCCAGACCGACTGTTTTTCCGTGAAGGAACAGCTTCTTTTCTTTCTTCGAAATCCAGACCTTCAGATCACGGGAGATGGATCCCTGAACGACAGTGCCCTCAATACAGCATTCCTTTTCGCCGTGCTGTATGCATTCCTTCGGGGAGGATGTGCGGAAACTTCTGCCGAAAGCCAGGAAATACATCGCTTCCAGCAGGTTGGTCTTCCCTTGACCGTTCTGTCCGATAAATAAAGTCGTCCCTTCGGGAGGAACAATTTCCTGTTCCTTTATATTTCTGTACTGAAAGAGACGTAATCTTTTGAGATGCACGCTTAGCCAGTGTCCCGTCCCAGAAATTCATCGCATATACCGGCGGCTCTCACCGACGCTTATTGCGTTGTGCCTTCTCCGAATATTCCCGATACTCCTTCGCCGACCCGGCTTGCCAGCGCCGCCTTTAGCTCTCCGATGTACACACCGAACTTCTGGGACGGGACACTAAAATTTCATGGGCATGACGATGTATCGATAATCCATATCGGATGAATCAATGGGTCTGAAAAGTCCCTGGGTCTCAGAATCCTTCAGGGAGACGGATATGGATTCCGAACTGCAGACAGCTACAAAATCCAGCAGGTATTGCGGATTGAACCCTATATCAATCACTTCTCCATCATATTCCACCGGCACTTCATCTCTCGCCTCGCCCGCTTCCGCACAGCTTGCGGTCAACTCTACGATTCCCGGCCGGAACGAAAGGCGGATCGCTTTCAGCTTTTCATCGGACATGATGGCGGCCCTGCGGATTCCATCCCCGAAATTCCTGGCATCCGCAACGACGTACTTGTCGTTTTCCCTCGGTATGACCAGCTCGTAATTCGGAAACTGACCGGCCAGGATTCTGGAAACCAATCTCCTGTTTTCCACTGAAAAGAATAGATGATTTTCATCGCGGCCGAATTCCAGAACAGGGGGATCCTGTTCGCCGATTAATTTCATAATTTCCACAAGGGTTTTTCTTGGAATCAGAGCCCTTACTTCTCCATCGATTCCCGGGACTTCCATGCTCTTGCTGACAAGCGCCAGCCTGTGACCGTCTGTGGCCACCATTCGGACTTCGCCTGGAAGAAGAACCAGCAGCGCTCCATTCAGGGAATACCTGGATTCCTCCTGCGTTATGGCAAACATGGTCCTTTGAATCATACTCCGCAGCAGCTTCCCTGGAATCTGGGACATGGCGGGAGCCGCTTCAGGAATGGATGGAAAGTTTTCCTTGGGAAGCGCAACAATTTTGTATTCCGATTTACCGGAATTCAGCACAACCCAGTCGTTTTCCAGAACGGAAACGTTGATGTTCGATCCCTCCGGAAGCAGTCTCACAATTTCAAAAAGGCGACGTGCTGAAATCGTCGTTGTTCCTTCCTCCTCCACAGTAGCTGAGCATCCGCATTTTATCGTTACATCGAGATCTGTTGCCGTAATATCGAGATATTCTCCGGAAGCCTCAAGGAGGATATTCGAAAGAATGGGAATAGTGCTTTTCTTTTCAATCACGCCCTGCACCAAATTGAGTTCATTCAACAGAGAATTCCTGGTAACGGTAAATTTCATGAAGGACGCTCCTTGGATTAAGTGGTACCGCTTCGGTGTTTGAAAGAATGATTATACTGCTTCCGATCTCGTGCAAGAATCATTATCCGCGCATTCCATGGAAAAAGTATCGCAACTCTGAAAATTTATACAGGAGTTTCTTGGAATAACTAATTGGAGAAGATAAAGAGCAAATGACGAGGTAAAGAGCACTACTTATTGTTTTGGATAAGAAGGATAAATATCCGTAGTAGTAGTAAGAGCTGTGGATTTGTGAAAACATAAGATAAACAACGAAAATATATAAAGATGCGCCGTGTAATAGTGGACCGGAGGACTGTGGAAAAGGGTTAAATAATGTGGAAAAATTCTCCAGGTGGGAAATTCACAGACTCTAAGGAAGAGCGATGTGTGGATAAAGATAAATTTCCAGCCACGGCAAGGGCTCAGGCTGTGGATATTATGGTTGAAAACCACGGGAAAATGGAATCAGCGGAGAGAATTAACGATTGAGGTGACAGCCGAGGCGATTTCGGGATCCTTTTTTCTCAAGGACTGGATCTTTCTGATTGAATGGAGCACGGTAGTATGGTGTTTGCCGCCGAAGTCTTTCCCTATCTGAGGAAGTGACTGGTTGGTGAGTTCCTTACAGATGTACATGGCAATCTGGCGCGGCACCGCGATAGGCCTGGAATTGTTTTTAGCCTTGAGTTGAGCCGGCTTCAGGGAGAAAAAAGAGGCAACCGCACGAAGAATTTTATCCGAAGAGACCGTCGGAGTATCCACGGTGGTAAAACCACTGAGAACGTCTTTTGCATAAGCGATATTGATATCGGGTACCGTCAATCCGTCCAGTGACGCGCGGGCGCTCAACCGGTTCAGGGCTCCTTCCAGTTCTCGAATGTTGGAACGGATTCCTTCTGCGATGAACATGGAGACCTCGTCCGAAAGGTCGGGCAGTTCACGGGCAGCTTTTTTCTTTAAAATAGCCAATTTAGTTTCCAGGTCCGGTGGTTGTATATCTGCTATAAGTCCCCATTCAAAACGGGAATGAAGCCGTTCTTCAAGTGTAGGGATCTGTTTTGGAGGACAGTCGCTCGTAATGACAATCTGCTTCTGAGCGTCGTACAGGGCGTTGAACGTGTGAAAAAACTCTTCCTGGGTTCTTTCCTTCCCGGCTATAAACTGGATATCGTCCATAAGAAGGACGTCTATATTGCGGTATTTCTGGCGGAACTGGCTTGTTTTGTCAAAACGAATGGCATAAATCAGTTCGTTCATGAAATTTTCAGACGACATATAGGTCAGGTGTATACTCCGGGTCTTGACCTGAATAAGATTGCCGATAGCGTGCATCAGATGGGTTTTGCCGAGTCCGACACCGCCGTAAAGGAAGAGAGGGTTGTAAGCTTTAGAGGGTCTCTCGGCCACGGCAAGGGAAGCTGCATGGGCCAGTTGATTGCTTGCTCCAATGACAAAGGAATCGAAAGTATATTTCGGAGACAGTTGGGCCTGAGATTCGTGGTTCGTTTTGGAATCTGCGGGCAAATCCGATGCAGGAGAGGACGCGGATTCAACGGCAATATCCAGCCTGAGATCGGTCTGGGTAATTTTGCGGGCCGCCCCCAGGACCAGCTCGGAATAGTTTTCAATCAAGCAATTTTTAAAGATTTCAGTCGGCACCTTCAGACGAAGGATTTCATTTTCAAAACCCCGGTATGTAATAGGCCTGAACCAGGTATCAAAGCTTTGACGGCTCAGTTGGGTTTCAACAAGGGTAAGTATTTGGCGCCAGAAATCCATAGTTTAAATTCGGCAAAGATAGAAAAACGGTATGCCGCATACCGGTAGTTTTCCACAGGCTTTTCCACAATTGTGGAAAAGAAAAAAATAGCCCATAACAGCAGAAAGCGGTTAAAATTCTGCTGCTTCACACAGCTTGAAAAATGTCAGGATTGCGTGTGCATCGCAATTATTTTTCTGCACCGGGCGAGAAAGGTAACACACGAAGTTCCGCACATTCAACAAAAAAACACGGTAAAAAAATTTTTGTTAAAAAATAAAAATAATCAGTATTGGCGCGGGTTTTATAGGGGTTGCATATTCAGAGAGCCCGAAAATAAAGGGAATAAAAAGAACTTGACAAAATAGAAATTCCTAAAAAAAAATAAAAAGGAAATTATATAATGAAATAGTCCCCGAACCTCCGGAAGGGAGTAAAACCTTGGCACAGAATCCTTTAATAGGGGGAGAACAAATTTCCCGCAATATTAATCTTATAGTATTTAAAAATGAGCCCGGGGAGTGGAGCTGTAATTGCTGTAAATTCGGTACGATAGCGTTAGAAATTTTCGAAGTAGGGTATTAATCTTTGATAGGTAGTCGGCAGTTCCTCAGGAAGAATGCGGGTTTCACCAACAACCGATACAAAATTCGAATCTCCAACCCACCGGGGCAGGACGTGCATGTGGAGATGGCGCTCGATACCGGCGCCGGCGGCCCGGCCCACATTAAATCCCATATTAAAGCCATTCGGGTGGTATTCCTGCCTTAAGGCATTTTCGCAATGGCGACACAGTTTGATGAAATCGGTCAATTCTTCATCGGATGATTCATTGAGGCAGGATATGTGGCGGTTGGACACGATCAGGAGGTGTCCCGACGTGTAGGGAAAAAGGTTCATGACCACAAAGACATTTTTTCCGCGGTATAAAACAAGATTGGCGGAATCATTCGATTCCTCAAGGATTCCGCAGAATACGCACGAAGTCGCCTTGTCGACCTTGCTGATGTAATCAAAGCGCCACGGCGTCCAGAGACGGTCCATTAGAGATTGACCAGGTCTTTAATTTCCTTGCCCGGTTTAAAATAAGGAACTTTTTTGGCCGGAACGCTGACCCCGGTTCCTGTTTTTGGGTTGCGTCCCTGACGGGACATTCGATTGCGAATGCGGAAGGAACCGAATCCCCGCAACTCAATCTTCTCGCCGCGCTGAAGAGATTCGGTAATGCTGTCCAGTACCGTCTGAACGATCACTTCCGCATCTTTTTTGGTTAATTCGGATTCCTTGGCGACTTCTTCCACAAGTTCTGCTTTTGTCATAACGGTTTCATCTCCAGAGGTATTCAAAACGTATGTGAGATTCCGAGCGGTCCGAGTTTAACGGCAGGACCGATTTCACGTCTCCCAGCAGGAGGTCAAGAAAAGAAACACTTCTTCTGGCAGGCCTAAGGATTCTGGGCTTTCCGGATATCCCGGCCATCAGGGCGGCCGCGTCTATTGCGTCCTGGTATGTTCCCAACTCGTCGATCAAACCGTTCTCCTCAGCCTCCTGGCCCGTGAACACTCGGCCGTCGGCTAGAGCGCGAACGTCCTCTTCTTTCATATTCCGGCTGATCGCCACTGCAGAGACGAACTGTTCGAACATAGAATCAATAAGGGATTGGAAATACTCCCTTTCTGAATCGGTCAAAGGGCGTGTTGAGGATCCAGCGTCCTTTAAATCGCCGGTTTTAATAACTATATCCTGCATTCTGGCCCAGCGGAGCAGATCTCCGTAGTTGTACCATTGAGCGATAACGCCGATGCTTCCGGTAATGGATCCCGGGTTGGCGAAAATCCTGTCCGCGGCGCAGGCGATGTAATAACCCCCGGAAGCCGCAACGGAAGCCATGCTGACCACTACCCTCTTGTTCGAATCAGCACGGAATTTTTTTATGGCTTCATAAATTTCCTGGGAGGCGGCTACGCCCCCACCCGGACTGTTGATTCGAATAATGACAGCCTTCACGCCCGGGCGGTTGCCGTAGTCCTTCAGTTGACCTACGAAATCACGCGAATCGACAATCGTTCCTTCCAGGTCCAGAACGGCCACCTGGTCGTGCGAAAAGGACAGGCCCGTGGCGCCTTCCATGGAGAAATAATAAGCGAATGCCAGAAGACAGAAAAACAAAAAAATGAAGGCTCCGCCTCCCCCAATGATCCAGAGAAAAAAGGTAGACCGTTTCATCGGCATGGCCTGGCCTCAGGCCCATTTTTCACGCAAAGAAAAATGGGCCGGTGATTAGATTGATTACTGTTCTTCGCCTGCGGCTTCGGCTTCCGGTTTAGTTTCGGCTTCAGCTTCCGGTTCCTTCTCCGTTTTCTTGAATCGCTGCAACTGATCTCCAAGGCGTTCGCCCATCGAAGCGTTTCCGGAATCGGCGGATGCCAGATAGGAGGTGAACTCAAGCCTGGGTTCGTCTTCCTTCATTGCTTTCAGGCTCAGTCCTATCTTTTTCTCATCCAGGTTCATCTTGATTACCTTCATCTCGATTTCCTGGCCGATATTGAGGAATTCCGTCGGCTTCTCGACATGCTTTTCGTCAAGCTCCGAAACGTGGCATAGACCCTCAATGCCTTCCTCCAGTTCTACGAAAGCCCCGAAATTGGTCATACGGACGACTTTGCCCTGAACGGAGTCCCCGACATTATGGCGACTGAACCAGTCTTCCCAACGGTCCGGTTCGAGTTGTTTGATGCCGAGGGAAAGCTTTTGATTGGTTGCATCGATACTCAAAACAACTGCCTGTACCTCGTCGCCCTTTTTAAGCATTTCCGAGGGGTGCTTCATCCGTTTTGTCCAGGATATATCAGAGACGTGAACGAGACCGTCAATACCTTCCTCGACTTCAATAAATGCTCCGAAGTCTGTGATGTTTCTGACTTTTCCCGTGATTACCGTTCCCGGCGCATAACGTTCTTCAATCACATCCCATGGATTCGGCTCCGTCTGCTTCAATCCGAGCGAAATGCGCCTGGATTCAATATCGATATCCAAAACAACAGCTTCGACGGAATCACCGACATTAAGAATTTTCGAGGGATGCTTCACCCGTTTGTTCCAGGTCATCTCAGAGATATGAATCAAACCTTCAACTCCGGGCTCCAGCTCAATGAAGGCGCCGTAATCGGTCAGGCTGACGACTTTGCCCTGAACGCGCATATTTTTAGGATAGCGCATATCGGCATGAAGCCACGGATCTTCGGTTAATTGCTTATAGCCAAGGGAGACGCGGCCATCCTCCTTGGTGAACTTAATGACCTTGACATGGAGTTTATCTCCCACGTTAAAAAGCTCGGAGGGATGATTCACACGACCCCAGGACATATCCGTGATGTGTAGAAGTCCGTCTACGCCGCCAAGGTCAATGAAGGCGCCGTAATCGGTAATGTTTTTTACAATACCCTCCATAACCTTGCCGCTTTCTAGAATTTCCAGCGTTTTTGCCTTTTCTTCCTTCATGGATTCTTCAAGGACCGCTTTGCGGGACAGCACGATATTGCCTCGCTTTTTATTGACCTTGATGACCCGCATCTCGAATTCCTCGCCGCGAAGGCTGTCCAGATTGCGGACAGGCCTGACATCGATCTGGGATCCGGGTAAAAAGGCGCGAACTCCGATGTCGACGGCAAGCCCGCCTTTAATGCGTTCAATAACGCGCCCTTTCACTATCGTGCCTTCCCGGTAGGCCCGCTCTATTTCGTCCCAGACCTTCATCCTTTCCGCTTTTTCCCTGGACAGGACAACATACCCCTGCGAATCCTCTGTTTGTTCCAGGAAAACATCTACGGAATCGCCGACCTGGACCGAAACCTCTCCGTGATCGTCTGTAAACTGTTCAACAGGGATGATTCCTTCGGATTTGAATCCGACATCGACAATTACGCCACCGCCGGAAATGGCAATGACTTTGCCCTTTATGACTTCTCCTTCGGAAAAGGTTTGCGTTCTTCCTTCATACGCCGCCAGGAGAGACTCAAAACTGGGTTCTTCCTCCCTGGTTCCGGCCACAGGGATTTCCTCCCCGCCGGGAAGATTGTCCGGCTCCGTGGAAGTTCCGGCTGCCGGAAGGTTATCGTTGGCGTCTAATGACATTAACTCCTCCTGATATAGACCCGAACCCTTTTAAAAAACGGATCAGGGACCGAATTTTATTACTAAAGCTTATGATTGCGAATCGGTATGGAACAGGATGTGGCTGACCTGTGCTTTTTCGATATGTGCGGTGAGGCAAATCCAAAGGTCCATATTCCTTGAGTCATCAGAGATATAAGCCATTACCTATACCTTTTTCCAGGGTGTATTGTCAAGAGTGCTTATAAATTAGGGGAAAACGGATTCTCACCGGCAGGCTGGAAAAAAGGGGCTAACATGGAAAAATGTTTACCGATATGAAATGCAGGAATCTTTTAAGAAATCCGGAAACCGTCGGGAATTTGCTGTAATATTGCATACAAGGCCGGTTGTGCGACGGTTTCCGCTTTAAACGAAACAAGCAAGAAAAAAGGGAAACCGGAAACGATAAATCCGATACGCGGGCGATGCGCAGCGCGACGAGACCGAAACCACGAACTGTACGGCCGACAAAAGTTTATACCCTTATGGAGGTCCCTGATGCCGAAAACGGAGCTGTCCCAACGAGCTCAAAATACACCCCCGTCACCGATTCGAAAGCTGGCGCCTATGGCGTTAAAGGCAAAAAAGGCGGGGATCCATGTTTACAGACTGAATATCGGGCAGCCGGATATCGAGTCACCGCGGGAATATTTTGAGGGTTTGCGGTTATTCGACGAGAAGATTATTGCCTATGAGGAATCCCAGGGCAACGAGCGTTTGTGCAACGCCTGGTCAAAATATATCAACAGAACTTTGAACATCGATACCCGTCCGGAGCAGTTCATAATCACGGTCGGCGCCAGCGAAGCGCTGGTATTCACATTCATGACCTGCTGCGATCCAGGGGACGAAATCATCATCTTTGATCCTACGTACGCAAATTATCTCGGATTTGCGGCAATTGCCGGGATTGACCTGGTTCCGGTTTTATGCAGCATGGAGAACAATTTTGCTCTGCCGGAACGCAGCCGGATTGTGGAGAAAATAACGGACAGAACGCGGGCAATCCTGATTTGCACCCCGAATAATCCAACCGGCACCGTCTGCAGCAGGGAAGAGCTGCAGCTTCTATTCGATCTTTGCGAGGAGCGCAATCTCTTCCTGATCGTCGATGAAACGTACAGGGAGTTCGTCTACGATGATTTTGAGCCTTTATCCATTTTCAACCTGGAGCCGGCCAGCGACCGTGTGATTGTCATCGACAGCCTTTCCAAGCGGTTCAGTCTGTGCGGAGCACGCGTCGGTTGCCTGATGTCGGTAAACGAAGAGGTGCTGGCATCGGCGCTGAAGATTGCACAGGCCCGACTTGCGGCGCCGACAATGAGCCAGTTTGCTTCCGCGCATATGCTGGAAAATATTAAAGACGATTTTCTTCAAGGGGTTATAAATGAATTCCGGACGCGCCGCGATGCTCTGTATGCCGCTTTAAAGGAAATTCCCGGCGTGATCGTGCAAAAGCCTCAGGGCGCCTTTTATACCGTTGTCCAGTTCCCCGTTGCGGATGCGGATGATTTCGCAGCCTATCTGCTGGAAGAATTTTCCCATAACGGCAAGACAACCTTTATTGCCCCGGCCGCAGGATTTTATATGCGGCATTCCCAAGGGGAGCAGCAGGCGAGAGTGGCGTACGTTCTCAATAAGAACGATATTGAGGAAGCGGTGGACGTACTGGCGGCCGGGCTGCAGAGTTTTTCGCGGCGCTAGCTGAATTTTCGAATTTGCTACAGGGCGAACACAAGGTTCGCCCCCACATCCTCTTGATAACTTCCAATCAGTGCGATGCCGAGACGGTTCCATTTACGCCAGATCCATCAATGGCGCGCGGATTCAATATTCGGTTGGCTGCCG
This sequence comes from uncultured Acidobacteriota bacterium, assembly GCA_964586015.1. Classification (GTDB taxonomy): domain Bacteria; phylum Acidobacteriota; class UBA6911; order UBA6911; family UBA6911; genus UBA6911. The sequence goes on along the minus strand of CAZPHK010000111.1, from coordinate 5,834 downwards.
GATTAAAGGTGTGCTAAGGTGGTGCCGCTTATCCGTGGATACACAAATTTGCATTTTTGCAGGTAGGAGAACTTTCATTGTATTTGCGAATGAAAGGAATGGAATCCGGGCTTTACGGGGGGATACCGTTTGCTTACCGGTGTCCGGGTATTTGAAGTGCCGGGGCAGGGAGGGGGCGTTGCATGGCCGATGTTTTCACTCACGATCTGATTATTATGGGCGCGGGACTGGCAGGATTGAGGGCGGCTATTGAAGCCTCCCGCGTTGCTCAGGGAAAAATCGATATTGCCGTTATAACGAAAAACCAGTTGATGCGCGCCCACTCGGTTGCCGCAGAAGGCGGCACGGCCGCGGTGATGCGGCCGGAAGACGGCGACAGTTACGATTTACACGCATGGGATACGATCAAGGGAAGCGATTTTTTAGCGGATCAGGACGTCGTGGATCTTTTTGTCCGGACCATGCCATCGGAGATACTGCAGCTCGATCACTGGGGAATTCCATGGACGCGGCGTGAAGACGGCCGGATCGCCCAGAGGCCCTTCGGAGGTCACAGCTACCCGCGAGCCGTACTGGCCCAGGATAAAACCGGATTTTTCGAGATGCAGACTCTTTACGATACGCTGCAAAAATACAACAACGCCAGGCATTATAACGAGCATTTCGTTACATCGATACTGGTTGAAAACAATACTTTCTGCGGACTGACGGTGCTCGACATGACCACCGGACAGTTCAAGGTCATTCGGGGTAAAGCGCTTATCATCGCCAGCGGCGGCGCAGGCACGCTGTTCGGATTTACGACCTATTCGCAGACGGTCACGGGAGACGGAATGGCGCTGGCATATCGTGCCGGTATTCCATTGGAAGACCTGGAATTTCTGCAGTTCCATCCAACCGGCCTGGTGCCTTCCGGCATCCTGATAACCGAAGCATGCCGCGGGGAAGGCGGGTATCTGATCAACAACAAGGGCGACCGCTTCATGGGCGAGTACGCGCCTTCGAAGCTCGAACTGGCTCCGCGCGACCTTATTTCACGATCCGAGCAGATCGAAATCGAAGCGGGACGCGGATTCGAGGGTCCGAATGGGCTGGATTACATACACCTGGATCTTCGGCATCTCGGAGCAAAAAAAATCAACGATAGATTGCCGCTGATCCGGGAAGTCTGCATGGAATTCAACGATATCGATCCGGTGGACGATCCCATACCCTGCAAACCCGTCGCGCATTACTCCATGGGCGGCATTGAGACGAATATCAAGGGGGCAACCTGCATCAAAGGAATCTGGGCGGCCGGGGAGGCCGCGTGCGTCAGCCTGCACGGCGCCAATCGCCTCGGCTCCAATTCAACGGCGGAATGCCTCGTATGGGGAAAAATCGCCGGCGGGGAAACCGGCCGTTACTGCATGGAAACGCAACAGCCGGCGGCTGTTCCCGAAGCAAAGGTTGAAAAGGAATACAGGCGGATCTTTGAAGAACTCCTGACCAGGAAGGGCACCGAAAGCCTTTATGACATCCGAAGGGAGCTGCGCTCCTGCATGGACGTCAACGTCAGCGTATTCCGGACGGAGGAGGAGTTGAGCCGCGGATTGGATACGATCCTCCAGCTGAGGAAACGGTACGCCAATATCCGGATTGACGACAAGAGCGCCGTTTACAACACGAATCTGTATCACGCGCTGGAAATGGAAAACCTGCTGGATCTTGCCCAGGTAATGGTTAAAGGGGCGCTCGAGCGCACTGAATCCCGCGGGGGACACGCGCGCAGGGATTATCCGGAGCGCGATGATGTCAACTGGCTCAAGCACACGCTGGCGTTCTTCTCGGAAGAGGGACCCCGGCTGGATTACAAGCCCGTGACCATAACGAACTGGCTGCCCGTGGAAAGGAAATATTAGGCGGATTGAATACGGGATCCTGAACGCGGATCCCCGGCAAAACGACAGGAAGGAGAGCCCTATGCAACAGAGACTTAAAAACAGACTCGGGCTTTGGGGTTGGCTCGGCGGAGGGCGGTACGGTTTGGACCGCTATGCGTATGCCGTGCATCGGATAACGGGTCTGGGGATCCTGGCCTATTTTATTATGCACATCTTCGTGACGGGGCAACGGGTGGGCGGTCCCGAGAATTGGGAGAGCGCAATGGCCTTTTTCGGCAGCCCGCTTTTCAAAGTGGGTGAATTTCTTGTTGTTCTTGCGTTTGCCTTTCACGCGGTCAACGGGATCCGCCTCATTCTGGTTGAACTGGGGTGGCTGATCGGAAAACCGGGAGTGCCGTCGTTTCCGTACAGTTACTCCACGTTGCGGCATAAGCCGGTGTTTATAGTCTTCATGGTGTTCGCAGCCGCTCTCATGATTATCGGCGGTGTGGATTTTTATTTCGTGATGAAATAGGAGGCGTCATGCGCGAATCGAGATTGTGGTTCTGGCACATCCTCTCTGCGGTCGTCATCCTCGTGTTGCTGGGCGTGCATATGGGCACGATGCATCTGAGCGAGCTTCTGCACATGGCCGGCATCGGATCCGGCGACCCTGTCGATTCCTCACAGGTTTTCGAGCGCAGCCGGCAGGCGGTATACATGGTCACATACATTCTGTTGCTGGGAACGGGACTGTTTCACGGACTGTACGGCCTGCGCAGCATGTTTTTTGAGCTGTCGCTGTCGAAGGCGCTGGAAAAAACAATCGGGGGCGTTCTTGCGGTGGCCGGAGTTGCCCTGTTCCTCTACGGCAGTTATGTTGCAGTCGTCGTGTTCCAAACAAACGGAGTCTGATCATGAATAAATCGGAAACACAGGATAAAGCGGTTATTAAGACGGTTAAGTTCGAGGTCCTGCGATACAATCCGGCCGGGAACGAGTCCCCGCACCTGGAAAATTACTCGGTGCCCGTTACAAGAGGCATGACCGTACTCGACGGCTTAAACTGGATAAAAGAGCATCTCGATTCTTCATTATCATGGCGGTCGTCATGCCGTATGGGTATATGCGGATCCTGCGGCATGTTCATCAACGGTCTTCCGCGGCTCGCCTGCAATAACCAGATCGTTCACCTGCATTCCGATCGCGTCGTCGTCAAACCGCTTCCCAATTACGACATAATCCGTGACCTGGTGCCGGACCTGGAAGGCCTGTTCGAAAAGCACCGTTCGGTCAAACCGTACCTGATACGGAAAGACGCGGCGGAACAGGATTCGCCGACCGGGGAATTTTTCCAGTCCGAGCAGGAGCTGTTCAACTATATCCAGTTCGCCTACTGCATCAAGTGCGGACTCTGTATGGCGGCGTGTCCGACGGTCGCCACATCCGAAGAGTATGTCGGCCCGCAGCCCCTGACTGCCGGGTGGCGCTACCTGTCCGATACGCGCGATGAGGGGGCCGAGCAGCGTCAGGACGTTCTCTATTCCAGCCATGGCGTCTACCGTTGCCACTTTGCGGGCGCCTGCTCGCAGGTATGCCCGAAAGGGGTGGATCCCGCGCTGGCGATCCAGATGGCAAAACGGGAAGCTTTTATGAAGGGATTCGGATCCGGAAAAAAACGGAAGGGCAGCTCCGTAATTCCTCCGATTCAGGGCTGGACTCCAAGAGGCGATATCCCCGAAGCACCCGCAAAAACAGTGCCGCAGAACAAAGAATAGGAATCCGGCGTTACCCTGTATTCGTTTGGGAAACAGGGTAACACCGTTTATTTTTCCTCCTCACGCGACAGCATCGCCGTACAGGCGCCGGGTGTTTTCCGAAACGGCTTCCATCACTTCCATATCGCTGAGGTTTTTCAGTTCCGCGATCGCTCTGACTGCGATGAGGGCATTCGCCGGTTCGTTGCGCTTCTGCGGTTCGGGACCCAGGACCGGACTGTCCGTTTCAATCAACAGGCTCGACAGAGGCAGTTTTTTTACCAGCTTCTGTTTCTGGGCGGATCGCACAACCGAAGGGGGGATGGAAAAAAAATAGCCTGCTTCCACGGCCGGGTGTGCCGACGAAGGTTTTCCGTCAAAAGCGTGGAGCTGGACTTTGACGGCGGAATGCTTCAGAAGGAGATCCACGGCATGGCGGCCTGCCGATCGGGAGTGCACATTCAGCGGAATATCCAGCGACAGGCTCAATTCAATGAAGCCGCGGAAAATCTCCCGCTGGATTGCCCTGTCCGATTCTTCCTGTATTTTCCAGTAATCGAGACCGACTTCACCGATAGCCACAAGCCTGTCTGAATTGCTCCGAATAAAATCGTACATTTTCGACGCCTGATCCGGCTCCAGATTTGTAGGATACAGCCCGGCTGCCGGACGGACCATCGCGCATTCGTTTGCCAGAACCAGGTTTTTTTCCGCGTCCGACAAATTTTCCGCGACGGCGATAACGCTGGATATGCCCGCGAGTCGCGCCTTTTCCAGAACGAGCGACCGGTCCGGATCGAAAACATGATCGCATAGATGCGCGTGCGTGTCGGTAAGGCCCTTCATGAACATCAGGATACCGGAATAGGAATGAAGAAGCCAGAAGCCAGCACAGCCTCCGGCCGGAACCGGATCAAACAACCGGTGACTCGAAAGATTGGGTGCAGTTGGCAGGTTGGCAGGTTGGCAGGTTTACAGGTTGCAGATGTTGATCCCGGTGTCCTAAAAATTTAGGAGACGATAGCCCTTAAGTTACGTTTATAATATTGAAACTAATATTTTAAAAATTTTATTTGCGAGCGCTGGTTAAATCCTTTTTTGTCCTGCATCTTCTGCAAGGAGGTCTTATGCAAAGAGCCACTCTGTTACTGATGGCGTTTTTGGTACTCACTTCTATTGCGTTTGCCGGGGATTTGTCGACGGCACCATCACAGGAACTGCTTGCTGTATACCAGCAACTCCGTGCGCTTCAAGGAGGCAATGAAACTGCAATTACAGAAAATGTTACCTTCAAAAGGGATGCGGCAACTTTTACCTTTACCAGCGGTCGACTCACGCTTGCAGCACCTGTGGCCGGGCGCATTATGGCCGCCCAGTTTGAAGGCGAGGGTGCTTTTGAGCTTACTCCCCCAACATTTGTCCATAAATATCAGATATCCCGGTATACCGGAAAAGCGAACCTGGTTGATACTTTTAAAAAAGCAGTCTTTTTCTTTACGGATGATACGGTTGCGGAACTGAAGAAAATCATGGAATTCAAACCATTACAGGGCGGAGAAGATAAGACGGATATTGCCTCCAAACAACGGGGTTACAGCAAAGATTACAATGATTGGGTTGAAAACCGGCGCAAAGGGAATCCGACAATGCGGAATATGGCCGCACGCATGCTGGCCGATCTGACGGACGGCAGCAGCAAAGGATTTTTCCTGGCGGATTTTAAAGGAGAGGAAACGGGCGATCTGCTTTTTCACATAAGCTGGAATCGTGACTCCCTCCTGCTTCCCGAATCCAGTAAAGGAGAAGAGGTCCTTCTTCTCCATGTAAATCCGGGAGATTACTACGAATGGATGTCCGGATTTCATCTCGCTTCCGAATATACCGGATCATCCGAACCCGATCATAACCGTACCTTGGCGCACTGCCCATCCATGGACATTGATTTGACTGTTCCGAATAACAGCAAGATTTCGGCTGTTGTAGATTTGGAATATATTGTCGATGACGCATCGGCCAGGATTCTTCCATTTAATCTCAATGGTGTGCTGCGGATAAGCTCCATCAAAGACAGCAAGGGAAATGCCCTCAGCTTTATTCAGGAAGCCCGCGACCTCGACAGCGATCCATGGCTGATTCTTACGAAACCGGCAACGCCAGGGGAAACAGGTAAGATTGAAATCAGCTACGAGGAAGATTCCACCGGGGACAGCAGAAT
>CAZPHK010000110.1:0-16187 GCA_964586015.1 uncultured Acidobacteriota bacterium | reverse complement strand
CTGCCGAAACCGAAGGAGTCCGCCGTGGATGCCGGCCCCAACTATCTGTTTACGGTTCCGGCCAAAGACGGATCCCGTCCCGATTTCGGCATTGAAAAAACCGGAGTGTGGAAACAGGGCGGCACACAGGGAAGATAAATGAATCCCGTTCAATTCCCGTCCTCTGGCCATATGGTTCCGGGAGGCTATGACGGTCCGGGGAAAGTTCAGGTGAGAAGTTTTTTTCGCGTTCAGCGTTTCCCGTTAAAAAAATAGAATGCGAAACGGGAAACCGGAAACGGAACATTAGCAAATACCATTCATGCCCCTTTTCACGGGGCGTGGTCGGTTAATCATGAAGGAGTTATTGATGTCCGAATCGAAGTACGGGAAGTATGTTGTTACCGATCTTATTGTTCCCGAAGAGAAGAAGAAGATCGCGGCCGACTATGCCAAATACGCCACCCGAATTTTATGGATGGATGAGAATGTTGTCGAGGGGGCGTTTCACATGAATACCGCATGGTATATGAAAGAGGCGACCACGCTGGAGGACAAACCTCACGTTCACGATGCCGATGAAATAATCGGATTTTTCGGCAGCGACCCTGCAAATCCCCACGATCTGGGCGGAGAAATAGAGATATGGCTTGAAGACGAAAAACAGACGATCACCAAAAGCGCCCTGTTGTTCGTGCCGGCGGGAATGAAGCACTGCCCCCTGGTGCTGAAGCGTGTCGACCGGCCCATATTCCATTTCACCATCGTACCCGGAGGCCGGTACATTAAAAATGAGGATCTGTAGGGGGGCTATGTTGCATCGATATAGCCGCAGGGGCATTCCTCCCAGCATTTTTTGCAGCCGTCGCAGATGGCCAGATCCATATAATAGTAGCTGCCGGGTTTGATCTCGGGCTGTTTTTTAAAGCAGGTATTCTGGCAATACATCCAGCAGTTTTCGCATCCGAAGCAGAGTCCGCAACTGAAGCAGCGGCTGGTTTCTTCGACGGCCGCCTCCGGCGGTATCCCCAGATCCACTTCTTCTTTCGGTTTTGCCAGGCGTTCCTCGGCGGAGAGTATTTTTCGTTCCGCTCTATCCTTCGCGGGGTACCAGTCGAGCTTCAGGCGATCCGGGCCTATCTTCGGGAGGGCCTTCGGTTCCTGAGGTTGCCGGCCCCGCAGCTCGGCATGAATGCATTCCGCCGCTTTGCGCCCCTGGCCGATGGAAATGGTGGCCAGGCCGAGGCGCAGCGTGTCTCCGCCCGACCAGACATTGTCTATGGAGGTGCGTCCCCAGCTGTCGACGTCGAGCCACGACCCTTTAGCCTGAATGGCGCCCAGCGTGCTCCAGTCCGGCTCCTGACTCACTGCCATGATGACGGTATCGGCTTTTATTTCCTGAACGTTTCCTTCGATGGGAACGGGTCTCCGCCGCCCGGAATCGTCCGGCTCGCCCAGTTCCATGCGCTGGAGAATCAGACCGGATATCCGGCCTGATTCGTCGCGTTCAATCTTGGCCGGCGCCGCCAGAAATTCGAACTGGATCCCTTCCTCCAGTGCCTCTTCTATCTCGCGTTCGATGGCCGGCATTTCATTCTTGGTACGCCTGTAAAGAACCGTAACATCCGCCCCCATGCGCCGGGACACTTCGGCCGTATCGGAACTTAAACGCAGGGAAACTCTGGCGGCATCGATAGCCGTATCGCCGCCGCCGACAATGACGACTTTCTGGCCGACTTCCGGTTCTTTTCCGGAATTCACTTTGTTAAGAAAATCGGTTCCCGTGTAGACTCCCGTGCCGTCTTCTCCCGGAATGCCCATCGTACGGCCTTTGTGTGCGCCGATTCCTACGAATACGGCACTGTAGTCGCGCCTGAGATCCTCCAGGGTAAGGTCTTCTCCGATAGTCGTGCCGCATCGAAGTTCCACTCCGAGATCCAGTATTTTCTGAATCTCGGCGTCCAGAACTTCCCGAGGCAGTCGGTATTCCGGAATTCCATAGCGCAGCATCCCGCCCGGTTTTTCGAAACCCTCGAAAACGGTGACCTTGTAACCTCGTCGCGCCAGTTGATAGGCGCAGGACAAGCCCGAGGGGCCGGCGCCGATTACGGCAACTTTTTCTTCATAGGGCCCGCCTTCATCCAGTTTCGGAAGCTCGAGTTTTCTTTCGATCCCCCAGTCGCCCAGGTGGCGTTCCACCGAGTTTATCGCCACCGCTCCGTCTTTTTCTTTACGATTGCAGTCGGTTTCGCACGGATGGGGGCAAATCCTGCCCATTACCGCAGGGAAAGGATTGGTTTCCACTTCGATGTACCAGGCTTGATCGCTGGCTTGTTCCAGGGACAATCCCGTTTTTTCACGCTGGGCGATAACGGTCAGCCAGCCTCGTATGTCATTCCCGCTCGGGCAGCTTATTCTGCAGGGAGGATTCTTTTCCCCGTACTTCGGACGCAACGGCGAGATTTCTTTTCGAGAGCCTGTCGAGGCCATGCGAATTTCGCTTTTTTTAAGTGCTTTCTTTTCTTTAAACAAACCCATATGCCGGTTCCTCATATATATAGGATGGAGGGAAGGGAGGGATTTTTAAAAAATGCATGGGTAATAATATCGATAATGCTTCAGTTTTACAAAGGTGAAATCGTGTATTCAGGAGTTTTGATCGTTCAAACGTCGGGCGTCAAACGTTTAACGTTAAACGTCCAACCTTGAAAGGTTCATCATTTAGAAAACTTCCGGCATGCCTGTTAAAAAGCCGCCTACCATGTAGGCCGGCCGCAGCGGAAATTCTCCGCTTTACTCGGATCGCCTTGGCCTTTGTAGATCGCAACATCCGGGTAGGCGCACACCGGCCGGGTTTTATAAACACTCGGGCCGTCGCTGTAGGAAGCCTTGATCTGATCCGGCGCAACGCCTTCTTCCGTCCATTTCCGGAGCGCTTCCATGGCGTTGAAAGTGCCGGGAAACGTTGCGGGGCACATCCCCATGTCCGGCACCATGAACAGGCGGAAGAAATTCCTGGTTTCATCCAGACCGCCCATGGTTTCCATAACCTGGTTGTAATACCCCGTGATATAGCGCGGTGGAACCCATGTTTCATTCCAGGACTGGTAGAGAATGAGCTTGCCGCCTTTTTCCTTGAAGGCTGTAAGGTCGGGATCGATGGAATTGATCAAGGAGCCCAGGCGTTCATCGGTCCTGCGCGTATCCGCGTCAACGTCGAAGGTGTGAAAATCCCAGTCGGGATCTTCGAATACAATATATTTAAAGAATCCGTTGTTTATGAACAGCGGTTCCGGGCCCTGGACCATGGCTCCCCAGAGGAGTTCGCTTCCAGGCTCGAAGCCCGAATAGATCTGCGTGCCGTCGGAAAATTGTGCTCCGGTATAGAGCCTCCGTGCCGTATCGACCTGAGCCGCTGTCAGACAGGAAAGTTTGTCCGGCCCCTGGCATTGAATGGAAGCGGGATCAAAGTCGCACCTTGTCGGATCTTCAATAGCGTCGTCTTTGACTCCATCCAGTTCATCGCAGGCATCCAGCGCCGCCCTGTTTAATACCGGGTATTTGTCCGGAGGAATGTAGCCGGGCGCATCCACGCCGTCTTTAAGGGCCACCCAGCTGAGATATTCGGAACCCGGTTGCAGGTAAGTCAAATGAAAGGCAGGATCGCCTGCCAGAATGCCGTCGTAATCGTCGGGGTAACGCTGGGCTTCCGCCAGGCCCTGCCGCCCTCCGTTATGGCAACTGCCGAAGTAAGAATATCGGGGAGGCTGTCCGTAGAACGCCTCGATAAGATGCTTGGCGGCAACGGTCGTTTCGTGCAGGGCCCGATGAGCCCAGTCGATCAGTTTTTCCGGCTGTCCCATGCCCCATTCGTGTCCGGGATCGAGATGCCCTGTGTCTGTTGAGGCTGTCGCATATCCCTGCGCCAGCGAGGCCGCCAGCCCCTGGTACTTGATCGCTCCTTCAAAAGCGGGGTTGCCGGTTGCCAGGAATCGTTTGTTCCAGTTTTCGGCCGGAGGCAGCCAGACTTCAAAGCCGATCCGGGACTCCGGGACGGGATTGATGTGGCCGATTATGCGGCAGAAGGGCTCTGTAACCTTTAATCCCGGAGGAGTGCCGAATATTCCGGGTGTTTTAGGCGGTGAAAATCCGAGTGGATCGTTCATAAGAACAGCCGAACTGATGGTTACATGCGGAAGTTTTTCGTCCACAAGCCTCTCACATGGCTTTTGGGAATACGCCATGGATGTGAGTGCTATAAGATATGCAACCGGAAGCAGGCATCCCAATGAAATACGGTGTGTTTTCATATCGGCACTCCCTCTACTCTGCACGCGCCAGGAGCAGGGATAAGTATAAATTAAGTTTTCGGTTTTTATCGATGCTCGGGCGCGAGTTTGTATACCCTGGCCCGCATTTCTCACAGCCCGGATATTCACCAGGATTCCTGGCGTTAATTTGAGCTCGAGAAATGCGGTCTGGGAAATTTATATGGATTTCTTGCCCGGGAAACAAGGAAAATATAGAAGTAAATTTCGCGGATTCACGTGAAGGCTTCTGCTTCGGGCAAATCGTGGCCGCCGGTTTATCTTACGGCAACCACGCCGGGAAACGGCGCCTGAAAATACGGGACTGAAAGTGGGAACAGGGGATTTCAGGACATCGCCGTTCGCCCGGACGGGATGATGGTGTAAAATCATATTTATGAAGTAATTTGAGAAAATTGTGAATCCTCGTTATCTAAGACTGTAGAAGAACATCTGTGGCAACAAAGATTCAAATAGAAAGAGATCCAACCCTTGCCGGCTGGGGTTTGCGGCTGCGATAAGGTGAGAGAAATATAAATAACATTGGAGGGCTCCGGGAATGAGAGGTTCCTTTTCGGCAATAGTGGCGGTTATCCTGACGGCCGGGATTGTGTCCGTATCGGCCCAAAATCCTACAATTTCGGTCAAGAGGGAAGAGGTGCGCATTGATGTGCTTGTAACCGACAACGGGAAGCCGGTTCGGGGCCTCAATGCCTCCGATTTCGAAGTTCTGGACAATGGAGTGCGCCAGACGGTTGAATCGGCCAGTCTTCTGGAAATTCCCGCCAGTGTGATCCTTGTCCTTGATATGAGCGGCAGTGGAGCCGTCGGCCGGGTGATGGATAATTTGAAAAAAGCCGGTTTTGATCTTCTGGATAAATTAAGAGATGGAGAACGTGCGGGGCTGATCACGTTCAATCATGCGGTGACGCTTAATTCGACGCTTACCTCGGATCTGCGGGAAGTAAGACGCGCGCTCGAGCAGACCCAGCCTCAATCCTACGGGAAAACTTCCCTCATTGACGCCAGTTACGCGGGATTGATTCATGCGGAATCGAAAGCCGACCTGCCGCTGATTATTGTCTTCAGCGACGGTCTCGATACGTCCAGTTGGCTTACGGACGATGCCGTGCTGGAGTCGGCCCGCCGCGGCGATGCCGTTATATACGCCGTATCGGCCGGCAGGCTGCCGGACAGAAAGTTTCTCCGGGAGTTGACGAAAAATACCGGGGGATTCCTGGTCGAAGTCGAATCGACCGGCGATCTCGGGGCCGTATTTGTCAATATCCTTGAAGAATTCCGGCAGCGATATCTGTTGGCTTATGTTCCAAAGGGAGTGGAGAAGGCCGGTTGGCATGAGCTCGAAGTGAACGTCAAGAATCATCAGTATGACAAAATCAGCGCAAGAAAAGGGTATATGAGATGAGCGGTGAAGAGCCGTGCAATGGTTGCTGGATTTCCCGCGGGTGAAGATGATTCAATCATCGAGAGTGTGAGAGTTATCGATGCGTTTAAGAGAGGATCCAATCGGCGATAAAAATCCCGGAACAGGGTTGACCCACGACGAAGTCATGCGCTACAGCAGGCACCTCATAATGCCCGAGGTGGGAGTGGCGGGACAAAAGAAATTAAAGGCGGCGGGTGTTCTTATCGTCGGTGCCGGTGGATTGGGATCCCCTCTGGCAATGTATCTGGCTGCGGCCGGTATCGGGCATCTGGGGCTGGTGGATTATGATGTGGTGGACTTAAGCAACCTTCAGCGTCAAATCCTGCACGGCACGCGGGACGTGGGACGCCCGAAGACGGAAAGTGCGCGGGAGTGTCTGGAAGACATTAATCCTCATATAGTAATTGACACTTACGACGTATCGCTGAACTCGAAAAACGCCCGGGATATTATCGGCGGCTACGATCTGGTGGTGGACGGTACCGATAATTTCCCAACAAGATATCTGATTAACGATGTATGTGTGTTTACGGGAAAACCTTTTGTCTTCGGGGGCATTTTCCGCTTTTACGGCCAGGTGTCCGTTTTTTGCACGGAGCAGGGACCGTGTTATCGATGCCTCTTCCCCTCGCCGCCTCCAGCGGACAGCGTTCCGTCCTGCGCCGAAGGAGGCGTTCTGGGGTTCCTCCCCGGAACTATAGGAACGATCCAGGCTTCCGAAGCCGTCAAACTTATTCTGGGAATCGGAAACACTCTTGCCGGAAGGCTTCTTACCTACAACGCCCTGGATGTCGATTTCAGGATTTTCGATGTCAAAAAAGATCCCGAATGCCCGGTCTGCGGGGAGGCGCCGTCCATAACGGAGCTTATGGACTATGAAGAGTTCTGCGGTTATCCGGCCCATGATCACGAGCCGGGCGAAAGCCTGCCGGATACTTCCGGTATCGATGTCATTACGCCCGGTGAATTGAAAAAACGGATGTCAGAAGAAGCCAATCTCCGGCTGCTGGATGTTCGCGAACCTCACGAACTGGAGATATCGCGCATAAAAGAGTCGGAATGCATCAATATTCCTCATAATCAAATACTAGAGCGTATGAACGAACTGGATACTTCGAGCGAGATCATAGTATTCTGCCGTTTCGGTATTCAAAGTTTGAAAGTAATCCGGACTTTGCAGAAACATGGATTCACGAAGCTGCGCCACCTGGAAGGGGGCATAAATCGCTGGGCTTTTGAAGTGGATCCGTCGCTGCCCCTTTACTAGCATGCATTCCTCACAGGGTTCCGGGGGCTGTCTCCACAGGAACCTCGGCCCGGACCGTTGTTCCTTTTTGCCGGACGGACTCTACCTGGAGCTTTCCTCCCAGCACATTCATCCTTTCTTCCATTTCAATCAATCCCCTGCATCGGTCCAGATCCTTACGAATTGCTGGATAGTTGAATCCGAGGCCGTCGTCTTCTATAAGAAGTGTCGCCTTGTTCCGCTGCCACATGAGGATGACGCTGATATGAGATGCCGAGGCGTGCGTAACGGCATTCAGGAGCGCCTCCATGGCGACTCGGTAAAGGCCGACTTCCACCGCAATGGGAAGGCGGGATTTCTTTGGGATGGGAGGAACGCACTGATAATCGATCAATATTTCCTTGAGGTTCGAGATTTCCTTGATTTTACGGGCTAAAGCCGATTCCAGCCCGAAGTCGTCCAGAATCGCCGGCCGCAGTTGTCCCGCCATCTGCCGTACCTGGTCTATAAGATCCCGAATCCGGGATTCAATGTCCGACTGGACGGATTGGCCGGCTGCGTCCCGGGATCTGTTGGATTGCAATTCCAGCAGTATCGCCGATAAGGACTGGCACAGCTTGTCGTGCAGATCTCCGGCAACGCGTTTGCGCTCATCTTCCTGGGAAGAGATTATCTGGGCGAGACATTTTTCCTGTGCCTGCGATGCCTGTTCCCGGGCCAGCTGCGCGTCGAGAGCCGCCCCTGCCGCGGAAGTCGCCGCTTCCAGGAATCCGAGGCGGAAATTATCCAGCGTGCCTTCCGTATCGAGATATAAGGTAAGAACGCCGAGCGTAATGCCTTTGTGCCTTATGGGGAAAACCGCGTGCTGGTGTTCGTCCATGTCTTCATATTGGATGCTGTGATCGTGGCTGCTTGAGGAACATACAATGGGACTGCCGGTTTCAGCGGCTTTTCCGCAAAGACACTCGCCGGGACCCAGGCGCCGGCACTTTTTCAATAAATCCGGGGAGACGTTGCGGTGCGTGACGGGCTCCAGATGTGCTCCGTTCAGGAGAAAACCTACAGCCGTAGCAGCCATTCCCAGCCAGGACAGAGAAAGAACCTGGTCGATAAGGGTGTTCAGGATTTGTTCGGAATTCTGGCAGTTCTGCAGGTTTTGCAAAAGGTCGCAGAGAGCTTTGTGGTGTTCCAGGTTTCTTGAAAGCTCGGCGGCTGTGTTCTTAACCTCCGTAATATCGCGTATGAAATGGAGGTAAACAGGCAAGCCGTCGCCAGTTACTATCGGAGTCGGGTAGACGGAGGCGTTTATCCATCGGGCGTTTTCCGAATTGAACAATTCCCGTTCGATGGACTCCCCTTTTTCAAGGGATTCTTCCAGGGGGCAATCTTTTATGGGCGTTTTTAAGCCGTGCAGGACCACGGTGCAATGCGCTCCGATAAGCTGATTTTCATCCATTCCGAGTTTTTGTTTCAACACCTTGTTGACGGCGACGATCTTATGGTTGGAATCAATGAGTTGAACGCTGAAAGGAAGCGCGTCCAGAAGGTTTTGGATTCCCGAACCGATACCTGAAGGCAGCCCGGTTTCTTTATCCTCGATTTTCTGCACTGTCGAAGCCCTTCTCCTATTTATAAATCCTCGAAGTTTTTTGCAACGCTTATCCAGTCGGATTCTGCCAAACGGTTCTTGTCATCGGCGACAATCAATGACAATTATGCCGGACTTGCCGTGTGCGGCATTGCATTGTTAGTGCCTTCGTGATCCGTGCTCTTTTTTTCAATCTCCCGGATAAGGTCACGGAAAATAAAAACATGGAAAGGAAGAAACGCGTACCAGTACAGCTTACCGAAGAAGGTGCGTGTTTGATAATACGCCTTCACCGTCAGGCGGTTCCTGCCGTTCTCCCTGTTAATCCGGAACTCCAGCCATGCCCTGCCGGGAAGCTTCATTTCAGCCCGAAGGAGAAGCCTTTCGCCGGTCATGTAGTCCTCGACGCGCCAGAAGTCGATGACGTCGTACTTGCCGAGAGTGGACCAGCTTTTTCTGCCGCGTGAGGTGCCCACGCCCATGAGTATACGGTCCAGGGCGCCGCGCAAACGCCACATCCAGTTGCTGTGAAACCAGCCTTCCTTTCCGCCGATCCTGCATATGGATTGAAACAGTGAGCCGGCGCTCTTCCTGGATAAAAGAGAATAACAGCTTGTATAAAGAGGGCGTCCCCTGATTTCGTGGAGTTTTATGGCAAGCTCGTGGGCGGGGGGATAGGCATCCGACCATCTCGTGTATACCCTGTCCTGCTCCTCACGGGACAGGGCCCTGAGGATGGCCTCTTTATAGCCTTTCGTATCGATCGGGACAAATTCGTTTATCCTGTCGTCCAGGCAGATGACTTCATTATGCGTGCCTTCAAAAAGGCAGCGGCAGATCTGCACGGGCACAGGCGTCAACAGGCCGGCAAAGTAGGAATACAGTTTTATGCTCGTAATCGGAACGGGAATAAAAAGGCGCTTTTTGCCGAGTATTTCCGCCATGGTTCTCAGCATATCCTTGTAAGTCAGAATATCCTTCCCGCCGATGTCATAAGTTCCTCCCATTGCACCGGGTGTTTCCAGGACTCCTACCAGGTATTTGATGACATCGCGTACTGCAATAGGCTGACACCTGGTCTCCGACCAGGGAGGCGTGGGGAAAAAGAGACAATTACGGACCAGATGTTCGAGGATTTCGTAGGAAGCGCTGCCCGAACCGATAATGATGGCCGCACGGAGAATTGTAGTGGGAACGGTCCCTTTTTTGAGTTGTTCCGCTACGTGAATTCTGCTCCTCAGGTGCGCCGACAGCGATGCCCGGATGTCTCCCAGTCCCCCCAGATAAATAATTCCTTCAAGTCCTTTTTTTTCCGCAACCCGTCGGAAGTTGATGGCCGCCTGGATATCCACCGCTTCGAACTGTCTGGTCCCGAGAAGCATGGAATGAATAAGATAATACGCTGTGTGGATCCCGTTCAGCGCTATCGCGAGGCTGTTCACGTTCAATGCGTCCGCAACCGCGATTTCAGCCCCGGGCCATTGATCCCTGAATTCTGTCATGTTGTCCCTTACCATGACGCGGACTTTGTATCCCCGGGCAAGCAGCTCCGGAACCAGCCGTCCCCCGATATACCCGGTGGCCCCGGTTACGAGGATTTTCCCGATTCCCGGTTTCGGTTCGGTGGGCAGATCGTTGCAGAAAAGGTCATTAGGATGTGATTGCATGATTCCTTCAATCATATAAATGCAGGGTAATCTGCACTTGATATGCACTATATCAAAAGTCGGAGGATATCGATGCGATACGGCGGCTGAAGAGTCGCTACGGCTTGCCTGAAAATATTTCTTCCCCGCGATTTCAAGAAACCTTGAAATCGCGGGGAATGAAAGGATAGTTAAAGGAGATATGTAAACTTTTTTTACCGATTCAGCTACATGAAAACTATCCGATCATCCGGTTAAAAACCGAGTATTGCCGCTACAGTTACACCGTGGAAATGCCCTCCGTACAGGATGTCGTCCATGGGGTAATCGTAATGATTCTGCGTTACGAATTCTCCTTTCATCAGCAGGTAAGGCAATGGGAACCATCCGCCTCCGATCTGCACGCGGTCGACGCTGACTCTGTTGGCATCTCCGGAGCGCTGCCCGTCTACATAGTTGTATCGAAAGTCGGCATACATTTTGTCTTCGGCAAAACGATACACGGCGTCGACGGCATATTGGTTCCAGGTCCTGTTTTCCGCTTCATTGAAATTTCGGCCGGCGGCATGCTCGACAACGCCGAACAGTTCCAGATCTTTATACTTGATGAAGGGATTGAGCTGATAGGCCACCAAATGGTTCCTCAGATTGGGGTTGACCCTGCCGGAAAATGCGTCGTCGGTAGTGCTGAACGGTTCCGCCTCCAGGACTCCCCAGTAATGGGACCCCGCGCGGTCCCCGCGAAAGAGCGTGAGTCCGTTGGATTTTCTGCTGATGTAGCTGGACGCCGCAAAACGAACCCGAAGATCATCATTCAACTGCTTGTCATAGGCAGCCTTCCAGATGAAGGACGGCATGCGGTTCTGGCTGTTTGTGACGTTTCCGTGAATTTCGCCGCCCGTCACTCCCAGCATCAACATGACGTTGTTTGCCTGGAGGTATCCCTCCGCCCCGATTTCGGTTGCAAAGGAATCCAAGAGATGGTTTTCAACGAAAGGATTGTACATTCCGTTGCCGCCGTCGCTGCGGCGGAAGTGCGCGTCTCCGTAGTTTATTTCCATGTGCCCGACTTTGACGGTAATAAATCGTTCCCAGAGCATGTTCATCGGACCGAGATCGATCGGTGACTGATCCATCTGCACGTACCCGTCCTTGACCCATGTGTCCTCGTGGTGTCTTGTTGAGAGGTATGTCGTCAACTGCAGCCGGATTCCGGGGGCCAACTGGGCATGCAAATACAGATTGGCCTGGGCATAGCCGAATCCCCATCCGAGGTGCGCCAGTTCAATATCAGGTTGCGTATCGTGGCGATGCTTCATCGACTGGAATTCCTGAGTGAATCCGGCGCCCCAATCGATCTTCAATTTTGTAAAGGGAACGTTGTTTTCTTTCGGCGTTTCGAAAATATTGATGCCGCACTGGTTGGTGGGACGAAAATACTGAAGCGGCTGCTCCCGGCAGGCTATGTTGCTGCCGAAGGTCTGTCTTGGAATAGCCTCCTCCTGTGAGGAATCATCATCGGGAGTTGGCGGTGTCTGGGCCGCGGCGAATCCCGTGATGAACAGGATAAAGATTGCAGAAATACTGATATATTTGCTCAATTCCTAATCTCCTTTTCCAATAATTCGGAACCTATTCGGTTTCCAGGGATGCCGACATCTGCCTGGCCTTGTCCGGCGGTTCTATATTTGCGTTGTATTTGATGGTAACGTCGTTCGCCACCTTGAGAGTGCCGAACAGCAGGGACGGCGGTTTGACCTTGTAATCCTTCATCTGGATGTCCACTTTCCCGTCGACCTGAAATCCTCCCTGAGGGGAATTAACGAGACTTGCATCCAGCTCAACAGGTTTGGTGACTCCCGCGATCGTCAGTTCTCCGATCGCCTTCACAATGTCCCCGTTCTCGTTCAGTGTGTATTTGGTCGTTTTAAATTGGATATCCGGATGGTCCTTCGCCTTAAGCGCTTTGCGCATATGTTTATTCATTGTCCCATCCCCGCATTCGATGTTGTTTACGGTTACCGTAACCTGGGTTGCCTGCACGCCGCCGGGAAATCCCGGTACCGGTTCCAGCGCTTCGCCCGGCGTTGCCGTCACAGCTGCATTGCCTTCACAGGACCATTCCCCGTAAATGGTCGCCGTCCCCTGGACTGTGACCTTGCCTCCTCCCTCCTGAATATCGGGAGCCGGCGGTTCCGCCATGCCCACAACCGCAAGAAGTCCGGAAACAAGAATTGAAGCAGCCGTCAATCGGACAACATGTCGCGTTGTCTTCCTGTTCATTTCGTACCCCCCTTTAATGCGTGACTTCATCTGCAGGCTGAATCCTGTTCGGGTGGTTCAGAACAGTCCGCCTGCTAGTGAAGTCCGATGTTGCGTTTAAAAAAAACAATAGAGTGCCCCTTCCACGTACGGTTTCCTTTTGCTGTTCTATTTATAGGGCTTATGGCGTGTCGGGTTAATCCGGTTAAAACCTGTATTTTTCAACGGAGGATATCCGTAGAAAATACGGAGAAAGGAGGATCGGGGATCAGCTTAATTTGAGCAGGCCGTTGTCAATAGCGAAGCGGACCAGTTCCGCCCGGCTCTTGAGCTCTAATTTGGACATGATATTGGTGCGGTGGGTTTCGACGGTTCGTTCGGAGATGCATAATTTCTCGGCAATTTCCGCGTTTGTATGTCCATAGGCAAGTAGTGTCAGAACTTCTTGTTCCCGCGGAGTCGTGAGATCCAGTCTTTTTGATTTCTGTTTTTTAGGTTGTCGGCCCACAAATGAAGAAATAACGACATTAGCCAGGGCCGGATCAATATATTCGTCCCCTTTTGTGGCCGCGCGAATGGCCTGGACCACATCGGTCCCCGTCGACTTTTTCAGCACATACGCCCGAACGCCCAACCGGAACAGTTCCTGGAGGTAATACTCATCCTCGTGCATTGTGAGCACGACCACAACCAGAGAGGGCTTTTTCTTCAGGACGGCTTCAGCCACTTTGGGCCCGGGCAATCCGGGCATGGTAATATCCAGTATCAGGACGTCGATGTCCGTTTCTTCAACGGCTCGAATAGTGTCGAATCCGTTCCCGGTTTCTCCGATTATTTCCATGTCGGATTCCTTCTCCAAAAGGGCCTTGAGGCCGCTGCGGAAAACGGCATGGTCATCGGCTATCAATATTCGTATGGACATCGGGCGCTCCGTCAAGAGGTATCTTTACACGTATTGTCGTACCTTCTCCCGGGACGGATTCAATGACGACGCTTCCTCCCAGGAGAGCAACTCTTTCCCGCATTCCGATAAGGCCGAGGCACTTGTCTCTTTTTTCATCCAGCATGGATAGATTGAATCCCCCGCCGTTGTCCTCAACAAGCAGGGTAATTTCGTGAAGCTGCCGTAAAACAACCACGCTGGCCCGGGAAGCGCCGGCATGGCGCTGGATGTTGGTAATCGCTTCCTGCGCGATGCGAAACAGGCACACCTCGATACGGCCCGGCAGCCTTTCCAGATCCGGCGGACTGGAGTAACTGTAATCGATTTTCAGGTCAAAGTGTCGGGATATTTCATCGATGTGCCGGGCAAGTGCCGAATCGAGTCCGTAGTCGTCCAGGATCGACGGCCGCATTCCCCAGGCAAGGCTGTGCACTTCGTCGATAGCCTGTCGGATCGATTTCTCAATGCTTTCGGCGGTGGAATCCGGAATATTTCCATGGCTGCGAACGGACTGAACCTGCAGCAGCAGGGCCAGAAGGGATTGCCCCAAATGATCGTGCAGTTCGCGGGAGATGCTTTTCCGCTCGTCCTCCTGCACCTGCACAATCCTTTCCAGGAGAGAAATGCGCGCCTTTTCTTTGGCCTGCACTTCCCGCTGGTACTGATTAAGCGCCTCGGCCATCTGGTTGAAGGCGACGGCCAGGCGGCCGATTTCGTCATCGGAGTAGACGTCCGCCCTGGTTGCGAATTTCCCCTCGCGGATCCGATTGGCCGATTCCACGAGATGGTGGATCGGGCGCGTGAGGATATTGGTCAGAAGCAGGGCCAGCAATGCGCCTATTACAATGCATAGCAGGAGGCCCCGGATCACGGTCCACGTAAAAGTTTTCAGCCCGCCGGAAGCGATGTTGTCCATGAAGCCGACCTGTATTGTCCCGATTCCACCTTCAGGAATCGGGACGTGTGCCTCGTAAATTGTCCCTTTGGGTTCTTCGAAGCGCCGGATTCCACACTCCGGCGGACATGGAGGAGGCGGGATGTTCAGAAGATCCGGCGGGACATTCTCCTTGTTTGTGGAGGTCATAACCCGGCCGTCCGGACTTCGAACGATGGCATAGAGCATCTCCGGGTAAATCGCACGGGACTGTTCAAGATGTTGCAAAACAGAGGATGCGTCGTCGTTTCCGGCGGGCTGGGCGATCGCGTCTGCAAGTGTTTCGGTAGCGGTAAGTACCTTCTGTTCCATAATTTGGGAAAGAATGCGCGCTGTGCCTATCCGGGTTTGGAAAAGAGTGACGGTTCCGAAGAGAATGGCGACCAGAAACCCTATGCCCATTATTTTCAGAAAGATTGGAATCGAAAAGATACGCCACGTGAGGCCTGAAAGGATCCTGCCGGATTTACGGATCTGATTTTCGCTGCTGTTTCCATCGTGCATAGGCAACAGCCCTGAATATTAGGTTGGAACCGTACAAAACTACCTGTTAAAAGTTTACATCAGAATGGAGCGCTTCGGGCCTGAAATGTCTTTTACTGTGTTTCATCAGAGCGATAAAACCCGCTTCCGGACATGATAAACCCTTGTTTCACAAACAGGATTGCTCCTTACAGAATATTGTCGGGGGTACCCTGATTGGTGGGCATGGTTTACTGGTTTATATACATGAGGGAATTAACCGGCATTTTTTAATAGGATTCTTAACGAGGCAACGCAGAGCGGACTCTATAACTTCCTGATGCGCGGATTAAGGTTCGGGCATGATGTCATCCGTTACGAGCCTGGGATCCGGATCCACCAGTTTCTCAACGAACATCGTAACCTTGGCCGGCTGCTCTTCGGAGTGTGCATGAAAGAGGGTTCCCGTAGCGATGACCTTCCGGCCAAGAAAGGCTTCAAGCCTTTCCAGTTGCTCCTGAAACAGGACCAGCTGAAGCCGCTTGACGCCGTTTTCCGCGACATTGACCGCGTCGCCGTGCCGGATGTCGATGGGCTCTTGCAAAGTTAAAAATATTCCAATATCCGATGTCTCCGCCGACTCGTCGTCCGGCGGGCCCGATATCTTTTCTTTCGTTAAAATTCCCGTAAGAGTGACGACGGCCGGAGCGTA
Source organism: uncultured Acidobacteriota bacterium (assembly GCA_964586015.1). GTDB lineage: Bacteria > Acidobacteriota > UBA6911 > UBA6911 > UBA6911 > UBA6911. The sequence goes on along the minus strand of CAZPHK010000110.1, from coordinate 661 downwards.
ATCCACCAGACGGTTTGTGTTTTGAGGAGCGCCCCTGCGATTTTTTATAACCGTGTTTTCAGCCTTTTCGACGCATATGGGCCTCATTCTATGGGGCACGTCGTCGGCGAAGGGGCAGACCGTAAAATCCCCGAACATGGCCGTGTTCCGGTCGATCCGGCCCACGAGGTCACTGGGGACGTTTTCGTATCCTTCGAGCTTGTACTCGTCGTCCATTACTCCGAGAACCCGGGTGGTTCCTACGCGCCAGATGCGCACGTGCGGGCTTTCTTCATACAGCTGCATCCTTCCCCAGAACAAAAAGCATTTCCCCGTAACCAGGGGATTGTTTTTGCAGGACTTTGTCTCTTCCTGGGAAATGGAACAGGGAATAAGCAACAGTTGGAAAATTATGCATGTCATAACAGCAACGGTCTTCATTCAATTTCCCTTGTATTACTTAGTTTTCGCGTTTCCGGGTCCGTTGTTTCCCCTTGTCCTGTCTGAGGGATGGGGCGATGTCGGACATACAACGACTTTATCATGATTGTTCCCTATTTGTACTGCGAATCTTGAAAGAGCGTAGGGATATAATTCCCGTTAAAACAAGTCAATTAGTGAACTGTTACAGGCAAGGTTGTTCCTTTAAAAGCGCTGCACTTAAAATTGGATTTTTAACGCT
>CAZPHK010000109.1:2818-16212 GCA_964586015.1 uncultured Acidobacteriota bacterium | reverse complement strand
CGGTTCAAAAAACCCGGCGAACCGTATAACAGAAGTAAAGCATAACTATGTAACCTGAATTATGCACAGAACGAGGATTCTGGGTGACCAGAAAAGGATAAAACCATTTGGGGACCCCGTAAAACTGGGGTAAAAGAGAGTTTGCGAAAACCATTTTTTAATCCCAGGAGGTACCCAAATGGTTACGAACAGAAAACAGAATAGCTCCAAAAGCCGCGCCAAACAAGCACAGAACGATTCCCATTCCCACCCTAATAAAATTGGGGCTTCCACGCCTTTTGATTTTGAAGGAAAAAATCTCACTCCCTATGGCGGATTGCTGCCCGTAGCTACCATGCTGGAAAAATTGGAGTTCCGGCGTCTTGTGGAACAGACATTGACACTGAGCCGGATTCCTCGCGTTATGGACATCTATCAATTCATATTGGCCATGATACTGGCGATTTATATCGGGTTTTCCCGCCTGAATCACATGCGTTTCCTTGCCCGTGATCCTCTCCTGACGGGAATTTTGGATATCGGTCATCTTCCGCCTCAAAGCACCTTCTGGCGTTTTCTTATGTCGCTGCACGTGGGTATCGGGCAGCAGTTGCTGTCCGTACAACGACAAATGAGAGAACGGGTATGGTCGGCAGCGAATATTCAGCTCAAATCCGTTACGCTCGACACCGACACAACGGTCCATACGCTTTACGGCTCTCAGATGGGCGGACGCAAGAGCTATAATCCTAAAAATAAGGGGAAGAAAAGTTTTCAGCCGATTTTGACGTTTATTGCCGAAACCCGTGAATACGTAACTGGAGAGCTTCGTAACGGAGACCGTCCAACAGGGAAGCAGATAGCAAGACACATTGAGGAAGCTGTCCGAGCGCTGACAGGCGGAGTGGAATCGATCTTCGCCCGTGCAGATTCCGGCTTTTATTGTTGGGAAGCGGTACAAGCATATGAAAAAGGGGCATGCCACTTTATTATGGTAGCCCGAAAGACGTCCCGATTGGTTGATGAGTTGAATGCTGCCTGTTGGGAACCATCCCCGAACACCGATGCCGATGAACAGTGTGAGTTTTTCTACCAACCCAAGGGATGGAATAAGGCATACCGGTTTCTCGCTTTGCGCTATGAAAAAGATCCTGAAGAGGCGGAAGAGGTCGAACAGTATCAGTTGTTTGCGACAAGGAGCTATAAATATCGCGTTTTCGTTACGAATATGGACGATCCGATCGACGAACTGGTTTGGTTTTACAACCAGCGTGCAGGAGCGGAAAACCTGATCAAGGAATCGAATAACGACGCTGGTCTTGCCGCACACCCTTCGAATCGGTTTGTGGCGAACCAGAATCATTTTCAACTGGCGATGCTTGCCTACAACCTGAACTGCTGGCTTCTGCTTTTCAATCGCGAATCTTCGGAAACAGCCGTGACGTTGAAGCATACGACATTGGCAACGGCGCGGCTGCGCTTTTTGTTTATTGCAGCGAAAATCTGGCGGCATTCCGGGCGCTCGGGTGTGAGTTTCAGCCGGCAATATGAGGAAAAGCACTTGTTTTCACGACTGATGGAACGTCTGCGAAAGATAACAATGGGCGGAGATAATTTCATTCCCGTTATTGAGAGTGCATTCACATAGGGAAGCTCAAATCAGAGCAACCATGGGCCAACAACGCAAAGGGGATAAGACAAACCAATAACCTGAAAACAGAACCGAGATGCATCAGAGGCATAGTTTGCCCGAAACATGTATCTTCGCCGATTGTAGGCGTCGATAGCATATTGCATCTTTAAATGGAAGGTTCCTTGGATTCCTGTGCATAGAATTTTATGCACGGACCGTAAGCTGGTGTGAATATGTTCGTTCCGGAATCGATTTTTATGATGGTTGTTGGGGTTTGAGAATTCCTATATTATTGGGCGTGAAATAATCAATTCTGTGCATAATTCAGGTGTAACCGGTTAGTGTACTAAAAATTTATAATCATTTCGGAACAAATTTTTCCGATCTTTCCTGCTCCGGAGGTAGAAACGCCTATGAAGAACCGCCCGATTTCGTTGCTATCGATCCTTATTTTTGTTTTTGTGCCTGTCGCTGCATTAACACAAATCCAGGACTGGCCGGATGACGAACGCGAAGGCATCAAAATCAATTACACTGAAGCCAACGTTCCCGCCTATACACTGCCGGACCTGCTGACGCTGCAGGACGGGAGCAAAGTAGCCGACACAAAAACCTGGAATGAAAAGCGCCGTCCGGAAATACTGCGGCTGCTGGTTGAAAATCAGTTCGGGCGGGCAATGGGAAATCCTGAAGACGTAAGTTTTACGGTATTCGACAAAGGGACTCCGGTCTTCGAGGGAAAGGCCCTGCGCAAACAGGTCACAATGAAATTCGGAAAAGGCCCGCAGGCGGACTTGCTTATCTACCTGCCGGCAAATGCAGCAAAACCTTCGCCGCTGCTTCTCAACATAGGCTTTATGGCCAATAACCAGGCCGTAAACGATTCCGGCGTGAAGGAAGGCTGGACCTGGAATCGGGGGAGGCAGCGTGTTCCGGCCGGACGTGAATCCCCGTTTCCCAAAATTGACGTGATGCAGTTCATCGAGCGCGGCTACGGATTCGCCACGGTGAACTATGGAGACTTCGAACCGGATTTCAGCGGAGGGCTGGAATTTGGTATTCGCAAACAGTACCTGAAGCCGGGACAAACCGAACCGGCTCCGGACGAATGGGGCGCCATTGCCGCATGGGCGTGGGGATTGAGCCGCGCCATGGATTATTTTGAAACGGACCCCGGCATAGACTCCTCCCGTGTAGTCATCACCGGAGTATCCAGATTAGGCAAAACGGCCCTCTGGACGGCAGCCGGTGATCCGCGTTTTGCGATGGCCATTCCCAGCTGTTCCGGACAGGGCGGAGCGGCGCTGAGCCGCCGCAATTACGGCGAAACCATCAAACTGATTACCCTGCCCCAGCGCTATGGATACCAGTTCTGCGGGAACTATGCAAAATGGGGCGACGCCCCGGACAAGGCCCCGATGGACGCGCATATGCTCATTGCACTCATGGCGCCGCGTCCGGTGCTGCTGCAAACCGGCGACACCGACAAATGGTCCGATCCGTTGGGTGAGTTCAAGGCCGCGGTGGCGGCGGAACCGGTTTACGAACTGTTCGGCAAAAGAGGACTCGGCACCGACCGGATCCCAAAAAGCGGCGAACCGATCCTGCACGATATCGGCTACTACATGCACAAGGGCGGCCACGGTATGAACGCGGCCGACGGCACTTCCGACTGGGCCGTGTATCTGGATTTCATGGACATGCACCTGAAACCTTGATTTAATTTAGAGGTTATGGCTACAGTCACTGAAATTACTTCGGACCGGGAGCCAGCCACGCACGCGCCTCGTCAAGAGCGTCATGATCGAAGTAGCGAATCTGGGCGGTGGTGAAAGGACGGCAAAATACGCTCATTCCTTTTTCCCATTTCCTGTCTCCAACCATCGCGAGGCGTTCGATGTGGGGAAAATGCCTGGCATCGAATTTGATGTCGTCCCACAACGCCGCAAATTCCCACCCGTGAAAATCCGTCATTTCGAAAAGTATCCGAATCTTGCCGTGCTCCTGAATAAGCCTCTCGAATTCCGGAACAAATTGCTTGTAATCTTCATGCGTCAGCTTGCCGGACACCTGTATTCCCAGCACTTTTCCGCCTTCGGTTTCATTGATTTTTACCGCCATGGATGCCTTCCTTTATTTTTAAATCCTACGCGCTTATTAATGAAAGTCTTTTGAAAATTCAGTAACGATCCTCCGGCAGAGCCGGAGGCTTTCCGGTTGCTGGCCCCTCAAAGGGGACCTTAACGCAACCGTTTGAAAAACATTTATAATCACCTTGGGTAGATCTCTCAAATAGGGTGACAGAATGCGTGACGAAGACAAATTTCAGTAATTGTCAAACTTCTACTGCCACCCCGGCAAAGCCGGGGGATCTCCCGAGGCGATTAGTAAATCTTCAGGGTCGTTGTTGGAAAGTTCGGAAGCCTGCCGATGCTGTGCAGAGTTTCGGCGATCCTTTCCGCCCTTCCCCAGTCACTCCAGATAACTCCTTTCATCGGCATAACTGCTGTGTTGCCGGCGGCATGCGTCAACAGGTCCGTCGAGAAATTATGTTCGGGCATCGCTTCGTAGATCGCCCTGAGAACGGCAGGCTCGCGCGATGTGCCGATCGAGTCTTTCAGCCGATCGAAAAGCATCATGGTTTCCGGAAAGAATCGCCAGCCCATTCTCCAAAGGGTACTTGTCCTGGCAATGACGATCAAGGTGTTCCACAGGCATCCCAATTCAAGCAGAAGCTTTGCCTTGTCGGGAGAAGGCTTTTCAAGAAAACCTTTGATGTCGCAGACGGCATACTTCCCGCTGCGCCACAGTTCCGGTCCCGGGGCGACCCAGCCGTAATCCGGTTCCGGACCGTTCGCCTCTACACCGATCAGCACCAGCCTGTCCGCCAGAACATCCACCGCCTCGACGGCCTGGGTTATCCACTCCAGGAATTCTCTCTCCGGATAGACAAAATGATCGGAGGGATAGATGGCCACGGTGCTTTCCTCGTTCCGGGCATAAACATAGGTAAGGGGAAGATAGACCCCAGGGAGGGTATCCCGGTTTAACGGCTGGATGATCACAGTATCCCCCGCGCGATCGGCAAGCTGATTTGCGGCATCTTTCTGATGCGATCTGTCGATGACGGTGAACAGATGATTGCGTTCGGCCAGGGAAACCGCGCGGTCCAGGGTATGCTGCAGCATAGACCGCTTTCCGACAAAGGCACAGTACTGTTTCGGGATCGGACGCCCCATCCACTGCTGTATAAAAGGGCTGATACGTTCGCCGCGGCCCCCTGCCAGGATTATCGACCAGACCCGGTCCTGTTTCCCGTATAAAGGACCTGATGCAGTCTCCAGATCTGAAGAAACCTCAAGGGAAGCATTCGTCGGTACCAAAGTTCGTTGAAGCATGCCTTACCTCCTATTTTGACACATTGACCGTCCAGGGCGTATCGGGCAGGATCGCGTGGTCAACATCCTCACCCTGCTTGATAATTTGTACATGGAGCGCCTCCTGTGTCTTTCTTCGCTTTAGAAACAGGGGCTGTAAAGGATCTGAATTCATGCCGTCTCTTTTAATCCCTCGCCTTTCAACACCGGCGTAGCGGAACGACTGCTGCAAGGCCCCAGGAGCTTGGTCAGTTCCGCCTCGTTCATGGACTCCGACTTCAGTAGCGCTGCCGCAAGGCTGTCCAGTTCCGGACGCTTGCTGCTGAGAAGTTTTTTTACCGCTTCATGCCGTTCCTCCAGCATTTTTCGGACTTCCGCGTCTATTCCGGCGGCGGTGGCCTCGCTGTAGTCTTTGCCCTGGGCCAGGCTGTATCCCAAAAAAGGCTGCTCTTCGTCGGCCCTGAACGCCACAGGACCCATTTCTCCCATCCCCCACCGCGTAACCATGCGGCGGGCCATCTGGGTCGCCTCTATCAGGTCGTTCTCCGCTCCCGTGGTTATGTCATCGAGCACAATCTCTTCGGCGGTGCGGCCGCCCAACATTACGGCCAACCGCGCCATGAGATAATTTCGGCTGTAATTGTAGCGATCATCTGCGGGCAATTGTTCCGTAACCCCGAGCGCCCGGCCGTGCGGGATAATAGTCAGTTTGTGCACAGGATCCGCTTCGGGCGTGAACCAGGCCACCAGGGCATGTCCGGATTCATGATAGGCTACGATGCGTCTTTCCGCCGGATCCTGAAGCGACGGACGCGCCGCTCCCAGCATGACTTTGTCGATAGCCTCTTCGAAATCGCGCATGGCAACTTCTTCGTGCCCGAATCGTGCCGCTATCAGAGCGGCCTCGTTGCACAGATTCGCCAAATCGGCCCCGCTCATGCCTGTGGTGCTGCGCGCCAGTACGGCAAGGTTGACGCTGTGGCTCAACGTCAGTTTTCTGGTGTGAATCCGCAATATGCCTTCGCGGGCAGCCCGGTCCGGAAGCCCTACGACAATTTCGCGATCGAAACGACCCGGACGCAGCAGGGCGGGATCCAATACATCGGGACGATTGGTGGCAGCCAGAACGATGACTTCCTGGCGCTCGTCGAATCCGTCCATTTCCACCAGCAGCTGATTGAGAGTCTGTTCGCGTTCATCGTTGGTCTGCCCCAGGCCGGCGCCTCTCCGGCGTCCCACGGCATCCAGCTCGTCTATGAATATTATGGCGGGCGCGGCTGCCTTGGCCTCTTTGAAAAGGTTGCGGACGCGCCCCGCGCCGACGCCGACAAACATTTCCACAAATTCCGAGGCGCTTATCGTGAAGAAGGGCACATGCGCTTCTCCCGCCACAGCGCGTGCGAGCAGGGTTTTGCCCGTACCGGGATGGCCTACAAGAAGTACGCCCCTGGGAATGCGGGCTCCCAGCTGGTGGTATTTGTCCGGATTCTTCAGGAAGTCCACTTCCTCCTGCAGATCCGCCTTGACTTCGTCCACCCCAGCCACGTCCGCGAATGTTACCTTGGGATGATCGCTCGTATATCTTCGAGCCTTGGAGCGGGAAAAATTAAAAATGCCGTTCTGGGCATGCGAAGCCTGACGGCCCATCCATACAAACAGCACTACAATGAATAAAATGGGCAAGCCGACCGTCAGAAGGAACGACAGCCAGTGGCTTGGAGGAGACTCCACGTTTACCGAAACCTTATGGGACTCGAGCAGGGGCAGTAATCCTGGATCCCCGACCTCTACAGGAAAGTTTGTTTTGAAGTCCTTGTATGTGGCCGGAGCCTTCTCCGATGATTCTGTCGAAGTCTTTGATATGGAGACTTTCGGGATCTCGGCTCCTCCGGCATTGCCGGAAGCCTGGGATCCAGGCTTGGTCGCCTGGGAACCCTCTTTCTTGCCGTCCGGAGAGGAAGCGGCCGTCTTCGGCCACTGAACGGGGTTGAGAAAAGATCCGGTGATCTGCCCTTCCGTTATGTGAACCTCGGCTACATTCCCGTCACGCACTTGATCCAGGAAGGCCGTATAGGGAAGCGTTACATCCGGAGCGGTTTTAGGCCAGAATGCGAGAAGGTTCCACATCAGGAGTGCGAGCATGATAAGCCACCAGATCTGGATGGAGCGCGGGGGAGGTGGTTTCTTTCCCGGGGTTTGCTGCCTGTCCGGTCTCTGCTGTATATCCGGTTGAAGGCGTGACATTGGTTTCTGTCCTCCGTGTTACGGTTTACTGCTGATGTATCGAGGCATCATCAAATGGACTTGCCTCAAAATCATTTGCCGGCATCCAGTTTCTTTTGAAGATCGTCCATATAACGGACCGCTTCCTGCCCATCCACGCGTGCCATCAGGAAATCACCGGCGTCAAACGCGACTTTCATCATGGAGATCTTTTCATCCAGGCGTGGAAGAGCATCTTCGACCCTCATCCTGACGGATGGTTTTACTTTGGAGCTCTTCAATTCCTGTTCGATTTTTTCCAGCTCCGCTTCGGCGCTGTTCTGCAGGGCTTTGACCTCGATCTTCAGGTTCTCTACGCTTCTTGTCGCCTCAGCTTGAGCCTCTTTGTAGCTGGCGACGGCATCTACGAAAACGCTTCTGGCTTCAGAGTAGCGCCCCATATGAATCAGAGCATTCGCCTCCTGCCACTGCGCCTGCGCGCGGTCCCATTGCTGAGGTGCATATTTCGACGCTTCCACGGCACTGGCGTCATTCATCGCCTCGGCTGTCATTTTGAGCTCGTCAACGGGCTTTGTAGAACAACCGGCCAGCAGGAGGGATAAAAAAACGGTCCCTATTGCAACGGAAAGGATCGTAGGAATTTTCATGATTGCCTCTCTTTCTTTGTGTGATCCGAAACCTGACCGGATTCCGGTACGGCATTGGATGCCTGTTTCTGTAATATCCGGGAACGACCGATCGGGAAGCCCAATTCGTCAAATGCCGCGGGCAGCCTGACGGCGGCATAGCCGGAAACCTGAACGGACCGGATGATTGCCGCGGTTTCAAGCTTATTTTCTAAATCCGTTTGCACTTCGTTTGCATCGCTCATACTGACATTAATTAGCAAATACAATGCCAGATGCACCGATTCCAGGCGGGATGCGTCCGAACCGGCGTTTCATAAATTCGATCCAACGGGGAAAAGCCCAACAGGCAGGTCTCGATAACTATCGATGATCTTTGCAGTAATCGTTTTTTCTCCGGTTGCGCGCTTCAGTATTGACCCAAGGATTGAAAACCGAATTCGTGGAAATACCGGCATCGGGGACGGGATTTCAGGAGGGGCTTATTTTCGAGAAAACGTCTGTTTGATGCTGAAAATATTGTTGCTTAATTAAACACATGTCGCATATTGCGGCATTATTCAATCCTCCGTACCGTCTCAGATTCCATTTTTTTCGGAGCCGTTCTCATTCAATAGGCTGCATAAAATACAGGTGGTGAGGACCGCTTTCCGGGGCGGCCTTTTTAATGCCCGGGAATTTCCCTTCTCTCACCCATCTTATCCGCATATAATAAGTCAAAATACCATCAGGATTTACGGAACAGGACACAGCATGATGACAGAATTTCCTTCAGATAAACCGGTTAGCGAAAACATGAAGACGGTAGTGGTCCACACGGTTCAAGGTTCTATCGAAGCCGAGATTGTCCGAACCTGCCTCAGGTCCTATGGAATTGAAAGCACCACTCAAGGCCTTGCAGTTCAGAGCGTCCATCCTTTCACAGTGGATGGTATGGGCAAAATCAAAATTCTGGTAATGGAGAACGAAGCGGAGGCCGCCAGGCAAATAATCAGGGATTTTTTGGAGAGCAGTTCCGAATCGGATTCAGATCAAGATCGCTAAGTAACCCACTGTTTTCAAAACATTGAATTTCCTATTATAGGAAAATGGAAACTAAACATTGCCGAATCGACGTTCTTGGAAGAGGCTCCTAAGGAATTTACAGAGTTTTACCAAGAGATCGACGGTGACCTGATCGAATTGAGCACCGAGTGGATTAATACAGACGGCTCATCCAATCCTGAAAAATTAACTTTCCCGGCACAAGGAGGAATGAATAAGTTTTTGACTCCTGTTGACGAAAGAAGGCTGGAAATTGAGACGCTAATTTCTTTCGGTGAGTGGCACATGACGGGCATGCAAGAAGGCAAACAGATCATAACGAGGCATAAAGTCATTAGCGAAGGCGGGAAGAGGATGCGTCAGACAATTAGACATACCGATTCCCAGGGGAATACGACAGAAGAGCTTTTTATATTCGACAGGCAATAGCATTGGCCACATTTAACAAGCTCCTTTTTTCATGCGATTTCAAGCTTTAATCAACGGCTTAAAAGGCTGTGATCGGAAACAGACTCGGCCCAAACGAAATCCTCTCCGCGGCAGGTTCCGGCGGCATTCGTGAAGCGTGGAAAGCGAAGGACCCCGCTTGGGGCGCCGGCGGCAATGAGGTCGCTGAGCAATGCTAACCGACGCAACTTTGTCCTCGCTTGTCAATCCGAGCGGGTTTGCGTCATCTCAACGGAATTAAATTGAAAGGAAGACACTATGAAGAGGCTGGTTATAATTACAGCAACGATTGTTTTTGTTTTGATTGCAGCCACTGCCGCTATGGCTGCGGACCCGTGGAACGGGACATGGAAGTTAAACGCAGCCAAGTCCAAAGCCCCGGGAGGACGAATACCCCATCCAAGCTCCACAAATATAATTGAAATCCAGGGTGAAACCATGCACCTGATCTCGAACCAGACTGATACGAGCGGGAAACTGGAGCACGTGGAGTATACTGCGAAGCTCGACGGCAAAGAATATCCCGTCAAGGCGACGCCACCCGGCCCGCAACCGTATACGATCTCATTAAAACGAATCGATTCGCGTACCAGGGAATTTGTCGAAGTTATCGGCACATTCACAATCAAAGGCCGGGATGTCCTTTCCGAGGACGGCAAAAGCTTTAGTCGGATCGTAAACAGCAGGGACGCGGAGGGCCGCGACACGAGTATAATTCAGGTTTTCGAGAAGCAGTAGTTTTGAGCTATCTATGGCCGCGATCCAATTTTAGATCCCCTGTGCTCCGGTCCGCACTGCCAGGCACTGCTGCACAAGATAGATCTTGAGTCGTGGAGCCGATTTCAGCTTCCTGCCGTGATTCATCGTCGCCCGGGGGGAAGCGTCATGAAGGAAATGGACATAATTTACGGATATGTCGTTTTTGCCGTTGCCCTGATCCTGTCCTTTCTTTAGTAACAGTCCTCATAACCTCGAAATTCATGAGGAATTGCAAGAGAGGAGGATATGAAAGACAACCAGTTCAAACGGGATATACTGATAACGATCACCGCAACAATTGGAGCCATACTTTTATTTGGGATTATTGCAGGTCTGTTTCTTATATCTGATGATGAATTTGCACGTAAGGGAGGCGTACAGCTTGTTTTATCGGTTGCTACCGACGATGTCCTGAACCTGGAACTCGATCAGGATGCCCTGGCTATATCCCGGGAGTTCAAGGAAAAGGATATCTCCTTCGAATCGTCCGGAAGAAGAGACGGATACTGCATAAACGTCCAGGGTGTCATTGCATCCGGAGAAAGTAAAGCGCGCGATTTCCTGGAAGAAATGTATGACGGAAACTACGAGATTCGAAGCAGGGTTTCGGAGGGCAAGACCGGTTTTACACTGACTCTGCGGAAATCCAGGATCCGTTCAATACGTGAATCGACGATCCGCCAGACAATGCAGACCATCCGTAGGCGTATGGACGCGTTCGGCGTGACTGCGGCAAACCTGCAGCAGTATGGCGGGAATGGGGAGGCCGTTCAGGATCAGATTATTGTCGAATTCCCGGGTGTCGACGATCCGGGCCGCGTGAAAGAAATTATCAGAGACACCGCACAGCTGGAGCTTCGCCTGGTCAAGAAAACCGATGGCGGGCCCTTTCCCAGTATTGATGCTGCTTACGAAGCGAATGTCGGCGCATTTGACGAGTATGAAATCCTCCGGATTTCCCGTGATGACATGGGTGGCGGACCGGTAGAATATCTTGTATTGCGCAAAGACCCCGTAATTACCGGGAAGGACCTGAAAAAAGTGCATCCCATCACAGATCGCAACGGCTCACCGGCGGTCTCCTTCTTTTTGAAAGCAAAAGGCGCCGAACAGCTTGAGCATGTTACACGCGAGCATATCGGCGACTATATGGCAATTGTACTGGACGATGAAGTGCATTCCTATCCGCGGATCAACGATACCATCAGAGCCGAAGGAATCATCACCGGGAGTTTTACCCGGCAGGAGGCCAACGATCTTGCCCTGCTGTTATCGACAGGCGCCTTACCTGCTCCGGTAAAGATCCTTCAAGAAAATTATGTGCCGCCTGCTGATGATTAACACCGGAGAATTTCAGCGACAGTGGCCTGCGTGGAATCGCTCCGGAACCGCCGGGGGCATCTGAAATAAAAGGTCGGGAGCCCGGTGAAGCTTCTGAAGTCAATGCCGAAAGGAGAAAATAAGATTGGATATCGGATGAGATCGGCAAACCGGGTCGATAGTTCTTATCCGATAATATCAGCCTGTCTTCGCTTATGTCTTATTGAAACACTTCCCTGTGGAGGACACCCTGTATGAGACGAATATCCCTGATTTTTACCATACTCTGTATGACGGCATTTGTGAGCATTCCATCAGCCAATGCTGACTGCACGCGCGAAAGCCTCAAAGGCGCCATCGATAAATTCTTCACCGCCCTGGAAGCGCACGATACGTCCCGACTGCCTCTTGCTTCGGATGTAAAGTACACGGAAAACGGCATCCAGAAGTCTGTCGGGGAGGGTTTCTGGAAAACTGCCGGCAAAGTTCTGCTCAGGCGCGATCTGCTGGATACCCGGGTTTGCAGCACCCACAGCAATGTGGTGATTGAAGAACCATTCGATCCGGAAACCATAGGGCCTCCCGGAATGAGCCTGCCGGGCGTGGAACCAAGAGAACTTCCTGAAGAAGGAACCCTCCGTCCGATAATGTATGGTGTGCGCCTCAAAGCTGGGAATGATAAGATTTCCGAAATCGAGGCCATTATCGCCCGCGAACACGAATTCGCCTTTAACGTGGAGAGCCAGCTGGCAACAAAGGGCCAGGACTGGGAAAGCATTCTTCCTGCGGAAGAGCGAAGCTCACGTCTGGCGATGATCGCAGCGGCTGATGATTATTTCGACATGTTCGCGGCCGAACCTGTGGTCCACACACCGTTCGCCAGCCCCTGCGACCGCTGGGAAAACGGCCTGCAGACGACCAAAACCGGGATGTCCACGCTTGAAGGCGAAGACGGCCAGGCGGCCGCAATGCAGGACCACGATTGCACACCCAAGGGCCTGGTGATATCAAACCATGGTCCAAGAAGATTCCTGGTGGACGTAGAGGCGGGCGTTGTCGTCGCTTTCGTTCATTTCGCCGGCAGTCTTCCGGATTTCCATGTGTTCAGGATGAGAAACGGGAAGGTTGAGCGGATCAATGCGGTTATAGGGTCCGCATGCCCGTCCATGGGATGGCCGATAGAACCGGTCTGCAAACAATAACGCGCGCTTTCAGGTTCTATCGACGAAAGGCAGGCGAAGACATTCGGAATTTATCCGGATGGCATCCGGCGGATTGAAAGCGTAACGGATTCGCATGCGAACACCGCATTCCGGGCATTCCAACACTTAAGATTCGAACAAAGAATTTAGTAAGGAGAACAGGCGAAATGAGCATTTATGTATTAGTCCACGGAGGATTTTATGGTGGTTGGGGCTGGGCTCAGGTGGCTCGTTTTCTTCGTACCGAAAGGTACGAAGTATTTACGCCAACCTTGACCGGATTGGGTGAGCGTGCCCACCTGGCAAGTCCCGAAATCGGCCTGAACACCCACATTCAGGATATTGTAGGTGTATTGGAATGTGAGGAACTTCAGGAGGTAATCCTGGTTGGGCACAGCTATGGATCGATGGTCATCACAGGCGTTGCCGAAAGGGTGCCTGAAAGGCTCTCCCGCCTTGTCTATGTAGATACGATAATTCCCGGAGATGGTCAATCCTGGAATGATCTGCTTGGACCGGAAGTGGCCAAACTAGAACTTGATTTGGCGAATAAAGACGGAGATGGATGGCGAGTTACCTTATTTGACGATCCGCCCAGATGGCAGCCGCATCCATATAAAACCTGTATCGACCCCTTAGCGGTCAAGAATCCACTCGCCGTGCCGATACCACGAGCCTATATTCACACTCCAATAAGACGAGATGAAGGCTGGCTGGACCAGTTTTGGCCCCGGGTAGATCGCTTCGCAGATGATCCCGTTCATGCACGTGAACGGGCTGATGT
>CAZPHK010000109.1:0-2808 GCA_964586015.1 uncultured Acidobacteriota bacterium | reverse complement strand
GCTTCGCAGAAGAGGTCAAACAAAAGGGTTGGTGGTACCGGTCTTTGCCTGCAGGTCATGATGCAATGCTCTCCATGCCCAGGGAGATGGCCGAACTGTTGCTCGAGCTGGCTTGACGATGGAATTGTCGAGAGTACAAGCTTTCGGCTTTGAGTACCAGCCTTCGTCAGCCGGATACGCCGTAGACGTAAAAGTTTAATGTCTAAGCAGGCCAAACATTTTACTAATACATACGCCGGACCTATTTGCGTCCGGCTTTTTTGTTTCTATATGGGAAACTTGAAATGCACGCCGAGCTTGCCGCCGGGAACGAGAGGGCGATTTTCCATATGCGTATAGAGAGCTGAATAAACATATCTTTATAGCGTCTCAACGGGTCCTAAGTCGTAATAAGCGGATTTGCCTGCAAATTCTCATATTTTTGCTAAAAGCAACACCCTACTGTAGTAAAATCCCATCCGTAAATTCAAAGTCAGTTTACAGATAACCATTTTCGGAAACAAGGGCGGTTTCGATAGAGAACAGGTTTCTGAAAATACATGTTCATTCATCCTATCGGTGGAATACAATTCACGCCCCGTTTTACGGGGGCAGGCTAAAGCCACGCCTTCCAGGCGTGGTTGGTTGCTTCTGATTCCATGTAAATAAACAGGGTGAACTCAGCGGAGGCAAACCGTGAAATGTGAACAATGTGGAAATGAATACACTCCTACAGGGGTGGACGTCCGATGCCCTTTCTGCGGGCATATTCCCGGCGAGAACATCGCATCTGCCGGGGAGGAAACCCACGGTGAAGATGAGGCGGAGGCCCGTGGGAAATGCAGATGGGAAAGGAGAAGCTCCTGGCTCGATCTGCAGGCCATGTTTGAAATGATCCGCGACGTTCTCCTGGATCCGTTGAATACCTTCAGAAAGATGAAGCTGTCCGGCGATATGGCATCGCCCCTGGTATTCGTCCTGATATTGGGTTCGGTGGGAATGATAATAGGATGTATCTGGAGCGTTCTTGCCCAGGTATTCCAGATTTTACCCGCTCAGCATGGTGTGGAAGCCTTTGCCGTTTCAACAGTTGTAAATATTGCCTTTATAGTTTTTTCGCCGGTCCTGATGCTTATCGGGACTTTCATTGGTGCGGGGATTCTGCACCTATGCCTGATGATCACGGGGGGAGAGAAGAACGGGTTCGAAGCCACTTTCAGAGTCGTGGCGTATTCGTCCGGAGCAACCGCCCTTTTTCAGGTTATACCCTTCTGCGGAAGCATCGTTGCCGGGATCTGGGCCATTGTCGCCCAGGTAATCGGCGCCAGGGAGATGCATGAGACGACGACCGGCAAAGCGGTGGTGGCGGTGCTGCTGCCTATAATCTGCTGCTGCGGTTGCGCGGTAATTTTATTTTTTATTTTCGGTATGGGTGCGTTTTTTGCAGCAATGCAGAAATAGACCCATCGTGTGATCTGTTTTTGATGAAACTACTTTTCCGGAAATACGGTTCACCGGAATCGGGTGTGGACCATGAAATAATATGGGGTGCAATCGGGCTCGTGGCTCTGGCCACGGCCCGGTTCGTGCCTTCCGGCCTTACCGACTTCTACCGTTGCCCCTTCCATTCCATCACGGGCATTCCCTGCCTGACCTGCGGAATGACGCGCAGCTTCCGGCATGTCGTCCATGGCCGGTTCCTCGAAGCCTTCGACCTGAATCCGCTGGGGGCGCTCTTTTGCATTTTTACAATCCTGTTTGTCGTGTATGCCTTCACCGTCCTCGTCTTTCGCCTGCCGCGTCCCCGGCTGCGGCTCGTACCTTCCGAAATGCGCCTGGTCCTGCGTCTGGTCCTGCCGGGTATTCTGCTCCTGAACTGGATCTATCTCTTCTGCCATGGCATTTAACCGGCGGTCCTGTTGAACAGTCCTGATTTATCCGCAGGCATTCATTTTTCCTGTACACCCCGGCGGTAGAGGCGTCATATTGGATATTCAGCGTATCGTATCGGATCGCCCGCACATTTCCCTTCTTGAAGAAGACAACGTCCGGCAAGGATTCTTTGAGCGGGAACAATATGAGTCGATAAGAAAACACCTTCCGGAATGGGTTCAACCTGTAACGGACTTCGCCTATATTACCGGCTGGCGTAAGAGTGAGATTCTGTCTCTACAATGGCCCCAGGTTGATTTTGAAGCGGGAAATGTCCGTCTGGAGCCGGGCACGACGAAAAACCGGGAAGCAAGGCAATTCCCTTTCACCTCAGAATTACGGGCGATACTGGAAGGTCAAAAGAAGACAAACGAAGAACTGACCCGGAAGGGGAAAATTTGCCCCTGGGTATTTCCGAAAAATGGTGGAAAATTGGGTGAATTCAAGCATTCATGGAAAACTGCCTGTATCCGAGCAGGACTTCCGGGAAAACTGATGCACGACTTCAGAAGGACAGCAGTACGAAATCTTGTACGAGCTGGAATACCTGAAGCAGTCGCTATGAAAATGACAGGTCACAAGGCCCGCTCTGTTTTTGAACGTTATAACATCGTGAGTGAGGGAGATTTAGCTGAAGCTGCCAGAAAGCTCGATGAGGCTGATTGGAAAGCTAAAAGCCTCGCATCGATCCAATCATAGATTGATTCCCCCCTGTCTGTGCCGTTTCTTCAGCAGGGGGGATTTTTTTGTTTTGAGGTGGAATTATTCCAATTTTTCACAGAATTCCTAATGGAAGAGATGCCCACTATCCAGGCATGTGAAAAAGTTCAATGTTGATGGGAGTTTACAAAATCGGGCAAAAAATCATGTTTTCGTGAATCTTCTAGATTAAGCCTG
>CAZPHK010000108.1:0-16289 GCA_964586015.1 uncultured Acidobacteriota bacterium | reverse complement strand
GACTCGGAACGGACAATATTTTCGCCTACCATTTGAACCGGGATCCCGGCAGCACTGCGCGCTTGCAGCCGGAGGAAATAACGCGCAAGCCCCTGAAGCCTGAATTCGCCCGTTCTCTGTTAAGCGCCTGTCCGTCACTGAAAGATGCTGCCGTGCAGCTTTATGTGCCGAATATCGTCGGGGGTCGGGCACAGACGGCACGGTATCGGAATAACGAGAATGAAAATATCCAGGTCCAGGGCACCACGTGGAATTATCCGCAGGTAACCGATGCGGATATGCAAACGGGCAGGCCTTTCTCTTTCGAAGAGGAACAGCGGCGTGCAAAAGTCTGCCTTCTGGGATCCAATATTGCGGAATCGCTGTTCCCTACCACCGATCCGATCGGCAAAAAAATCGAGATGGGCGGGATTATATACACGGTCCTCGGGGTTTTTGAGAAACACGAAGGAGGAGGTTTCACCGGAGAAAACAGAAGGAACAATGTTTTTGTAATCCCCCTTAAAACAGCCCAATTGCGTTATCCCGGAGCGGATACGGTAATACTTTACTGCCAGGCCAAACCGGGAATGCGCGACATTGCCCTGGAGGAAGTGGAATCGGAATTGAGGAGATTAAGGGGACTTAAATCGGGGGACGAATCGGATTTCTTTCTGAGTACGTCCGATTCCATCATTCAGCAGATAGATCAAATCACTGCATTGGTTCGAGTAGGCACATTCGTCATATCAGGCTTCGGTTTGCTGGTAGGCGGAATCGGCGTCATGAACATCATGCTCATGTCGGTAACACAGAGAACCCGGGAAATCGGGATCCGCAAAGCTATCGGCGCCCGCAGGCGCGACATCGTATCGCAATTCCTGCTGGAGGCGGCTGTATTGACCACAATCGGCGGCATCTGCGGCGTCGCACTGGCGGGTTTTCTGGGTCTGGTACTGGCGTCTTTCATCAGTGGTCTTCCAGCCATTCCCCCTGCATGGGCGGTGCTGTCGGGTCTTGCCGTTTCAACCGGGGTAGGGCTGATCTTCGGGGTCTGGCCTGCTGTCAAAGCCGCCCGGCTCGATCCTATCGAATCTCTCCGTTATGAGTAGGAACAAATCAGAATGTGATCCCTTCATATTCCTGATCCGTATAAGGAGTCTCTCCCATCGGTTGCTTTATGCGCGTGTGTGCAGATATAGTGGAGCGTGTTTGACCCGAGCATTTCACGCCATTCATCAGCCGGCTTCTCAGTCGCCGGTCGAAGGGAGGAAAAGGCATGCCCAAAAAAGATCCCACCCGAAGGGAATTCATTAAACGCGCGGCTGTTGCCGGCACGGCCGGGGCAGCCGGCGGATTGCTGCTTCAGGCTTCTTCATGCACCCGCGATGCATCCGTTAAATGGGATATGGAAGCGGATGTTGTCGTCATCGGAGCGGGAGCCACCGGGCTTCCTGCCTCAATCATCGCAGCGGAATCGGGAGCTTCCGTGATTCTGGTCGAGTCGAACTTCGACATCGGCGGGCACGCCATTGTCAGCGGCGGCAACGTGCCTCTGGGCGGCGGGACGAGCGCGCAGAAAAAAGCCGGGATTGAGGATTCGCCCGACCTGGTCTTTTCCGACAACACGGACTGGTCCATCGTACAATCCAACGGATTTCCGGACTACCGGTACAACGACAGGGAAATCGTCCGGGCTTTCGCGGACTTCAACGCGCCCGCTTTCGAATGGCTCGTGGACCACGGCGTTATTTTCGTGGATAAGGATCCCGACGACTTCGGAGGCATTTCCATCGGCAACTCCGTTCCCAGGGAGATGCACGCCGCAGCCATGGCCTGGCCCCTGATTCAGACGGGCCGACCCGTCGACCCGTCAATCCAGGCTATCAGTTCGTCCGGTATAGGACTTATGCGTCCGCTGGAAACGGCCGCCCGGAAGGCGGGCGTCGGGATCCTGCTCGAACACAGAATGACGGGCATTTACCGGGAAGAACCGGCCTCAGGCCGTGTGCTCGGCATCAAGGCATTCAATAAGGACGCCGCTCTGAATATCGGCGCAAAAAAGGCCGTCATTATCGGCACAGGCGGGTCTACAGGTAATGTGAATTTTCGCAGGATGTTCGATCCGCGCCTTACGGAAGAATATTGCGGGTTGGCCGGAGAACCCTGGTCCACCCAGGATGCCAGCGGGGAACTGGCGGCCATGGCCATCGGCGCGTCCCTATGGGGCCTGTACAACCAGACGGGAGAATTCGGCTTTGCCCTCACGAAACCAGGCACCATCGGATGCCAGTACAATTACGCCAACCTGAAGTGGATGCCTGCAAGCCCGGTATTCGATCGCGCCCGGGCTTCGGGGCTGAGCGTCCGCGACTGGCAGGATGTGATTCTGGTAAACCGGCTGGGGAAGAGATTTTACGATGAAACAGGCGGCCAGTTCACGGCCAACAATTATAAAAGGGTTGATCCCTACATCCCCGGCAGCTATCTCAACGCCAAAAATATCGCATACGCTCCGAACAATTTTCTGAATGCCGCCCTGGCCGGGACCGGAGACGGTTCCAACGGCGGCGGCCCGATATGGGCCATCTTCGATTCGGATGCAGTCGCCCGGGAGGGATGGAATCCTGCGCCTCCAAATGTCGATACCGATGCCGGATTTTTTTTCAGCGCCGATACCATCGAAGAACTGGCCGGCAAGATTGTCATGAAGCATCAGAAAGAACCGATTCCCCCGGATATAATGAATAAAACCGTGGCACGCTACAATTCTTTCGTCGACTCCGGAAAAGATGTCGATTTCGGAAAGCCGTCGCCGAAATATAAAATCCTGCAAGCCCCTTTTTACGCGGCCTGGGCTACACCGGCGCTTCACGATACAAGGGCCGGTCTCCGGATCAACGCCCGCTGCCAGGTAGTGGACCTGCAGGGAGAGGTCATTCCCGGTCTCTACTGCGGTGGGGAATCCGCCGGGGGCTTCAGCCAGCACGGGCTGGCCCGATGCATCGTTCAGGGCTTGCTGGCCGGAAAAAACGCCGCGTCTGAAAGCGCCGGGTAACGGATTCACGGTTAACGTTATGGCTCTTCTGAGGTGCTAATAGATGTTTCTATCCGAGCGCATGCAGGATGTTCAGTCGCCCGTTATTCCAATTGTAGGCCGGCTGATTCGAGATCATCCGGGCACTATTTCACTGGGGCAGGGAGTCGTCCACTACGGCCCGCCGCGGCAGGCATTTGAAAGCGTAGCCGGATTTCTCGAAAATCCCCGGAACAAGTACGACGCCGTCGACGGGACGCCGGAGCTGCGCCGGGCGCTCGAAAAGAAGCTCCGGGACGAGAACGGGATCGAGTCCGGAAACGGCACCCGGATTTTTGTCACCGCCGGCGCCAATATGGGTTTTATGAACGCGGTCTACGCCGTGGCCGATCCGGGGGACGAAATCATTATCCTCAAGCCCTATTACTTCAACCACGAGATGGCAATCTGCATGGCCAATGCCAAACCGGTGGCGGTTGAAACCGACGCCAACTGTCAGCCGGATCTGGAAGCAATCGAAAAAGCCATGACCCCCAGAACACGGGCCGTCGTCACCATTTCTCCCAATAACCCGACAGGGGCCGTGTACGACGAGTCGATCCTTCGGACGCTGAACGCGCTCTGCAGGGACCGGGGCATCTACCACATTCACGACGAAGCCTACGAATACTTCACCTATGAGGGTGCCGAACATTTTTCTCCCGGTTCCATCGAAGGAAGCCCGGAGCACACCATTTCTCTTTTTTCCTTATCGAAAGCCTACGGTTTCGCCAGCTGGCGAATCGGCTACATGGCATTGCCGGAGCAGCTGTTTCTGCCGGTCCAGAAAGTCCAGGACACCATCCTGATATGCCCGTCGCTGATTTCCCAGGCCGCCGCCGCCGGTGCGCTATCAGCCGGTTGCGCCTATTGCGCGCCCTATGTCCGGGAGATGGCCGAGGTCCGCCGGCTTGTTCTGGACGAGCTCGACCGTATCGGGAAAGTCTGCACGATACCGCCGTCTAAAGGAGCGTTCTACTTCCTGCTGCGCCTGGATACGTCCATGGATCCGATGGACCTGGTCTCGCAACTTATAAAAGAATATGGAGTGGCCGCCATACCCGGGACCACATTCGGAATGGACCGGGGATGCTACCTGCGCATTTCCTACGGCGCTCTGGAGAAGGAAACGGTGGCGCAGGGCATCGGCAGGCTGGTTAAAGGTATTTCCAATATCCTCTGCCTGTAATCTGAAATTTTTTTGCAATCGATATCAAGGACTTCAAGGCGGGAGAAAAGATGAGAACAATCGGCTGTCAACTCGATATCCGTTGGGAGAACAAGGAGGCAAACCACGCGAATGTCCGCACGCTTCTTCAGAAGGCATCCCCGTCCCCGGGCTCGTTGATCGTTTTGCCCGAGATGTTCGCCACCGGCTTCAGCATGAACGTGGATGCCGTTACGGACGACAGGGACCGGACTACGCAGAAATTTCTCTCCAGTCTCGCCGCCCGCTATAAGGCATACGTCCTCGCGGGAGTCGTGACCCGCTGCGAAGACGGGCGCGGCCTCAACCAGGCCGTCATCTACAAACCTACGGGAAGGGAACTGGCGCGGTACAGCAAGCTGCATCCGTTTTCCTACGCGGGGGAGACCGATCACTATGCGCCGGGAACGGGGATAGAAACCTTCGCCTGCAATGCATTCAAGGTCGCCCCGTTCATCTGCTACGACCTCCGCTTCCCGGAGGCCTTCCGTGCAGCTACAAGACAGGGCGCTCAGGTGCTGGCCGTAATCGCAAACTGGCCTGCCGCCCGGGAAAGCCACTGGATAAACCTGCTTAAGGCGCGCGCCATCGAAAACCAGTCGTACGTGATCGGGGTCAACCGCTGCGGGAAGGACCCCAATCACGCATACTCGGGCAGAAGCCGGATAATAGACCCGCGCGGAAAAATCCTCAAAGACGCCGGATCGGCCGAAGGGTGTATCGAGGCGCAGATCGATCTTCAGGATCTTCTTTCTTACCGGAGAGAGTTTCCCGCCCTGAAAGATATGCGCGGGGATCTTTAACCCGCATTTCTGGAATCCGGAAAGGAGCTCAAGGATGCAACGCCGCACATTTCTGCAATCTTCACTGCTGGGAGCCGTCGCATCGGCCGGCCTTGCCCGCAGAGCGCATTCCGCGACGTCGGACATGAAAATCACCAAAGTTCGGGTCTACAATCCGACAGACACATCCGGCAGAAGCGGGTGGCTGAACCACAGCGCGATCATCGTGGCTGTCGAAACGGACGCCGGCATTACGGGCGTCGGGCAGGGCGGCACCAAAGACATGCTTCAGGACTGCGCCGGATCCATTGTCGGACAGGATCCTTTCAGAACCGGGCATCTTTGGCAGAGGATGTACCGCGGGACTTTTTACCCGCCGGGGCGCGAAAAATTGCACGCGCTCGGGGCCCTCGACTGCGCGCTGTGGGACATCAAGGGAAAGGCCCTGGATGTTCCTGTTTATCAACTGCTCGGGGGCAGGTCCCGGGATCACGTGGAGTGCTACCAGTCCTACGGGACGCTGGACATCCTGGGAGCCAGAGCGGCCGCCCGCCGGGTGATGGATCAGGGTTTTCGCGCCGTGCGTTTCCACGGCATCGAGCCCGAAGGGGGCGTTTTCGACAGCCGTCGCGCAGTGGAGGAAACAGCGGCAGTCTGCGCCGAGGTCCGGGAAGGCGTGGGACCGAAAGGGGACTGGATACTGGATGCGCACACCCGTTTCGACCTTGCCGATGCGATCCGGCTCTGCAACCTGATCGCCCCCCTGAACCCATTTTTTGTGGAGGATCCGCTCAGGGCCGTCACGGATCCGACCGCGTTCCGAACATTGCGCAACCGGACAAGTGTTCCGATTGCGGCGGGAGAGCAGTTCGGCGACCGATGGGACGGCACGCAGCCTCTGGTGGAACAGGAGCTCATCGATCATCTGCGGGTAGCCATACCCAACGTCGGCGGCATCACGGAATACATGAAGATCGCCGCGCTGTGCGAAACGCACTATATCGGCCTCGTCCCCCATTTCACGGCGCCCATAGCGACCGCCGCCGTGATTCACGCGGTTACGGCTTTTTCCGGGCCTGTTTTGAACGAGGTCCTTACAAGCGGTCTGCCCGCTTACCTGAAGGAAGGCTACGATTTCCGGAACGGGAAAATCCACCCCAACGACAGGCCGGGCCTGGGAGTGGTGTTCGATCCGGAAAAGACGCATTTAATAGACGAGATTACCCAACCAGGCAATGTCAGCGGATACAGCCGACCCGACGGCTCCTTTACCACTCTGTAAAGGAACTCGAAGCGGAGATATCGAAAAATATGAAAAGGGTGGACTTTCCCCTGAGTGCATATCTGGAGCGCATCGAGCTGAAAAATACTCCCGGTACGGATGAAAACGGGTTGAAAGAACTCCATGCAGCCCAGGTTTTTTCCATCCCGTTTGAAAACCTGGACATCCATTTAGGGAAAACAATCTCTCTGAAACCCGGAGATCTTATAAACAAATTACTTGTAAGGAAAAGGGGCGGCTACTGTTTCGAGCTTAACGGGATTCTGCATCTGGCATTGAAAGCCCTGAATTTCACCGTCCGCCCCAGACTGGCGCGCGTCCTCTACACCCTGCCGGAACCGACAGCGCATACGCACCAAGTGCTGATTGTGACGATTTCCGGAACCGACTGGCTCGCCGACGCCGGTTTCGGGGGGCCGGGACTGCGCCTGCCGATTCCATTGGTCCCGGATCACACGTATGAACAATATGGGGAGCATTATAGGCTCCGTCGGGATCCGGATTACGGATGGGTGCTGCAGAAAGAAAGCAGGAGAACTTTCATCGATCTTTACACATTCACGGACCAGCTGACGCTGGATGCCGACATTGAAATGTCGAACCATTTCACGTCCACCTGGCCCGGCTCTCTATTCCGAATTCAAAAAATATGTGTATTACCCAAAACATGGGGGAGGATTACGCTTAACGATATGGAGCTGAACGTCTATCGGGACGGCCGGAGTACAGCAAGAACCCTGCCTCCGGGTCCTCCATACATGGAGGCGCTTGCCGAACACTTCGGATTGATCCTCGATACGAAGTTTGAAGATTTTATCCTTTAGGAGGAACACGGTCATGCTACCAGGACTGAAACAGAAGTTTACAGAACGATGGAATAAATATTTTCCCGGCGCCGATCTGCCGATTGCGTTTTACTACACCGACGACGCCGGCCAGATACCGGTTCACAGAATAAAAGCGGCAGGGGAAGGGCATCACTGCTTCATCGACGATCTCGCCGCCATCCGGCAGGGAAACACTCTGGCCTTCGACACAAAATCGCTGGGGTGCTTCGGCGGGAAACGCTATCTCGGCTTTACCCGGAGCCTGATGCCGGACTTCGAATAC
Source organism: uncultured Acidobacteriota bacterium (assembly GCA_964586015.1). Taxonomy (GTDB): domain Bacteria; phylum Acidobacteriota; class UBA6911; order UBA6911; family UBA6911; genus UBA6911. Next base: position 8,853 of record CAZPHK010000108.1, on the reverse strand, counting down.
TTTCTGTCCTGCGGCATCCCGGGAAAACTCGAAGGGGAACGGTATAAGAAAACCCCCGAGCTGGTGAAGGAGCTGTTCAACAATGCCCCCACTTTCACGGCCCCTGCCAAATACGTTGTATTCAAGCGCTGGGATTCGCTGACCGATGAGGAAGAGCCGCAGGTCGTCATATTCTTCGCCCCGCCGGACGTGCTCTCCGGCCTGTTTACGCTCGCCAACTACGACGAACCGACCAACGAAGCCGTGTTCTGCCCGATGGGAGCCGGCTGCGCCACCATTGTGCAGATCCCGATGGCGGAATGCGCATCCGACCGCCCGCGAGCCGTTCTGGGCATGTTCGACGTATCGGCCCGTCCCGGCGTCCCGCCGGAATGCCTGACATTCTCAATCCCCATCCGGAAATTCGAACGGATGGTGGCGGACATGGACGAGAGTTTCCTGATTACGGGATCGTGGGAAAAGGTCAGGGACCGCCTGAGCAGAAAATGATCCTCAATCACCGTAGGGGCGAACCCTGTGTTCGCCCTCTGCTGATTTGGAGTCAACAGCCCGATTATTTTGTTGTTTCTTCATTATTGCTGGTAGGCGAACCTTGTGTTCGCCCCGCATCTACGAGGCGGATTGGTTCTCCTCTGCCGTGCGTTCGTAGGCGCGCAGGCCCAGGCGGAGGATGATTAAGCCCAGAACCGTCGCGAAAACGGCGACAATAACGGCGGACGATCGCACTTCTTTTACATCAACAAAGACATAGTCCGTCAGCAATCCGACAAGGGTGTTGCCGAGGGTTGTTGCTACCAGAGCCAGGATGAGGAAGGCGATTGCCGTCACCTGGCCCCGCATTTCATTGGGCGTGATCTCCTGCAGGGCCGCCGGCCCGAGGCCGCTGGGCATACCGGTGAAGAAAATAGTTCCTCCGATACAGCCGAGCACCCAGTATGGATTGTCGTAAACGCGCGCAAGAATGAGCGGAATGATAACCAGGGCCTCAGCCGCCATCATTATCTTGACATAAACCGTCTTCTTTCCTGCGCGAATATACCTGTTTGCCAGGGAGCCCGCCAGTGTAAGCCCAACCGTTCCAAACACAAAAATGGTGATCCCCAGCCAGGATCCGATTTCCGCTTTGTTCCATGCAAAGCGGCGCTCCAGCCAGACGGGCGCCCATCCCAGCATGGCCATGTTAGCCATGGCCCCGAATGTCGTCCCGCCGATGAGAGAACTGAAAGTGGCCCGGTGCCGGTAAAGATACCGGAACATTAAAGCGCTGTCCGGTTTGCCTTTCTGCTCGTGCCGTGCCGGTTCCCGGATTGTCGCAATGGCTACTACAAAAAATATTCCGGGCAGACCTACAAGGATAAAGGCCAGCTGCCAGGGCTGGACCGTACCGAAAAACAGGAATTCTCTCGGGCCGCTGCTTTGTGCGTACTGGGCCACCATACCGCCACAGACGTTTGCTACTCCGGCTCCGAGCATGATGCCGCCGGAAAAAATCGTGAGCGGCAGGCTGCGTCTTTCCCGGGGGAAATAGTCCGTGATCAGGGAGTATGCACAGGGTACAAGGCACGCCTCACCAATACCAACGCCCATGCGGGTGAAAAACAGCTGCCAGAAGGTGGAAGCCTGGCCGCATAGGACGGTCATGGTGCTCCACACCGCAACGCCCACAAGCAGAAGATTGCGCCGGGACCGGGCATCGGCCAGCCGGCCCACCGGGACGCCCAAAAAAGCATAGAAGGCGACAAACGACAGGCCCGAAAGCAGGCTGAAATAAGTATCGTTGATCAGCAGATACGCTTTAATCGGTTCGACGAGATAGGTAATGATTGCCCGGTCGACAAAGGAGAAGGTGTAGCACAGGTACAGAATGATAACAGCATACCAGCCATACCCGGCCGCCGGGTACCCCGGAGAATCAGTCGCTTTGCCTGCAGTAGGCGAATCGGCAATGTCGCTCATAGATCGCACTACCTTACCGTCTTAAAAGGCGGGACTGCAACCAAATAAAAACATTTCATTGCAGGGGCGAACCTTGGTGTTCGCCCGACTTTCGCAGTCAAATCATTTAGCGTTTCGTTTTCACATATATTTCAAGATTTATCGGACCCGTCTTAGGCGAAACCCGGGTTCGCCCTTGCATCGCATTTCAGGGATGTTGGCATTGATTTACCAATCCGTTGTAGAATCGGAGAGCATTTATTCGGGAGGATTGCCATGAAGGAAAAGCATGTGCTGGACAATGTATTGGATCCGGTCGGCCAGCCGTCCGGTATTTTCGGACGCGTCTCGGATCCCACTTCGAAAAATACCGGCGTCGTTCTGGACCCCTATCGCCAGCCGACCCAGGATCTGGCGTCGATGGAGGGACAGCTGATGGCGCCCCGCCTGGACGGCCTCGATGGAAAGGTTGTCTACCTGGTTGAAACGGGATTCCACGGGGCCAGGGATTTCAACGAGCAGGCCGCCGGGTGGTTTGCCAGGAACATGCCTTCCGTGAAAATTGAACTGCGCAGCACACAGGGCATGATCTTCACGGACGACCCCGCCCTGTGGGCCGAGATCGCGGAAAATGGGGACGCCGCCATAGTCGGGGTCGGTGGCTGAGACGGCTGCTCGGCGAGTATCGCCGAATTCTGCCGCACACTCGAACACACCCACCGCGTACCCACCTGCGCGGTTGTCACCGCCAAGTTCGCCAACTATGTCGCGCGCGATACGGAAAGCCACGGCATGCCCATCCGGTTTGCATACCCTCCCTATCCCGTCGGGTGGATGTCGAAGGAAATCCTGCGCGGTTACGTTGAGGGAGACGATCCCGTCACCGGCAGGCCTCTCATGCAGGAAATGGTGGATGCCCTGACCCTGCCCCTGACCGAAGACGAGAAAAATCCCAGGGTGGCCAAAAGACCCAAAAGACCGCGGCTGCTGAAAAGAGACACCGTTGAAAACTACAAACGGATGTTCATTGAAAACGGATGGACGGACGGCATGCCGATCGTGCTGCCCACCGAGGAAAAGGTCGCGGAAATGCTGACCGGGACCGACCACCCTCCGGACGAGGTCGTGGGAAGGATGTCCGTCACAACCCATGAAGAGCGCTACGAGTATACGGTGGAAAAAGTCGCGGTGAATGCGGTAATGGCCGGGGCGAGGCCGGAGCATTTCCCGGTGATTCTCGCATTGGCTGCCGGCCAGGAGCCGTCCATGCCCAGCTCGACCACCTCTTTCGGGAGGATGGTCATCGTCAACGGACCCATACGAAATCAGATCGCGATCAACTGCGGTTCCGGAGCCTTCAGCCCTTTCAATTTCGCAAACTCCGTTATCGGCCGGGCCTACACCCTGATGAGCTTCAATTTCGGCAACGCCCGCATCAACGATAATTTCACGGCTACGTTCGGAAACGTGACCAACTACAACAACATGTTCGCGGGCGAAAATGAAGAGGAATCCCCGTGGGAACCGCTTCACGTGGAGAAGGGCTTCAAGGCCGAAGAAAGCACGGTCAGCCTTTTCCGGGGATGGAACGTCAACCATCTGGGAATGAGCATCGGCGGCATGCCCTGTTCCGAGCGGATGGCCGAGGTCATGAACGGCATCGCATCCATGATTCCCGGCGGAACATTCGTGATGGATCCGCTGGTCGCCAAGAATCTGAAGGAGCAGGAAGGCTTCCAAACCAAGGAGGACTTCCGCCAATGGCTCCTTGAGCATTTGAAAAAGCCGGCCGGACCCTTCATGCGGCCTTCCACGGTCAACCTGGTCGTCGTGGGGGGAGAATGGAATCCGATGTTCACAACCACTGACTTCACGTACACGCAGACCGTTTCCATCGACAAGTGGATTCCCGAAAACGGCATCCGCTACGACGAGAGGCCGATCCGGATGCCGTCTCCCGTAACCTGCAAGGACGGCACCTGCGGTCTTCGGTAGAGGCGAACCTTGTGTTCGCCCTTCATCGTCGAATTTAAGGGCTATAAATATTCCCGGGGAGTGAATTTAACAGCCGGATTTTTCACAGCCATGAACGACAACCGCCAGGACAATTATATAGAAGATCTGATCGCCAGAACTCCGATGACGCCCTATCAGGTCATCCTGGTGGTCCTGTGCTTCATATTGAACATGAATGACGGGATAGACGTCCTGGTCGTCTCCTATACCAACACAAAAGTTTTCAGTGAATGGCTCCTGACCAAAACCCAGCAGGGGTATATTTTCAGCTTCGGTCTCGCGGGCATGACTCTCGGCTGCCTTCTCATCGCGCCCCTGGCGGACAGGATCGGCAGAAGAAAATTATTCATATACGCCATGAGCCTGGAAACGCTCGGAATGCTTCTGTCTTCGACCGTGACCTCCTACTACCAGCTGCTGGCGTTTCGATTCATGGCGGGACTGGGAATCGGCGGCCTGCTTCCCACGATGGCCGCAATCGCCTCGGAATATTCCAGCGACAGACGAAAAGACCTCGCTGTCGGCTTCGTCCAGGCCGGATACCCCATCGGCGCCACCTTCATGGGCTTTTACGCCGCCTGGGCCGTGCCCCTGTACGGCTGGCGCTTCGCCTACCTTTCGGCCGGAATTTTCTCCGGGGCCATGCTGCTCATGATCCTTTTTTTCATGCCCGAATCAATAGATTATTTATCGAAATATCAGCCCCGAAACGCCCTGCAGCGCATCAACAGGATACTGGCCAGAATGGGGCATGAGAAAATCGACAGCCTGCCGTCCCGGAGAATCATCCGGAAACCCGGGGTGCGCACCTTGTTCTCGGATCAATACAGGGCATCCACAATCCGGTTGTTTATCGGTATCTTCTTCGGATTCATGACCCTGTACACCCTGTTAAGCTGGGTGCCGACCGTTGCCGAGGAATCGGGTATGCCCTATAAAATGGCCACCTATTCCGGAACGGTCCTCAATGTCGGCGCTTTTATAGGATGTGTCGCCATAGGCTGGCTTACAGTCCGGTTCAATTTAAGAAAATTGATGTTCACCTTCCTGATCGTCGCCTTTGTGATCATGGTGGCCTACGGCAACTTTTCGCCCGGTTATGTCGTGATTCTAATTATGATTCTGCTGATCGGAATAAGCGTCCAGGGCGGTTTTATCGGCTACTATCCCGCGGCCACACGGATTTATGAAACCGAAATCCGGGCGACGGGCGTAGGATGGGCGATCGGAGCGGGACGCTTCGGAGCCATAGCCGGACCGGCTCTTTTCGGGATGCTGTCGGACCTGAATCTGTCCAACGGCAACCTGTTCATCCTGTTTTCCATCCCGCTGCTCATATCGGGATTTGCAATCTATTCCGTCCCTTCCAGAAATCTCAAATAGATCAACCGATTCAGGATATATTTTCGGCCCGGGAGGAAAGCGGCATCCTGCTTCGTCGCAGGCTGAGCCGCTTCCTCTTTAATATTTCTTATTATCTTTTCTTACATTTCAACGAACGAGAAAATCGGCTATGTCTTTGGGCCGGAGGGTTGACCGCGTCGATAAAATCCTCTCCTTCTATCGCCGTGCCGTCATAGGTGTTTCCCTGGAGTACGGCGATCGATTCCCCGGGCTCCAATGACAGCATCCGGGTATTTATCTGGCAGATGAGATCGACGAATCCATCCATGTTTACATCTTCCATATGCGCCATAAGTTTTTGTTTTCTGCCGACAGCCTGCACTCCGGCGCCATTGAGAGTGACCGTCGCCGGATCCACGGTTGTTGCATCAAAGGATCCCGAACTCAGAATTGCTACCGGAATGACACCCATGGATCTCAGGTTCACTTTGTTGAAATTCGATCCCGGCTTTATATCAATGGTAACCGTCAATACCGACAACGGCGATTCCTTAAGGGCCATGCTGAAGGTATCTCCTCCGGCAATGCCTATAAAGCCGTCCCCCTCCGGGACATCCGTCTGGCCGTACCTGTCATCTCCCCAGGCGTAAATCGTTCCATCCGCCCGCAGCGCCAGATTGTGATAGGATCCGCAGGCAATGGCTATAAAATCATTCCCGGCGGGAGACTCCGCCTGGCCGTAAAAATTCTGCCCCCAGGCGACAATCGACCCGTCTGAACGCAGCGCCAGGCTGTGATGGTCTCCGGCCGCGATCGCCACGAAATCATTCCCTTCAGGCGGATCCGCCTGGCCATATCCGCTATACCCCCAGGCCGCTATCGTTCCGTCCGAACGCAGCGCCAGGCTGTGATAATACCCTGCCGCAATCGCCACGAAATCATTCCCTGCCGGAGAATTTCCCCGGCCTAGAGATCTGTTGCCCCAGACGACAATCGAACCGTCCGCCCGCAGCGCCAGGCTGTGTTCCACCCCGGCGGCAATCGCCACGAAGTCATTCCCTGCCGGAGGTTCCGCCTGCCTGTACAGGTTATCCCCCCAGGCGACGATGGAACCGTCCGCCCGCAGCGCCAGGCTGTGGTGCGCGCCGGCGGACACAGCGACAAAATCATTTTCAACCGGCAACAGACTCTGCAGGGTTACCGTATCTTCCCAGGTTTGAATTGTTCCGTCCGTTCGCAGCGCCAGGCTGTGGTACACACCCGCGGACACATCCACGAAATCGTCTCCATCCTCCGGAGCGAACTGACTGGGCCCGCTGTCTCCCCATACGACAATATCCCCTCCAAAAGCCGAATTGAAAGGGCATATCAAAAGAATTAACACCCACAGGATGCCGATGTACTTCCGCATCCGTACACCGGGTAATGACAATGAAAAATATCCGCTCATGTTCTTCCCTTTCGCTCTGTCGTCGCGGCACCCGCCCTGAGCCTCTATAAATGGATACTGCAAAAACCTGTAAGGGGGCCGGCTGTGCCCGAATGTCAAATGCTTATTCCTGTCGATCCGGTTTTCCGAAATACATGGGGGATGTTTTTCCAGGTGCTGTTTTATCGGGGGGATGTTTTATTTGTTCTATATTCCGTGTCTTTCCGTACACTGCTTGGAAATTCACCCTTTTTTCTCCTCCATATAAGAACATAATCGAAAAAGGAAAAATGCGACCTGCATCACAAAAACTGACATTTATTCGGAACTTTTATTCATGTATCCGCAGCTTCTCGATTACTCGACAGTTCCCCTGAGGTATTGTGCCCGGACCGGCAGACGGATATACTCGTCTTCATGGAAACACATATCCCTACGAGGCAGGAGGCCTTCGAGCTTCTCCGCCGGTACAATTCGAATGAAAGCCTCCTGAAGCATGCGCTCGCGGTGGAAGCCGTCATGCGTCACATGGCGCGCAAAAACGGGGAGGATGAAGAAAAATGGGGCATCGTCGGGCTGGTTCACGATCTGGACTACGAAAGATTCCCGGAAGAGCATTGCCGGAAAAGCCGGGAGCTGCTTGTAGAAGCCGGATGGCCCGGGGAATACATCCGGGCGGTCGTAAGTCACGGCTGGGGAATATGCTCCGACGAAGAACCTCTGAGTCTTTTGGAAAAAACCCTGTATGCCGTGGACGAACTGACCGGCCTGGTGACCACCTCCGCACTGGTGCGTCCTTCGAGGAGCATTTTGGACATGGAAGCCCGATCGGTTAAAAAAAAGTGGAAAGACAAAAGATTTGCCGCGGGCGTGAACCGCGAAGTAATAGAAAAAGGCGCCGCGCTCCTTGGCATGGATCTTTCCGAACTCATTACCGAAACCATTACGGGAATGCGGACCGTGGCCGGGGAAATCGGCCTTGAAGGAAATGTTTGATTATGCATCTTAAGCACGCCTTTCTCCGCAAAAAGGTGTCGGTTTAAAACTTCACCATTTTATTGTTAACAGGCCGGTTTTGCTCTATGGTAGGCGAATCAATCCATTTGTCCGCCACGTTGTACGTCCGTAAAGGAGAGATTCTATGAAGAGCGACGCCAAGAATTTCAAAGGTTCCATACTGGGGCAGCCTGTCGGCCGCCGTACCCTGTTTCGCACCATGGCATTCACGGCCGGCGGTCTTGCGGTCGGCTTTTCCCCGGGATGCAAAACGGCACAGGAGGAAACGCCGCCGGTCGATCCCGTCGTAAAAACTTCCTGCGGCAAAATCCGCGGCTATCTCAACCAGGGCATCTATACCTTCCGCGGCGTTCGCTACGGCGCTTCCACCGCGGGACAGAACCGGTTCATGCCGCCGAAGCCGCCCGAACCCTGGACCGGGATCCGGGACGCCTCCGGCTATGGCTACCGTGCGCCACAGACCAACCCGGCTACCGTGGGCGTCGCCGCACCGGAATCGGAATTGACCTGGATCCTTTGGGCTTCCGACGGTTTCCGGGTCGCGCCTCCGGAGAGCGAAGACTGCCTGTTTCTCAATATCTGGACGCCCACATTGGATTCAGCCGAAAAACGTCCGGTCATGGTCTGGCTGCACGGCGGCGGATTTTCCTCCGGTTCGTCATCGGACCTGCTCTATGACGGCACCAACCTGGCGCGGCGCGGCGCCGTCATGGTGGGCGTCAATCACCGGCTGAATGTTTTCGGCTACACGCATTTCGGCGATATCGGCGGTCCGGAATACGCGCATTCCGGCAACGCCGGTCAGCTGGACATCATCCTCGCCCTCGAGTGGGTGCGCGACAACATCGAACGGTTCGGAGGAGATCCCGACAGGGTCATGATCTTCGGCGAATCGGGCGGCGGCGCAAAAGTGTCCATGCTGCTGGCCAGTCCTCCGGCCGAAGGCCTGTTTCATGCGGCCGTCATCGAGAGCGGACCGGGAGTCCGGATGGGAGAACGGGACGAGGCGACAAAGGCGGCCGAAGTGCTGCTCGCCGAGCTGGGGATCAACGCGAAAAATCTGCCCGAAATACACAAACTGCCCACTTCAACGATCCTGTCCGCCTACTTTG
>CAZPHK010000107.1:0-16323 GCA_964586015.1 uncultured Acidobacteriota bacterium | reverse complement strand
TTCAATATGCTGCCTCTGATCCTGGCCGACGGGGACACTGTCGGCTCGGACGATCAAAATGTCGGCCGCCTGCAGTACCGGGTAGGCAAACAGGCCGTGATCGGCCGATATCCCCTGCTGCACCTTATCTTTATAGGCATGGCAGCGTTCGAGCAGTCCCATTGGGGTTACGGTGGTCAGCAGCCACTGAAGCTCGCATACTTCCGGGAGATCGCTCTGCAGGTAAATGGCGCAGCGTTCGGGATCCAGCCCGAGTGCCACGAAATCCGCGGCCGTACTGCGTGTCAGTTCCAGCATCCGGTTTCTGTCCCGGAGGGAAGTGAGTGCATGGTAATTCGCAAGGAAGTAATAGCATTCATGCCCTTCCGCTATGAACTGCTTGTATTGCCGGACGGCTCCAAAATAGTTGCCCAGGTGGAGATTCCCCGATGGTTGAATTCCGGAGACGATAGTTTTTTTACCAGGTGATTTCTTCATAGAATTTTCTTTCAACCAATATCAGGCATTCGCGTATAAAAACATATGAGCTTTAGCCTGCTGCTCCCATGTGGGAATGAATTTATCGCAGCGCCTTTGTCGCGTCGGCGCATTCTCGCCTGTCTTATGCGGTTCCGCTGCATACTCCGGTGAGGCACTGACCGGCTATTGACAATTATCAATCGCAAATACTGGCATCTCAAACCCGGATTTGCAATGAAGATTAACCTGCATTTTCGCTCCGGCTTTCCAGGGGAAGGATTGAATGAGACCTAAATGGGCCCCCTGCATTGACTCGAAAATGCGTATTTTTTATAATAACTGCTATTGAATCCATCTGTTTGGAGGTTTCAGCATGCGTTTCTCGAGGTTCATCATTCTTTTTGCCTTTTTGGGCCTCAACTGCAACAGCAGTGCCGTCCTGTTTGGTTCTTCCACGGCCGGTTCGTCGGGAAAAGACGGGGGGGACCAGGTTAACTACTATAAAAAATGGATTGAGGAGGATGTCGTTTACCTCATTACAGAGGATGAAAAGGCGACCTTTAAAGCCTTGAGGAATGACGAGGAACGCGAGAATTTTATTGAGCAGTTCTGGATTCGCAGAAATCCCGACCAGCGTCTCAGCTATAATCCGTTTCGGGAAGAGCATTATCGCCGCATTGCCTATGCAAACCAGCATTTCTCCTCAGGTGTCGACGGTTGGAGAACCGACCGAGGGCGGATATACATCATGTACGGTCCGCCGGATGAGAAGGAAACCCATCCTACAGGAGGCATGTATTACCGGAGGAGAAGCGAGGGCGGAGGCATGACCTCCACCGTGCCCTGGGAGCGATGGTGGTACCGGAATATAGAAGGGGTAGGCTCCGATATAGAAATAGAATTCGTCGATCCGACCAACAGCGGTGAATACAGATTGGCTATGGATCCCGGCGAAAAAGATGCGTTGACCCATGTGCCGGGTGTCGGGCTGACAACGGCCGAGGAACTGGGCCTGGCGGACAAGAGAGACCGGCCCTACCTGAATCCTGCAGCCTGGCACGATGAAACCAACCCCAACAGGGCCAACATGTGGGAGAAGGATTCGCCATTCTCCAGGATGGAACAGTATTTCAATCTGCAGAGACCCCCGCAGATTAAATATGAGGATTTGAAAGTAGCGGTATCCACCCGTGTCAGCTACAATCCGCTTCCGTACAGTGTCCGGACGGATTACGTCAAGCTTTCTTCCGATAAAGTCCTGGTGCCGATCACTGTGGATGTCAACAATGCAAATCTGGAATTTAAAAAGGAAATGGATGTAAACAGGGCGTCCCTGAACGTATATGGAATGGTAACTACGCTTACCGGCCGTATTGCGTGGGAATTTGAAGAAGAGATAGCCGCTGAATTTTCGGATGAGAATTTCGATAAGGGCAAAGATCAGCGCTCGCAGTTCCAGAAAATTATTTCTCTTGCGCCGGGGCAGAGATACAAGCTCGATCTGGTATTGAAAGACGTTAACAGTGAAAAAATGGGGACACAGACAATTCCAATCGTAGTCCCTAAATATGGTGAAGGAGTACTGCAGTCGAGTTCCATCATTCTTGCCCGTTCGGTCAAGAAGGCCCCTGTCAGTATGGATCGATTAGAACAGTATGTTCTCGGAGATCTTAAGGTTGTTCCCATGGTGCATACCGAGTATCTCCCGGGACAGAACCTGATTCCGTACATGCAGATCTATAATGTGGCAATCGACCAGACCGACCTGAAGCCGGTTCTGGAAGTTACCTATACATTGAAACAGGGCGAAAAGGTTCTGGCGCAGGTTGAGGATTTATCGGGATCCACGATCCAGCTTTTTTCCGGGGAGCGGGTGGTATTGTTGGCACAGATCCCTTTGATCGATTTTACGCCGGGGGATTATACCCTGGAAATAGCGGTCCATGATGTGATCGCCAATCGTTCCCATATGGCTTCGACGGGTTTTACGGTAATCGAACCGGAAGAGCCGAATCCTGAAGAAGTTCCTTAACCCGCATTTTTCAAAAGGCTCCTGATGCGGGCGGGTTTCACACGATTTTTCTGAAAGGGGCGGCCCCGGTGTTCGCCCCTTACTAAAATACAGGCCTTATTGAATCACATCACGAAACAACCCGTCTGAAGATGCGGATGCCGGGGTGTACGTTCGCGGATTTAGCCCGCATTTCTCACAAGGGTTCTGCCGCTTCGCTCTTAAAGTCGCTTCGCTTAAACGAGGTGGTGGAAACGGATGTTGGACGCGCCGCTTCGCTGACCGGCTTGCGACCGGGGACCCCGTGAGGCGGCCTGAAGCTTCGCTTCAGGGCTTTAAGTGCGTCGAGGAGTCCGGGGTGAACGCGCCCAATTTATGCAAAACATAAATTGGGTACGCAGCAGACGCATTCGTTTGCGCTGCCGCGGTATGAAGTCTGCCCGAGTTACAATCAAGAATCTTTATGAAAATTCGGGTTGTGAAAAATGCGGTTTAGCCATGGGCGTTTTGGGCGCCGCTTCCGTTTTTTAAGGAAATTATAATGAAGGGAATTGTTCTGGCCGGAGGCCTCGGAATGAGGCTTTTCCCGCTTACAAAAATTACCAATAAACACCTGCTGCCTGTCTATAACAAGCCGATGATTTATTATCCCGTAGAAATACTGGTGGATGCCGGCATCCGGGATATCCTTGTCGTAACCGGCGGGAAAAATGCCGGGGACTTTCTGCGCCTTCTCGGAAACGGAAAAGAATTCGGATTGAAGCATATCAATTATACTTACCAGGAAGGGGAAGGCGGTATTGCAGCGGCACTGTCGCTGGCGGAGTTTTTTGCGGACGGCGAACCCGTATGCGTCATACTGGGGGATAATATTTTCGAACGCTCCATCGCGGGATATGTCGAAAATTACAAAAAACAGGGATCCGGAGCGAGGATTCTCCTGAAAGAAGTCCCGGATCCTCAGCGTTTCGGAGTTCCGGAAATCCAGGGAGAAAAGATTGTCAGAATCGTTGAGAAACCGGAGAATCCCGCTTCCAGGTATGCGGTGACGGGTGTTTACATGTATGACCCGGAGGTTTTTGAATTTATCAAGACTCTCAAGCCTTCACAGCGCGGGGAACTTGAAATTACGGATGTGAACAACTGCTATATCCAAAAAGGCAGTATGTGTTACGACATTATTGACGGTTGGTGGACCGATGCCGGGACCTTCGAGTCCCTTCTTCGCGCTTCCAATCTTGTGCGCCGGAACATTGAAGAAAGATAGGATCTCCCCGGGACAGTGTTCCGATATTTGATAACCGCCCTTGGAAAGACAGGCTGGAAAATGCGCCCATGCGGAAACTATTGATTACTGGGGGAGCCGGGTTTATCGGTTCGAACTTCGTCCGTTACGTCTTGAATCGGCATCCCGACATACAGGTCGTAAATTTCGACAGGCTGACCTATGCCGGGAATCTCGAAAACCTGGTCGATGTTGAGAAAGATCCTCGCTACGAATTTGTCCGGGGAGATATTTGCGATGCAGAAGCCGTTGCTGCAGTTCTCGACAGAGGCATCGATGCGGTGATCAACTTTGCCGCCGAGTCGCATGTGGATCGCAGCATTCTTCATTCCGAGGAATTTGTTCAGACCAATGTGTCCGGAACGCTCAATTTGATGGAATTATGCCGGAAGAAAAAAATCGGGCGATACCTGCAGATCTCAACGGATGAAGTCTACGGCAGCCTGGGAGCTTCCGGCGCTTTTTCGGAAGATTCCCCCCTTGCTCCCAACAGCCCTTATGCCGCAAGCAAGGCTTCGGCCGATCTTCTCGTGAGAAGCTATTGCCGTACGCACAACTTTCCCGGAATCGTGGCGCGAAGTTCCAACAACTATGGACCGAATCAGTTCCCGGAAAAGATGATCCCGCTGTTTATCTGCAATGCAATGAATGCAATGCCTCTGCCCGTGTACGGGGACGGTTGCTATAGAAGGGACTGGATTCATGTCAGGGATAACTGTGCCGCTTTGGATGCAGTCCTTCATCATGGCGAAGACGGGGAAATCTACAACATCGGCGCACGGCAGGAATACGAGAATAAAGAAGTTGCGCGGAAAATTCTGAGAGAGCTCGGCAGGGATGAAAGACTGATCGCTTTTGTCGAAGACCGCCCCGGCCACGACAGGCGGTATGCCGTCGATCCGACCAAAACGGAAAACCGGCTGAACTGGCGTCCGCGAATCCCTTTCGAGGATGGCTTACGGGAAACGATAGGATGGTATAGACAGAATGCGGAATGGGTCGCCCATGTGCGCAGCGGGGGATACTTGACCTACTACGCGCGCATGTATAAAGAGCGTAAGCGGACGCTTTCGGAACGGTGAAACCCGTCGCGCCGGAAATCCCGGATTTTCAGGCCGCTTATTTTTTGGCACTTTGCTCCTGACGCGCATTTAAGCTATACAGGCATTAGAAACTTTGTGAGAAATGCGGGTTAAAGCTCTGATATGAATCTTCTTGTTTTTGGCAGCCTCGGGATGTTGGGCCGGGACCTTATGGCCGAATTCAGCCGCGATTGTGCCGTGGCGGGGGTGGATCAGGCGGAGACGGACATTACCCGGCTGGATGCATGCATGGAGAGGGTAAACGGCTTCCACCCGGAAATAATCTTTAATGCCGCGGCCCTGACGCATGTGGATTATTGCGAAACGCACGAGGCGGAGGCGTACAGCGTCAACGGTCACGGAGCAGGAAACCTGGCGAAAGCGGCGGATTCCTGCGGGGCGCTGCTGGTTCATTACAGTACGGATTATGTTTTCGACGGGCTCAAATCGGAAGCATACGTGGAGGAAGATGCTCCGAACCCGTTGAGCGTTTACGGCAAATCCAAGCTTTTGGGGGAAGAACTGGTCCGAAAGTATTGCCCGAATCATATGATTCTTCGCATTTCGTGGCTTTTCGGATCTAACGGGACCAATTTTATCGATAAAATAGTGGCCGCGGCAAAACAGGGGCGGGCGCTTCGTGTTGTCGAGGATCAAACGGGAAGCCCGACCTACACCAGGGATGTTGCCGCTCATACGAGACGGATGATCCGGGCAAACTGCCGGGAAACCTATCATCTCACGAACCGGGGAACATGCACCCGGCATCAGCTGGCGAAGGAAGCCTTGAAATCGGCGGGGATTAAAGAAGTTTTTATCGAGCCGGTTTCATCCGGGGAGTTTGAACTGCCCGCGCCCCGTCCCCGCAATTCGGTGCTGGGGAACGATCGATTGAGGCGCGATGGGCTGCCTCTCATGCGCCCATGGCAAACGGCTGTCGACGAGTATGTGCGAGGCTTCCTGGAAACGTTGAATAACGGCCGAAAGGGCGGGAAATAATCAAATATTCTATGGGCGGATCCAAAAATTTTTGGGTGTATAATACCCCGGTTTTGGAAATGCGGGTTAAGATTGAAATATGGCCGGAAAATCTCCATCAGGCGAGAAGCTGATTGCAACAAATAAAAAGGCGTTTCACGATTATTTTATCCTGGAAAAGATGGAAGCCGGGATAGCCCTTCTGGGTACTGAAGTGAAAGCAATTCGGGAAGGCCGCCTGAACCTGAAGGACAGTTACGCCCTGGTCCGGGCAGGGGAGGTGTTTCTGCTCAACTGTCATATCAGTCCCTATTCCCACGGCAACAGGGAAAATCACGATCCCGTGCGGTCCCGGAAACTGTTGCTGCACTACGGGGAAATCCGCAAACTTATCGGGAAAACGCAGGAAAAGGGCCTGACGCTGGTGCCGTTGCGTGTATATCTGAAACGGGGAAAGGTTAAAGTCGAGTTGGGTGTGGCAAAAGGGAAGAAGCTTTACGATAAAAGAGAAACGGAACGCCGCAAGGAAGCGGACAAGGAAGCCAAAGCAGCGATAAAATATAGGCGGTGAACATACTCTTCATTTTATTTCTGTCGTCCGGAGGGAATTCATGCAGATAGAGCATCAACCTGGAGAATACAAGAAAATTGCCTGTGACATGTTGATATTTCCTGTTTTTGAAGATGAACCGGGTAGTTCTTCCCCGTTGCAGTCTTTGAATGCGGCTACCGGGGAGCTTTTGAAATCCGTTCTGGATTCAAAAGAGTTCAAGCCTGAACTGCACCATACGTGCAGGTTATATAATCCCAGGGGATTGAAGGCGCGTTTTCTTCTATTGGTCGGGGCCGGTAAAAAATCCAGGTTTACACCGGCAAGACTCCGTGAAATTGCAGGTACGGGAGTGCGTATCGCCAGGTCGAGCGTCAGCAGGTCCGTCGTTTTTTTATGCAGGGGGATTCAGTCTCCGGGATTGGCGGCCCGTATGGCGGCTGAAGGGGCTCTGTACGCCAATTACGAAGCCGATCTTTATAAGACTCGCGATAAGGATGAGAGGGATGTCCAAAAGTTCCGGATTCTTTTCGACCATAAGGTATCCGGGAAAGATATTGAGGAAAATATCCGGAGAGGCATTGAGATCGGGGAGGCTACGAACTTCGCGAGAACACTGGCCAACGAACCCGCCAATATACTGACCCCGTCACAATTTACGGAGCGGGCTCTGGAAGCTGGAGCCCGGGCCGGCCTCGTTCTGCGGGTTATGGAACGCGATGAAATGGAAAAACTTGGGATGAACGCGCTGTTGGCGGTCAGCCGCGGCAGTGCAGAACCTCCCAAGATGCTGGTGATGCGAACCCGGGCTGCGGCGGAGAAAGGGCGAAAAAGGAAGCCGGTTCATGCTTTAATCGGCAAGGGGGTGACCTTCGACAGCGGTGGGATTTCCCTGAAACCTGCCGAAAAAATGGAGGATATGAAGGGGGATATGGCGGGAGGCGCGGCGGTAATGGGTGCTATGGTCGCCCTTTCCCGGCTGAATACACGGGTCCCGATTATCGGGCTGATTCCTCTGGTTGAGAATATGCCGGGCGGAAAAGCCACCAAGCCCGGCGATATAGTCCGTTCCTACCTGGGGAAAACTGTTGAGATCATCAACACGGACGCCGAAGGCCGCCTGATTATGGCTGACGCTTTATACTATGCCCGCACACTGGGGGCCGGCCGCATTATGGATATCGCTACATTGACGGGGGCCTGCGTTGTGGCTCTGGGTCACGTAAACGGGGGCATGATGGGGACCGACCAGAAAACTATTGATCGGATAAGAAAGAACTGCCCAATTACCGGAGAAGGGCTCTGGCAGCTCCCCCTGTGCGATGCCTACCGCAGGGAAATACGAAGCGAAATCGCCGATATAAAAAACGTTGGGGATCGTTGGGGCGGCGCCATTACAGCGGCTAAATTCCTTCAGGAGTTTACGGAAGATGTTCCCTGGGTGCATCTGGATATAGCGGGCATGGATATCGACCATGACGGGCGTCCCTTCGCATGCAAAGGCGCGACGGGATTCGGGGTTCGGACGTTCGTTCAGTTGATTGAAGATTAAAGATTAAAGATTGAAGATTGGGGCTGATTTTTTGGCGGTGCCCCGATTGTTTTTAGCGAACCCTTATTCAAATCGTTAAATACGTCAAAACATGCCATACGGACCTGCCGGTCGGTCCGAAACTTGCAACGACGCTTTTCTCTTTTAACGTTCAACGTGCAACCTGAAACTTGCAACGACGCTTTAATATCTTTTAGATTCCCCCCTGCTGTATTGCGTCGAATTTCTTTTTTGCCGCCGACAGCCTCAGCGCCCAACGGATAGCGGTCATCATCCCGTCATGACGGGCGATTCCCTTTCCCGCAATATCGAACGCCGTGCCGTGATCCACCGAGGTCCGGACGAACGGCAGCCCGAGAGTGACATTGACCGCCTCGCCGAATCCGATCAGTTTGATCGGAGCCAGGCCCTGGTCGTGATACATCGCCAGGACGAGGTCAAATTCTCCGTTGTAGGCTCTCCAGAACACGGTGTCGCCCGGCAGCGGGCCGAAGATTTGGAATGAGGGAAACTCCCGGTGGGCCTGGCGGATCGCCGGTGCAAGTATCGCCTCTTCCTCCGGGCCGAGAATTCCGGTTTCTCCGGCGTGGGGATTCAAGCCTGCGACTGCGACCTTTCCGCATGGCAGCCCCAATCGGGGGAATTCCTTCAGAATCAGACGTAATTTTCTCAATATCAGATCGGGATTGATTTGCTCGGCAACCCTCCGTAACGGAAGGTGGATTGTAGCCAGCACCACTTTCAGCTTCTCTGTCAAAAAGCCCATTGCGAATTCCGAAACTCCCGAGAGATGAGCCAAAAATTCCGTATGTCCCGGGTAAGAATAACCGGCTTCCTGCAGAAACCTTTTATTCAGGGGCGCCGTGACCATGGCGTCGAGTTGTCCACGACTGCATGCCGCATGGCATTCGATGATGTTAAGAGCCGCGGCCCGGCCGGTTTCGGACGAACCCGTGCCCGGGCGCACAGGACGCTGCGGAATATCCACGATGCATCGATCCGGCAGGCGGGCCGCATCCGGAAAGGAATCGGCGGATATCCGTTCGAAATCAAACGGAAGGCCTAAATCGCCGGCCCTTGATTGCAGGATTGCATGGCTGCCGAAAAGAACCAGCCGGCATTTGCCGCCAAGATCATTTTCCCGGGCTGCGCGCAAAGAGATTTCGGGACCGATGCCGGCCGGATCTCCCGTTGTGATCCCAAGACAAGGAATTGATTTCTTACGATAATTTGACAAGAACTACTCCGGCCGCCGCGAAACGGCCAGAATGGAAACAGGCCTGAAATAATAGGATATACGGAACTCTCCGTTAATCCAGATCCACCTCATCGGGTTCCTGGTCTTCATTCTGTTTATACATGTATTTGATAACATGTTTCAGGATGAGAAGATTGGGACCGTCGTTACGATGCACTTTGATGCAGTTTTTATCGTACCATTCGATTACGCCTCGAATTTCCTCCCCGTCCGTGAGCTTGACGATCATCGGAGTCTTGGCGGCCATCTGTTTGATGTAATAGTAATTTTCTGCGTTCGTAACTTCAGGGGGAACGCGTTTTCGAGGTACGGGTCCATAGCGGGGCATCTGATCTTTAATGTCGGACAAGCTGGGGCGAATGAGTTTCCGGTTTACCATAAATCTTACCTCCGGGGATGGCGACAATCGGATACATCGACTATCCGCGAGCGATTCAGTTGCTTTTGTATTTGATAAAGCAAGCGATCGAAAAGCTGGTTTTATGGAATTGTAATCTGCCAAACTAACTTTGACAAGAGAAAAATAATTCGCTAAGTTTAACAAGTAATAGGTTTATTCACAAAGGTATTGTTTAGTAGAGCATTCATGCCATCCACGCGAAATCTTCTTCTGTTTCTCTTTATTTTCTTTGTGCCGATTCCTCCAGGATTTGGTCAATCAGGCAAGCCGTCTATTATTCGAGATACCGATATTGCAGAAGGCGTCGATGAAAGCGAGGAACCAAAGCCGAAGGAACGCAATCCGAAATTAGCGAAGGATAATATTAAGGTCGGCAATTTTTACTATAAAAGAAAGAATTACGCAGGGGCTATCCTCAGATACCTGACTGCAATTGAGTACCAGCCGGATTCAGACAAGGCCTATGAATCGCTCGTCAAGGCCTGTGAATCGATGGTCGAAGCATACGAGTCCCTGGACCGGACACGGGAATCTCTTGACAGGGCAGAGAGACAATACGGACTGATCTCCGCGGCGATAAATGCCTTTACGGAATTCCTCAGAGTGAATCCGGATTCGGGGAAAAATGATGATTTCAATAAAATGATCGGGAAACTCAGGGAATTGTCATCACGATTCGATAATCTCTGATCATCATCGCCGACTCCAAATCAGCTTCAATCTTTAATCTTCAGTGATAAAAACATGGCTTCGAGGGCAAGCTGACGGTTTATGTTTTGTTTCAGCTCTCTTTTAAAATTCGCGAATCCATCGATGGCGGATACCAGAATGCGTCTGGGCGTGTTGCGGGCTATTTGTTCCAGCCTTTCACGCAGATCGCCCTGACCGATGCGCTCCGGTGCGGTGGCGGCATAGTAAATATCTTCAAGTAACGCCATGACGGCCTCCACCCAGGTTGTGAAATACTTTTTGTCTTTGGCTGCCCTGGCTGCCAGGAGGCTTGCGTTCGTGAAATCTTCTCCTTTCAGGAAAAGTCTGACGAAATCAAAAGCCTGTTCCCTTATTTCCCTGTAACCGGTGGTATCGAAATTCATGGCTGCCGTCAGGCTGCCCCCGCTGAGCGCCGCTGCGAGCCGGGCATCCTGAACGGTCATTTTGACGTTGGATATGAGATATTGTTCGATTATCTCCCCGGGTATTTCTCCGAACTGCAGCAGCCGGGCGCGGGAGCGGATAGTCTCCAACAGCAGATAAGGATTCGTAGTTACGAGAATGATAATAGTCCGGCTGGCCGGCTCTTCCAGAGTTTTCAGAAGGCTGTTCTGGGCTTCTGTTTTCATCTGATCCGCGGGATCCAGGACGGCCAGGCGATAGCGGGCTTCGAAAGGCTGGAAGGCAACCTCATCGATCAGTTCCCTGACCTGATCGATACCGATGGTTGTTTTTATCGGTTCAATCAGCCTCACGTCCGGATGTTTCTGCATCCGAAGCCTGCAGTTCTCACAGGTGCCGCAGAAACCGTCTCCCTGTGTCGACGTACACTGAAGATTCCTGCTTTTCAGAGTTGCGCTGATTTTTTTACAGGAAGAGCACTCGCCGCAGGCGTTTTTATTTACAGGGGAAAGGCAGTTCAGCAGCTGCGCGATGAGCAGGGCAAGAGTGCATTTGCCGATACCCGCAGGGCCGGCGAAAATCATGGCATGCGGCAGCCGGTCCTGTTCGATCGCGCGTTTGAGCACCTCAACGATCCGGGGATTGCCTAAAAAATTGTCCAGATTTATTTTCTGTTCCATTGCGTCAGCTTGCGGGCGATGTCCACGCGTCGATTAACGGCGCTATGCGTGAAAAAACCTCTTCGGGGGTTCCCGAGGCTGAAACGACGTGAATTCTTTCGGAAAACCGGGCAGCCAGGTTCAGGTACGCTTCACGGACTCTTCTGTGAAAGGAGAGATCTTCCGCCTCAAACCGTCCCTCCGCTCCCGCGACCGGACAGGTTTCGTTGCGCCGCCGGGCCCTCGGAAGGCCTTCCTCCGGATCCAGGTCCAATAAAATGGTCTTGTCCGGTTCTGTTATTCCTATGAGGCGTGTCAGCTTTTCAACCGTGGATTCCGCAATGCCCCGGGCTGTGCCCTGGTAGGCCCGGGTCGCATCCTGGTAGCGGTCGGACAGCACCACCAGATTGCGATTAACGGCCGGCTCGATTATTTCCTTCAGGTGCTGATACCTGTCGGCCAGGTAAAGGAGCAGTTCGCAGATCGATTCCCGCCGGCATCCGTCCGTTCCCAGCAGGATAGGGCGAAGGGCCCGGCCGAAATCCGTTCCCCCCGGCTCTCTTGTCGTCAGGCAGGGGATGCCCCTTTTTTTGAGATATTCTTCCGTACGCGCTATCTGCAGGCTCTTCCCCGCGCCCTCGATGCCCTCAAATGTAATAAACATTATTACCTCTGGAAACTGTCAGAGTAGCAAAGCATAATAGACAACTCAACGCGAATTCAACGGCAGCGTTTTTGCATACACCGCAAATGGAAATCCGGGCTGGGATATGGAGACTCCGATAGAACGCAATATCCGATCCGTACGGAATAGAATTGCCGAAGCGGCCGCCGCCTGCGGGAGATCCCCGGAGAAGATCACTCTCCTGGCGATTTCCAAAACATTTCCGGTGGAATCGATCTCTCATGCTGTAGCGGCCGGTTTGACCAGGTTCGGGGAGAACCGCGTCCAGGAGGCCGAAGAAAAGATTCTCTATTTCAGAGAACGCTCCGGATTGGAGTGGCACCTTGTCGGGCATCTCCAGACCAACAAGGCCCGGCGCGCAGCGGAATTGTTCGATGTTATCCATTCTCTGGACAGCCTTCGGTTGGCGGTGAAGCTCAACCAGGCGTGCCTGGAATTCGGAAAAAAGCTGTCGGTCCTTCTGCAGGTGGACCTGGGACGGGAAGAAACGAAGTTCGGCGCCGACATGGAGAATGTGCGGGAGATCGTCAAGGCGTTGTTGCTCCATGAAGGACTTCGTCTTGACGGGTTGATGACCATTCCTCCATTTTTCGAAGATCCGGAGCGTGTGCGGCCCTATTTCGCCCGCCTGCGGGAGTTGAGGGATGCCCTGGAATCGGAACATCCGGGCTGTTTAGGGCTGCGACACCTGTCCATGGGGATGAGTCATGATTTCGAGGCGGCGATCCGGGAAGGCGCGACGATAGTCAGAGTCGGGACTTCGATATTCGGGGAGCGTCATTATGATGGATGAGGCTCTGCGGATACGCGAAACGCCCCACGGGCTGGAGATCCGGCTCCATGTGCAGCCGCGCGCCAGACGCTCGGAAATCTCCGGATTCTACAACGGGGCGCTGAAAATAAAGGTAACGGCGCCGCCTGTGGACGATGCGGCCAATCGAGCCGTAGTCGAGTTCCTCGCATCCCGGCTGGGTATTTCCAAATCGAAAATCTCCATCCTTTCCGGAGCCAAATCAAAAGATAAATTACTGTTGATTAAAAATATATCCGCTGACGCGCTTCTTAAAAAAATGGTCTAGCATGTAGGGGCGAACCTTGTGTTCGCCCCCGTCCCGATAGGCAAAAGCCCCCGGAACACACATGATCTTTGCGACTCTCTAGAGTATTTCCAGAATTCGTAGGGCGAACCTTGTGTTCGCCCTATAAAAAAACCGTTGCATGTTGAATGTTCAAATTTATAAAAGAAGCTAACCCGAAACGTGTGACGAAGCTTTTTTCTTTTAACGTTTAACGTGCAACCTTCAACGTGTAACGACGTTTTAATATCTTTTAGGTTCGCCCCTGCAAACATCCTTCACGTACCCGGGTATTTTGTGGAAAACCTGTGGGAAATTCCGGCGCCGATGCAGTTTTATTGCTGCAAACAATCAACTTAAATGACAATATACTGCGATATTCCAAATTTGTGGAAAATCATCCGTTGTCGGAGGAGAGACGAATGACGATGGCGGTAATGTTGTCCGGCCCTCCGCCTTCATTCGCGGCGTCCGTGAGCAATTCCGCCAATTCCTGGGGAGTTTTATCCCGGCTGGACAGAGTGCGGGAGATGTCCTGGTCTGTCAGCACGTCCGTCAATCCATCCGAACAGAGCAGAAAGATGTCCCCCTCACAGGCGGCATCGTTCTGAATGTCGACTTCAACCTGAGGGTATGTACCTATGGAACGGGTAATGAGGTTTTTCTGGGGATGTCTGGAAATATCCTCTTTCGTAAGGATGCCGTTTTCGTATAGAGGCCATACAACGGAATGATCCCGTGTTAATTGCTTGAGGTTGCCTCGACGGAGAATGTAAGCGCGGGAATCTCCGACCTGAGCAATGTGGAAACGGCCGTCGGAGAATGTCAGTATGGTCAGGGTGCTGCCCATCCCCCGGAACTCAGATTGCCGTATCTGGGTTTCATAGACGCGTGTATTTGCCCGTTGCACCGCAAGATTGAGCCATTCATCCGGATTTGAAACCGTATTCTCTTCCGCCAGGAATTCTTCAATAGTGGAGGCGGCAATTTTACTCGCAACCTCTCCGGCGGCATGGCCGCCCATACCATCGGCTACGAGGAAGGTTTTATGCTGGATGTTTACGATACAGGTGTCCTCGTTGGAATCCCTGACCTTTCCCTGATCGCTCCTGGAGCCGAATTCAATATGCAATCAATCACCTCAAACGATTACTTAACCTGCATGGCACGAGTCAAAATATCATACATTATAACACTACTGTTCGTCACGGCAGATTCAAACCTGCTATAGGATTTTCCATGCATCGTGACGTGGCTGATCGTAAGGCGTGTATCGGCGTTTTTCCGGATTCAAGTTGGTTTTGAATCCGTATGATTCCGGAGGGGCCGATTTCTTTCGGACCGTTGAGTTCGGCTGTTTTGTGTTATTATCGACTTTCCATTTAACAAGGACCGAGGGCTTGCCATGCAATTATTTCTAAAATTTCGGATCGGGCTCCTCTGCAACCTGTTTTGTATGCTTTGCAGCGTGCTGCCGGCCGCGGCCGGGGTTTCTCACTCCATTCAGGAGCAGTATAAAGGGGAATACGAGAACAAGGCGATGTTTTTAAAGATTCCCATCTATACGGAAGAGCAGATAATAAATATAGAAGGGCAGGCATACCGGGTCGCGCCGGGAGTGGGATCGCCGCTTTACAAAGTAGGAGACCAGCTCCGCATTCTGGGGATAGATTTTGGCGGGGACGAAATCAAATTCCATTTGGGCGCCATAGCCTCCCAGGGAGAAGCTGAAATAATTTACAGGTTTGACGCCGGTTTGCAGGAAAGCTTTCCAAACAGGGATGTGTTTGATCGGGCGCTTAAAGCCACCTTTACTGAAGGTTTGAAATCCTCCGACATAGAAGAAGCCAAAAAAACTTACCTCGAGAATGAGTTTAATCGTGCCGTGGGACGGATGGCGGGCGCGTCTTCCCTGAGCAACGAGTTCGTTCTGAAAACCATTGCCCCGCTTATTCCGGATTATCAAAAAACACAGCTTGAAAGAGATTCCCTCAAGAATAAAGTGGATGAGGTTTCCGCGGAGCTGACGCAATTGCAGGCTGAGAAACGCAAACTGGAATCCAACCTCAGCGAGCAGAAATCCCAACTTTCCCGCTTGAACAGCACAAATGCCTCTCAGCACGAAAAAATAAGGAGCTATGAATCGGAAGTTCTGCAGCTCGATCAGGAACTCCAGGATGCAAATAAGAAGGCTCAGAGGTTTGAGCGTGAAATTGCGGCTATTCAGAATTCTCTAAGCTCCGAGGCTGACGCCAATCGCGATCTGACACGGAATAATGAAGAGCTGGCGGACCGGATCCGGGGGCTGCAGGAGGATCTTGTAAACCTGAAGGCAGCCAACGAGCGCTTCTCCGGCGAAATCGAGGACAAGGACAAACAGATACAAAAGCTGAACGGCACAATCAGGACGCTCACTTCCAACAAGGACTCCCTGGGCAGACAATATGTACAGCTTAAGGATGAAAAAGAAAAGCTGGATGATTTCGTCCAGACCGTCGATGCGCTTCGGGCCCGCATAGTAGAGGAAAAAACGGGTGGGGGGCGCTATTACGGGAAAGCCGACATTTTCCTTGAGAATGTTCTGCTGGGTTCACTCGAGTGGAACATTCCGTCCTATCTCAGTCATAATGCGGCCGATACCGGGGAGGCGACTTTTTACGCGGAATCGATTGATTATGTAAAGGTAACGCCCGAAGAGCGGCATATTTTAAAGACACTCGGAGAAAAACTGAAGATTGTCATGGACCTGACCGCTTTGGCTCCAACCATGAAAACTAGTTCCGATAAAGGGGAGGATCCCCGGGAGATTGGGGAACGGGAAAGCGTTTCCTGGAACTGGCAGATCGTCAATAACGGCGCCCAGGACGTCCCTTTCCTTATTACAGCCTCCTTTATTAATAGTCATTCAAGGAAAATCTCTCTTTTTAGCAAGGAATACACGGTAGCTACGTCCAATCCCATTCGAAGGATACGTTCCTACCTTCAACCGATTCCCCTGGCGTTAGGAGTCGTTCTCGGATTCCTGCTGTTCGGAATTGTCGGAATTTTCAGGCGGCCCAAAATCCGTAAAACGCCTCCCAAACCGTCACCGAAAAGCCCCGCTGAACCGAAAACCAGTGTCACTGAAAAAAAGCTATAAAGGGAATCAGCAGAACGTTCAAACGTGCTGACGTGCTGACGTGCTGACGTGCTGACGTGCTGACGTGCTGACGTGC
>CAZPHK010000106.1:0-16348 GCA_964586015.1 uncultured Acidobacteriota bacterium | reverse complement strand
GCCAGCGCGGCAAAAGCCGGTCCCGGGCGCAGCCAGCCGATCACCAGGGCATCCCAGGTCTTTTTCTGATGGAACGCTTTTCCCGCTATTTGTCGTGACAGGTCCACCGGCATAATTGCCGGATCCTGTTTGAGAATAAATGCAAGATTGTCGAGCAGGGACATCTTCGCACGGCAATCAGCGCATTCGGCCAGATGAGCTTCAAAATCTTCCTTCTCAACCCGGTCGAGTTCCCCATCGCGGTATTTATCGAACAGATCGCATAATCTCATCATTTTCCCTTTCGCTCCTTTCTTTCAAGTCCGGCTAGATAGGCGCGAAACTTTCTCTGCAGTTCCGCACGCGCACGGGAAACCCGCACTCGCGCGGCCACTTCAGAAGTGCCCAGGCACCTTGCGACATCCTCATAAGACTTATCGTCCAATTCCCTCAAAATAAACGCCACACGGTATTTCGGATTCAAACCTTCCAAAAGAGTTTGGGCTACTTTAACATAATTCGCCGTCCCTTCCGCAATACCTGATTCAATATTGCTGTCATGGGACAAATCGGCCATCAGACGCTCCTGGTCGTGTTCCCGGAGTTCCGACCACAGCTGGGTTTTTCTGCCTTTTTTTCTGCGAAGTTGATCGATGCAGTAATTCGTGGCAATCCGCATTATCCATGGCCCGAATGGGTATTTAAGGTCGAAATTTTGCAGCGCGGTGAAAGCTCGCAAGAAAACCTCCTGAACGGCATCTTCATTATCCCGGGAATTCCCCAGGGTTCGGTGCACAACAGCCCAGACTGCAGACTGATACCGTTTCACGAGCTCGGCAAATGCTTCTTCATCCCCATTGAGCGTGTTTACGATCAGAACGGAATCTGCCGAATCCATTATGCTCATCTATAATCTACGTATGGATTACCGCTTGTTACAGGAAATACTACAACCGTCGTTTCTTCCAGTCCTACAGACTATAACCCGTTTTTCGGGCTCCGGCAAATAAGCCTCCATTGCCCCGACGACCGGTTATCCGGACCGGGCAGGAATTCTTGTCCTTATAAAGGATATGATGGATTCAATGGAGGTCAGGTCCGCAAGCGCCAAATCCGGCTCGCAGGCCTGAAGCTCGCCGATACCGTAGCCGCCGCTGGCTACGGCAATGACAAAAGCTCCGGCGTTACGGCCGTGGACAACATCGAACGGCGTATCTCCTATGACAAACGCGCCGTCGACGGGGGCCGGAGAGACGTAATGCGACCCGCGCCTTACGGCGATGCGGGTCAGTTCCGTCCGATCCTCGGAATCCGAACCGAATCCGCCGAAATCGAAAAATCCGCTCAGCCCGGCCTTTTCCAGCTTCACCCTTGCGCCGTCCTCTATGTTTCCCGTAGCCAGGCCGAGTGCAAAATCGGATTCGCGGGATAAGGCGTGCAGCAAATTCTCCACTCCCGGTAAAATCCGGATCCGGCCGGATTCAAGGGTTTTCCTCATTTCGTCTTCCAGAAAGTCGAGATAACGCGCAAAAATTTCCTCCTGGGAGCGCATATTCCGCCGTTCGTTCAAGCCAAAATGCGCTATTGTCTCCTTCAAAATTAACGGGTCCGTTTTGCCGTCCGGCCGGACTGCTTTCCTGTCAATCCGGATGCCGAAAACTTCCTGCAGTGCTCTGTGAAACGCGCGCATCCCGGCGCCGTCGGTAGATATAAGGGTTCCGTCTATATCAAAAAGCAACAGTATCATCGGATTCACTTATTAAATAAATATCCCCACTGCTCCCTGTTCTCTCCGGTCCCGATTTCCGGATTGAATGCGTTCCAACGGCAAATTTTCTTTTACCCTTGTCCGTCATGTCCGGTTTTTCAATAAAAGATGAATATAAAATATGTTTGTATCAGGATGGCACCCATTTGTATAGAACCAAAACCAACGAAGTATCGGTCAGGCACGCGTTTCTCCTCGCTGCTCATAAAACAGTCAATAGATCCTTTAAATCAATCGGATTATCAAAACCCTGTCTATTTTATGTTTTGCAGACAGGCCTGTCTGGTACTACAGTAATGGAAGACCGTTTACTGTGCCGCACCCGTCCAGGAATTAGAAGCAGCCGAGATGGCGGGAATTAAGATGAAACCTCTATCCTTCAAAACTGCTGACGGCGGATGGAAATTGCCGGAAGATCCCATATTCCAACGGACTGAAATCGCCAGGGAAAATTCAGGGAGAGATAACCGTGGGGAATGAACCGGAAAAATTGCGCCGTAGAGCGGATGAGTTGGAAAAAAAAAGCAGGAGTCTGGAACAAAGCCTTCATGAAAGCGAGGAACGGTTTAACAAGGTATTTCACTCCTCCTCCAACCTGATATCGATCACCACCATAAAAGACGGCAGAATGGTGAACATGAACGAAGCGAGCGCAGAGTTCGGCGGCTTCAAACGTGAAGAACTTATAGGCGCTTCAGCATCAGAACTTAAACTGTGGGTGGACCCGAAACAGCGGGAACAGGTAATACGGACATTGCTCAAAGAAGGAAGGGTTCAGAATGTAAGTGTAAGCCTCCGCTCTAAAACCGGCGATATTCGCCGGGTTCTTTTTTCCGCCGATCCCATTACGATCGATGAAGAACCCTGCCTGCTCAGTGTCTGCGTCGATATAACCGACAAGGAAAATGAAGCGGATATCCTGAGGCAATCGGAAGAAAAATACCGAATGCTTGTCGAGAATTCCCTGCAGGGGCTGGTCATCATCCAGAACGAGAGAATAGTTTTCTGCAACACCGCCTTTGCCGACATTTGCGGATACAGCATCGAAGAATTGATGTCCCTGACCGATACGAAATCGTTCCTGCATCCGGACGACCGTGAAATCGTCGTAAGCCGCCATCACGAAAGGCTGTCCGGGAAACAGGTTCCCCGCAGGTACGAGTATCGTATCGTAAGGAAGGACGGCGCGGTCCGCTGGCTGGAGGCTTATGCCAGCCTGATAAGCTACAATGGAAAATCCGCCATCCAGATCGTTCACATGGATGTCACCGAATGGAAAGAGGCTGAGAAAGCCCTCATCGAATCGAAAGAATATTACAACCAGATCATCAATTGCATCGGGGATCCTCTGTTCGTTAAAAACCATAAGCTTCAATTCGTCCTGGTCAACGACGCTCTCTGTACTTTCACGGGAATGCAGCGCAAAGATCTGCTGGGGACAAATCTTTTCGACGTCATGCCTGAGTTGCCGGCCGCTTATCTGCGAAAACAAGAGGAAGCTGTCCTCAAAACCGGGGATGAAAATATAAGCGAAGATATTCTGAAAGATTCGCAGGGCAACGATCGTGCAGTAATGACCAGGAAATCCCTGCTGACCGATAAAGACGGACGGAAGCAGATTGTCGGCGTGGTCCGGGACATCACGGAATATAAGAATCTGGAGAGGCAACTGCTTCAGGCTCAAAAAATGGAGGCGATCGGAATCCTGGCCGGCGGAGTGGCGCATGACTTCAACAACCTGCTCAACGTCATAAACGGATACAGTGAATTGCTGCTGGAGGACCTCGAACAGGGCCATCCCGCCCGTGAAGACATCAAACAGATCCATCAAGCCGGGCAGCGCGCCGCGAATCTTACATCCCAGCTGCTCGCTTTCAGCCGGAAACAGATCCTGCAGGCCGTAACCCTGGACCTGAATTCCGTTATTTCGCAAATGAGCACAATGCTTCGACGGCTGATCCGGGAAGACATCGAGTTCGAATTTATAGCGCACCCTGATCTGAAACCGATTCATGCCGATCCGGTACAAATCCAGCAGATTATCATGAATCTCGCGGTAAACGCCCGGGATGCCATGCCGACCGGGGGTAAACTGACCATAGAAACGGCGAATGTCGATTTTGATGATACCTACATCCGGGAACACCCCGTGGCAAAGCCGGGGAAATACGCCATGATGGCAATCAGCGACAACGGGATAGGCATGGAGGAGGATACGAAGGCGCATCTCTTTGAACCTTTTTATACAACAAAGGAACGAGGAAAAGGAACAGGTCTTGGATTGGCTACGGTCTATGGAGTTGTAAAGCAGAGCAACGGATTCATCTGGGTTTACAGCGAACCGGGAAAAGGCACCACATTCAAAATATATTTCCCTGAAAAAGAGAGCCGGGGCATGAAGTCGGCAACCGCGCACAGAACGGAAAGCGGCTTCCATGGGACCGAAACCATATTGATGGTGGAAGACGAGACAGCCGTGCGTACGCTGGCCTGCCGGATTCTCAAAGATCGTGGATATAAGGTGCTGGAAGCCAGGGAGGGTACGGAAGCTCTGCGTCTGGCGAAAGAATATTCAGGCGAAATCCACATGGTAATAACCGATGTAATCATGCCCGGATCAGGCGGCACCAGACTCGTTGCCGGCCTCGAAGCCGAAAGGCCGGGAATCAAGGCTCTCTACATTTCCGGCTACACCGACAATGCCATTGTCCATCACGGCATCCTGGACTCCAACGTCGCCTTTCTCCAGAAACCCTTTACCGTTGAAGGGCTTGCCGGTAAGGTAAGGGACGTGCTCGATTCATGATAATAAATTGAAGATTGCAGATTAAAAATTGAAGATTGGGGCTGATTGAGATTGATAGGATCGGGGCAACTCAGCGTCTGTGATTTCATCAGTGCCCTCTCCCTATCCCGCATTTCTCACAAAGTTTCTGCTGCGGCGACGTATCTGAGCATGTCTGATGCGTTTCGCTCCCTCAGGCTCCTCGACGTACTAAAAGTACGCCTCCGTAGCCTTCGGCCGTAAGCCGGTTAGTGAAGCGGCGCGTCCACGCCCATATACGCCGCCTTGTGTAAGCGAAGCGACCGGAACCTCGTGAGAAATACGGGATAGGGCCTATAGTTTTTTATTTCCCGAGTTTGATTAATTTCCCGGAGTCTTCGAGCGATTATTGTTGCTTTTACACACGGCGGTTCTTGTATTAATCTAGGAAGCCGGAGGTTTGATGGCGGCTCTTTTACGGCTTTTCCGTTTCCTGCATAAATCCGAAGGGGAACTGACTGTATCCTTTATTTTCCTTTTGGCATCCACAGGGCTCGGGCTGGTTCAGCCCCGAATGATAGAATACGCCATCGATAAAGGCATTGAAGCTGACAGCATCGCCCCGATCCTCTGGGGATCAACCGGTATCCTCATTGCCGCTCTCCTGGCCGGAGGTCTTCATCTGGCATCCGGTTACATGCTGATCAAATCATCCCAAACCATGGGCTATTCAATGCGCAATGCCCTGTACCGCAAGGTCATGAATTTTTCCTTTGCCAACCTGGACCGCTGGCGCACCGGAGAAATAATGGTGCGGTTGAACTCGGATGTGAACACGATACGGATGTTCGTTCGTATGGGCGTTTTCATCATCGTCCAGTCGATCATTATGATTACAGGAACGGTTATCGCCATGTATCTCACCGATCCGGGGCTGGCAGGCATTATGGCCGTTTTCATGCCGCTGACGCTGGTATTGTTTTTCATCGTTGCAACATTAATACGCCCTCTGTTCATGAGGGCCAGAGCAGCGCTGGATGAATTGAACAACACACTCCAGGAAAACCTGGCCGGTGCCAAGGTCGTACGGGCTTTTGCCCGTCAGGCCCGGGAACTGATAAAGTTCGGGATCCGCAACAAGAACCTGTACGAAATCAGTCTGAACGTGGGATACAAACTGGCCCTCTTCTTTCCATTGTTCTTTCTGATCGCCCAGATGGCCACTTTGATTGTGATCTGGACGGGAGGAACGACGATTATCGCCGACTTCACTTCCGGGACAGGCGGCGACCTGACGCTGGGCAAACTGGTCGCCTTCAACAACTACGCCGCCATGGCGATGTTTCCCCTTTTGATGCTCGGCATGGTATTGAATTTTATCAGCATGGCCATGGCATCTGCCCTCAGGCTGGATGCCCTGTTTCGTGAAAAAACCGGCATTGAGGAAAAACCTGATGCAAAGAACCTCCCGAAGCTCAGCGGCAAGATTGAATTCCGCAATGTGTCCTTTCGCTACGGACACGGCGAGAAAGCCTTGAGCAATATTAATCTGACCGTTCAACCCGGCGAAAAGCTGGGGATTATCGGCGCCACGGGGTCCGGAAAATCCAGCCTGGTGAATCTGATCCCCAGATTCTACGATCCCGAAGAGGGCAGCATCCTGGTCGATGAAATAAATGTGCGGGATATTGCATTCGACACCCTGAGAACCCGTATTGCCATAGTGCTTCAGGAAACGGTCCTCTTCAGCGGAACAATTCGCGATAACATCGCCTACAGCGCACCGGTTGCAGCCACGGCACCTCTGGAACGGGCCGCCGAAATAGCCTGCGCATCGGAATTTATCCATGACAAACAGGAGGGTTGGGATGCCCCGGTCGGTCAACGGGGAGCCGGCCTTTCGGGAGGCCAGCGCCAGCGGGTCGCCATCGCCCGTGCCGTTGCAGCCGATCCTGATGTAATCATCCTGGATGACGTAACATCCTCGCTCGATCTGACAACGGAGAAACACATCATCGAAGCCCTGTATCGGGAATTCAGAAACCGTACGGCGATCATCATCAGCCAGAAGATACAAACGATCCGCAAAGCCGATCGGATTGCAGTTATGGAAAACGGCCGTATCACGGCCGTCGGCAGCCACTACAGCCTGCTTCAGGACAATGAAACGTACCGCACGATTTATGAGACACAATCAGGTTCCGCCGGGGGAAGATTAACGTCATGAGCAATACAGGAGCTCCATCGCGGAATCCGCATTCTCCTGCTCCTTCCTCCAGCGGGGCGGGACACAGGCCCCGGCACGGCCCGGCCGCGATGTATGCCACCCCTATTGAAGCACCGAACGACTTTC
The DNA here is from genome assembly GCA_964586015.1 of uncultured Acidobacteriota bacterium. Taxonomy (GTDB): domain Bacteria; phylum Acidobacteriota; class UBA6911; order UBA6911; family UBA6911; genus UBA6911. Next base: position 9,484 of record CAZPHK010000106.1, on the reverse strand, counting down.
GCAAGGCTTTCCGGCGGTTTGTGCGCTATTTTGGAGCGTTCCGGTCTTTGATCCTAACGGTAACCGTATTTATTGCGGCCGGCACCGTGCTCCGGACCCTGGGGCCGGCATTGATCGGAGAAGCCATCAAACAGGACCTGGAACTGTCCAAGGATCTTGCGGATTTCATTTTCCGGATGGAGGTAATATTGGCCACTGTTGTTGGAGCCTGGATTGCGGACGCCGTCTCGGGGATTTTGTTGACCCGCCTTTCCAACAAAATCGTATATCGTCTGCGTGCCGATTCCTTCGCTCATGTCCAGACTCTCTCCATGGCTTCTTTCGATAAGCGGGGCATCGGTGATTTTATAAGCCGGATGACAAACGACATTGAAATGATTTTCAACGCCCTGAACAACGGCTTCTCCAGCCTGGTCGGAGGCCTTCTTTCCATGAGTACGATTCTTGTCGCCATGCTGATTCTCTCCGTTCCCCTTTCCCTTGTAGTGATTGCGGTCGTACCTGTCATGGCGATTCTGACCGGAATAATCGGGAAAAAGATCCGCGGCGCATTTCGCACCAACCAGGAATGGGTCGGCCGATTGACCGCGAACATTGAGGAATCGGTATCGGGCGTCAGGGTAATCAAAACCTTCCGCAGAGAAGAGACCGAATTCCGCAAGTTTGAGGCCATCAACGACAAAAACCGGCAGGTCGGCGTGAAAGCGGAACTGATAGCCTATTCTTTTATGCCACTGATGAGCTTCATGACATCGTTGACCCTGAGCCTGATCGTCGGCGTCGGCGGGTATCTTGCGCTTCGCTCGGGAGCCGGCCAGGCTGCGGCACCAGGCAATGCCGCCGCGGGAGGCGTATCCGTCGGGCTTTTGACGGCCTTTATCCTCTATTCCCAGCGCTTCTTCGAACCGCTGCGCCAGATCACCCAGGTCTACAGCATGCTGCAATCGGCCATGGCAGGAGTAGAGCGTCTTTTCGAAATGATGGACATGAAACCCGAAGTTGCGGAAAAGCCCGGTGCATTTCCTCTTGAGGACATCCGCGGCGTTGTGGAATTCAGCCATGTCGGCTTCTCGTACGAAGACGGCAAACCCGTTCTTGAAGACATACATTTCAAAACGCAGCCGGGACAGGTAGTTGCCGTGGTCGGTCCCACGGGCGCCGGGAAAACCACTATCATCAACCTGCTGAGCCGTTTCTACGACGTAAAGCAAGGATCCATCTCCGTGGACGGCCACGATATCCGGGACATCAAAGTGAACGACCTGCGCACTTCCATGGGAATCGTGCTTCAGGAACCTTTTTTCTTTGCAGCTTCCATCCGGGAAAACCTTCTGTATGCCCGCCCCGACGCCACGGAAGAGCAGATAGTTTCCGCAGCGCGAACCGCCAACGCCCACTATTTCATCTCCCGTCTTCCGGACGGCTACGATACTGTTTTATCGGAACGGGGGAATAATCTTTCCCACGGACAGCGGCAGCTTCTCGGCATCGCGCGGGCCATCCTGGCCGATCCCCGCATTCTGATACTGGATGAAGCGACTTCAAGTGTCGACACCTTGACGGAAGCGCACATTCAGGAGGGTATGATTCGTCTGATGAAAGACCGCACCAGTTTCATTATCGCGCATCGTCTGTCCACAATCCGCAACGCGGATCAGGTATTCGTCCTCCACAACCGCCGGATCATCGAATCCGGAACCCACGATCAGCTGATCAAAAAGCCGGACGGATTTTATGCAAAGCTTTACGGCATGCAGGAGCAGCAGGCAGAGGTTTTTGAGTCTGATTTCGAATGAAAACAGCAGGCAGTGGGCGGTGGGCGGTATATGATGCGGATTGAACAATCGATTAATTATATAAAATCCGATTAACTCATGAACAAAACCATACATTAAGAACTGACTTCTGTTGATTGTTACAGGGCGAACACAAGGTTCGCCCCTACATTCTGCCGACTGCTTACTGCTTACTGCTTTTTGGCTCTTTCCCCTGGGATATGGAGCTGTCGGGGGGTACGCTCCGGGTGAGCCAGACATTGCCTCCGATGACCGAACGTGCACCGACCGTTATTCTCCCGAGAATCGTCGCGCCTGCATAAATGACGACATCGTCCTCTATAATAGGGTGTCGATCCACACCCTTAATAGGAGTGCCGTTTTCGTCGAGCGGAAAACTCTTGGCGCCCAAAGTAACGCCCTGATAGAGACGCACGCGATCGCCTATAATCGTCGTTTCGCCGATCACGACTCCCGTGCCGTGATCAATAAAAAACCTTCTGCCGATTTTCGCTCCGGGATGGATATCTATGCCCGTTACATTGTGGGCATTCTCCCCGATAATCCTTGGTATTACCGGCACGCCCAATTTATAGAGCTCATGCGCCACCCTGTGATTGGTTATGGCAAAAATTCCCGGGTAGCAGAAAATCGTCTCAGCGGGGCTTTTCGCGGCCGGATCCCCTTCGTAGGCAGCCTGTACATCTTCGCGAAGAAGAAGCATGATATCCGGGATCCGCTCAAGGAATTCGCCGGTGATATTTTCCGCCCGCAGGGTGCAGGCCTGCACATCCCCGTCATTGCTGCAGTTGAAGCAGAATCCTCTTCGAATCTGCTCCTGCAGATTGATGGCGATGCGATCCATCATGGCTCCGACATGAAAACCGATCCGGTCTTCACTGTATTCATAAAGCTGAAAATAGCCCGGGAACAGGACCGACCGCAACTGGTGCATGGTTTCGACGCATTGGCTTCGGGACGGCAGTTCGATCTTGCAGTTTTCCGGCCCCTGGGGATGGAATGAAAGCTGCCGGCTCGCGTCGACCATTCGATCGACAATCCACAACATTGACTTTTTTTCTGACTCGCTCATGAGTTTTCTCTCTCGACTATTACTCTAACGACTTTTTCATCTACTGAAATAGTAACGCGCCGTCAACGTAACGGCAACTGAATGCTGGCTCATAACTATCCGTTAATATAAGATTGGAAAAACAGAAAAGCGAAAAAAACGGTTCGTCCGTAATCTATATTCCGAAAGGATAATCGAGCCATGATCGTCGGAATTCCCAAAGAAATAGCCGTCAGCCACGCCGCCGATGAAAAGCGCGTCAGCCTTTCCCCTGCGGCCGTAGGCGAATTGACCGGCGGCGGCATATCCGTAGTGGTGGAAAAAAGCGCCGGCGAAGGCGCTCATTTCAGCGACGACCAGTACCGGGAAGCAGGCGCCGCCATTGTATACTCGAAGGAAGAAGCCTACCGCCGCGCCGACCTGGTACTGAAAGTCCAGGTCCCTCAGGAGGAAGAGTGGCATTTCCTCAAAGAGAACCATCTGTTAATGGGTTTTCTCCTCCTGGGAGTGGCGCCCAAACCTTTGCTTCAGCTGATTCTTGACCGGGGCATCACCGCCATCGGCATGGAACTGTTTGTGACCGAGGACGGCTCCCACCCGGTGCAGCGGGCCATGAGCAAAATCGCCGGGAAAATGGCCCCCCAGATTGCAGGGCGTCTGCTGCAGTCCAATAACCGCATGGGACGGGGAATACTGCTGGGCGGCATCGAGGGAGTGCCTCCCGCGGATGTCGTGATACTGGGCAGCGGAACGCTGGGAACCAATGCAGCCAAGTCTTTCACGGGTCTCGGTTCAACGGTTTATGTCATGGACAGGGATTTTCGCCGTCTCGAACACGTATCCAAAGAGACCGGAGGCAGGGCTGTGACCCTTCTCTACAGCCAAAAGAATCTGGAAAAACTGACGCGGTTCGCCGACGTGTTGATCTGTTCCGTACAGATTCCGGGAGAGCGTGCCCCGGTTCTTGTAACCCGTGAAATGGTGCGCGGGATGAAGCCGGGTTCCGTCCTCATAGATTTCGCCGTGGACCACGGAGGCGTTTCCGAAACAACCCGCCTGACACCGACCGAAGAAATGGCTTACATCGAAGAACACGTTACACATTTTGCCGTCCCAAATGTCCCTTCCTGGGTTGCGCGCACCGCTACGCATGCCCTGTCGAACGCCCTGCTTCCCTATCTGCCCTCAATCTGCCGGGCCGGCATTCCACAGGCTTTCCGCGATTCGGAGGAGATCAGGCCGGGAGTCTGCACATACCGGGGATACGTAACGAGCACCCATCTGCCGGAAAACCTCGGGAAAGGATTCCGGGAAATCGAGTCGCTGTTATGAAAGGGGGCGTGGAATGGACTGGTTGAGTCAATACAAACAGCGGCTCTGCACGGCGGATGAAGCGGTATCGTCCGTAAAGAGCGGCGACTGGATTTACATCAGCGGCAACGCGGCCGCGCCCCGAACGCTTCAGGAAGCGCTGGCCCGAAGAAAAAACGAGCTTCAAAACGTTACATTGATGCATGGATTGCTGATCGGACAGGACCCGCTGTCCAGTCAGGAAATGGCGGGCCACTTCCGCCACAACTCGCTCTTTGTCGGTTCGGCGGACCGGGATGCCGTCAACAGCGGCCGCGCCGACTACCTCCCGGTTTTTCTCCATGAGGTAGGGGGACTTTTTACATCACGGCAGATGCCGATCAATGTGGTCATTCTTCACACGACAGTGCCCGATGAGCATGGATTCATGAGCCTGGGCACGGAGGTTCTGGCTGCAAGGGCAGCCCTTGAGAATGCCGAAATCATTATCGTCCAGGTCAACGAACAAATGCCCCGTACACTGGGAGACTCCTTTATACACATCTCCTCGGTCCACAAGATCGTCGAAGTATCCGAGCAGCTTCCTGTTCTGGAGAAGGGCGGCTACACGGAAGTGGAAAAAAGGATCGGCGAGTATATCGGCGAAGTGGTTGAGGACGGATCGACACTGCAGCTGGGGATCGGCGGCATCCCGGATGCCGTTCTGGCGGCCCTTCGGGATAAAAAAGACCTGGGCATTCATACGGAGATGATATCGGACGGCGTGAAGGAAGGAGTGGAAGCCGGATTTATAACAGGGACCAAAAAGACTTTGCACCCGGGCAAAGTCATAGGAACTTTCGTTCTCGGCACTAAAAACCTGTACGACTACGTGCACAACAATCCGGTTTTTGAGCTGCATCCGGCGAATTACACCAATAATCCCCTGATCATCGCGCAAAACGAAAAGATGGTCTCGGTGAATTCCGCTATCGAGATTGATCTGACCGGGCAGGTCTGCTCCGATTCCATTGGGCCATACATCTACAGCGGTTTCGGCGGACAGGTGGATTTCGTACGTGGAGCCTCCATGGCTAAAAACGGAAAGCCCATCATCGCCCTGCCATCCACGGCCAGGGACGGAACCGTCTCCCGTATTGTCCCTTTCCTGAAAAATGGGGCGGGCGTTGTCACCAGCCGCGCGGATGTCCATTACGTCGTAACGGAATACGGCATTGCAAATCTTCACGGAAAAAACCTGCGGGAACGTTTCATGGCGTTGACCGCCATCGCACACCCAAAATTCAGAGAGGAGCTGGAGAAAGCCGCCCGCGACCGGAAACTTTTGTAAATGGTGACAGGCTAGAATTTCACTTCTTAATGAATCCATTCTGCTTTATAAAGGAGGGTATTTGATTTAAAAAGTGAAATTCTAGCCTGTCACCATTTACTCACCGTTGATTCTAAAATAACTTTCCGGCGGTCCCAGATAACTGGGCTTCACTCCTCCCAGGTCCACGACAATCTTCTCCAGCACTACGGCGGGATCGACCATCCAGACCTTGAGAGTGTGATAGCCGGGCACGCTCAATTCGTGTTCGGACCGGATTGTCCGGACTGAATTTCGAACGGACTCCTCCCATTCCCGGTTTCCGTTTCCTGCGTCAAATCCTTTCGGAACTATGTCGATGATCCTCGGTGGTTCATCGTCGAAAGACACCGCATAGCGCAATCCGCGATCCGGATTGAAGTTCAGTGTCGGGGCGAAGGTCGCAAGGACTGAAGCTTTGCCGGAACTGAACAGATACATTTTGTATTCCAGACAGGGAGACTCTTCCGGAGGATTCACGCTGTCGGCGGTCACCGGCAAAATCGTCATGGCGGAGAGGGTGCGGCCGTATCCCTCAATTTTGTCCCAGCGAGCCTGCCCGGACGGAACATTTTTCGTAAAGTGTTCCGCCTCGATCGAAACATACCCGTTTCCTTCAACAAAGCCATCCAGGGCATCTCGCGTAACGAGGGACGGACGGACAATTGGGATATCGATTTCGACACTGCCGGAACCGGTCCGGGTGATTTTGACCGTTCCCTTTTCAACACCCTCCGGAACCCGGTCCCAGTTCACCGTAATCCAGATCCGGTCTTCCTTCGCAACCATTCCTCCCAGGCTGCTCGGCACTATCCATGGACTTTCCGCCTCAACCGAATAGACGAACGACCCGCCGCCCCTGTTGAACACATCGATATACCGGCGCTGCCGGTTGAATGGATCGAAGGCCGGAAGGGCCGGCGTTCCCGACGCGCCGGGCCACACTGCAGAGGAACCTTCAACAGATATCCCCATCGCGGCGGCTTGAGGCGGTTCGAGTCTGCGGACCCGGGGCATGACGTTCCGCGGCGGATCCTGCCAGATGGTATACCCGATATGCACCTGGTCCATGAAATGGTCCCACTTCCCGTCCGCGAATGTATGGTTGTAATAATCCATCAGCTTTGCATCGGCATCGAAAAGCTCCTGCACGCGGTCCGCCATGTCGTTTGCCGCGGCGCGCCCCTGCCCGGAATACAGGGCATTTTTCCCTGCCGCAACATAGAGCTCGTTGACCTGGGCACAGGCTCTGGCCGGGAACAGCACCAGTTCGTAGAAGGCGTCTCTGGCCTCTTCCGGCAGCCTGCCGTAAATTTCTTCAGCCCGCGATGCAATATCCTGAAAATCCGCCACAATCCTGTCCGCTTCCAGGTAATCGTTCAGTGCATAGGTGGTAGGCTCCAGTAACTCCGGCTTCCTCCGGGCATTGTATTTCGTATACTTCTCAATAATATCCGCGATATCTTCCGCGTATTGCACGCCAAATTCCCGGGCTGCCCAGAGTTTTGTGTACTGCCCGATATTCCGGTTCGTCCACCGGTTTGTGTCCCATGCCATGTTCAGGAAGAATTCCATCGGGAATAGCAGGTGCTTGAAATGCCCGATATTGACGATCCAGACACGGTCGGCGCCGTACTCTTTCGCCAGAGTCATCTGCTCCATGACTTTCGGAATGGAGACGGTGTTGATCCATTTATAATTTCGCGGTCCGCCTACATAATCGAAATGATAGTATATTCCGGCTCCGCCCTTTCGATTGCGCTCCCCCTCCGTCGGCAATCTGCGGAGATTGCCCCAGTTGTCGTCGGACCACAACAGGGTGACGTCGTCCGGAACACGCAGCCCCGCACTGTAGTATTGCTGGACTTCCTTATAAAGACACCAGAGCTGCGGCACCTGCGTCAAATCCGGATTGATTTCATCGGCAATCATTCTCCTCTGGACGCGCACGATCTCTTCCAGCAATTCCATGCTTTGAGCAACCGTCCCCCCCGGGATCATCGGCGTGTCGTTCGCGCCCCGCAATCCCAGGGTGAGGATGCTTTCATAGTCCTTATTCCGGAGGATTCCCTCCCGCCAGAAATCCTGCAGGATGTCCGGGTATTTGTAGTAATTCCAGCTCCCGAGAGTATTCCGGTAACGCCGGTCCCACTCTTTCTGTGCCCGCAGCATCGGTTCCTGATGCGTCGTTCCCATAACGATGCCGTATTCGTCGGCCAGTTTCGGATTGGCCGGGTCATCTTCGTTGAAGGCGTTGTTCCACATCGCGGGCCAGAGGTAGTTGCCTTTCATGCGGAGAATTGCCTCAAAAATCCTGGCGTAGAACTTGGAGTTGTAATTTGCCACGCCTTCAGGGATCGGGGGATCGTCCGAAACAGGCACCGTGCCGAACGTTTTCCGGACCCATTCGCTTAAATCGGGAGCTTCATCATTTATAAAAATGCCCCGATACTTGACCGACGGCGGCCCCTGTCTGTATTTCCCGGGCTTTACGTATACGGCGTCCCGGTGCTGAACAGGAACGTTCGCCCACCAGTACCAGGGAGAAACGCCCATCTGTTCGGACAGATCATATATGCCGTAAATCGCGCCCCGTTTGTCGCTTCCGGCAATTACCAGGGCTTTATCCGTCCCCGGATAAGGGTCGTTTACGACCTGGAGAAAAAAAGATTCCCATAGTCCGGAAATCCCGTCCGTTTCGATCTTCCCCGTGCGAACCAGATTATCGATCAACCGGCTCTTACCGATCGTACCTATGACGATGACATTCCCGGCCGGCTTTTCGACTTCGTTGACAAGCCCCGGTTCAATGCCTGTAACACGGAAGATATCGGACTGAAGATCCCCGGCAGCCCGTATCACTCCGGGCCAGTCTTCGGGATCTACACGAATCGAAGCGGCTTTTCCATTTTGAACGACGGGGAAACTTCCGTCTTCAGCGACGTCCGTCACGTATTGAGGTTGCCCGACGGCAAAAGCGGCACGTTGCATTCCGGGAATGCCGGCAAAAAAAAGAAGAACAACGATCAGGCGATTCTTTATCAATTTCATACCCCCCGCATTAACAAAGAAGAAGCCGGAATAAAAATATCATTCAATTGAAGATTACAGATTGAAGATTGAAGATCAAAAACAGGGTGTCGGTGCCAGCGCATCCAATTAATCCGGCAGCTCCTACCATGTCTTAGTAGGAATTAAAACCAACCTGAATCTTCAATCTTTAATTTTTTATCTTCCATCCGTTCCGGTTACGGAGCGGATGGCGCCGTACATTCTTCGATAGGCCGCATAACCTTTTCTCATAATTTCGGCCGCCGCCGGCTGGGGTGCCGTTTTCCCGGCAACCCTGACTACCCGGTCGCAGGCTTCATCGACGGAATCCCATACTTCTGCGCCGACACCGGCGAGAATGGCCGCTCCATAGGCCGCGCCTTCCTCCGCTTCGACGGTTTCCACTTCATGACCGTACACATCCGCCTGTATCTGGCGCCACAGTGATGATCTTGCGCCGCCGCCGCCCAGGCGAATTCTGCTCACGGGAACCTTCATATCCTCGAAAAGAGTAAACGTGTCTTTCAGGCTATAGGCTACGCCCTCGAGAATTGCGCGGACAATATGCCCGCGCCCGTGCGACGCCGTCAGGCCGATCAGAGCGCCCCGGGCATTCGGGTCAAGGTGCGGCGTCCGTTCTCCCATCAGGTAAGGCGCCCACAGCAATCCATCCGATCCCGCCGGCACGCCTGCGGCTTCGTCAGTCAGTCTTTCATAGGGATCCCGTCCATCGTCGTCTCCTGCTCCAAATCTATCCCGGAACCATCTCAGTGAAAGCCCGGCCGCCTGGGTTACGCCCATAACATGCCAGCGTCCCGGAACCGCGTGGCAGAACGTGTGCAGCCTTCCTCTGGAATCGAGCGCCGGCCGGTCCGTCGCCGCGAATACAACGCCTGAGGTTCCTATGGTGGCACTTACAGCTCCCGG
>CAZPHK010000105.1:0-16429 GCA_964586015.1 uncultured Acidobacteriota bacterium | reverse complement strand
GTTTCTTTCCTCCGATATCTTCCCCATTTATCCATCAGCCAACCTTCTATCGAGTCATAGTTTCTCATGTTAGTACGTGCCACGAAGCTTTTAGTTTTTAACGTTCAACTTGCAATGATACGGGCAATGGGTGTCCACACTTTTTTTCTGGTTTCAGCTTTCTCCATAGTGATTTTCTTTGGTTTCGCCGCCCCTGTCGGCATTTTTTTCGGATTTTACCCCGCCCGAAAGGCTTCCGCACTTGATTCCAAAGGCGCTCTCCGTTATGAATAGAGCCACGACGAGAAGCATACGTTTTCCTGTTCCGGCAAGGACTCGAACATGGGCCTTACGCCACAACAATACATTGAGCTGATTTTTCTCGGGATCGGTATCGGGGCCTATGGAACGCTCATCGGGGCCGGAGGGGGATTCGTACTGATGCCCGTGCTCCTTCTCCTGTACCCGGATCAGGACCCCGAGCAGTTGACGAGCATTTCACTTGCGGTGGTTTTTTTCAACGCCATGTCCGGGTCTGAAGCCTATGCGCGCATGAAGCGCATCGATTACAGGTCGGGATTTATGTTCGCGACAGCCACGGTGCCGGGAGCGGTACTGGGAGCCCTGAACACGAACTATATCCCGAGACGCCCTTTCGATATTCTTTTCGGTATCGCACTTGTCGCCGCATCCCTGTTCCTTTTACTGCGCCCGAAGTCGGCGGGGGAAGCCGTAAAGGCAGGCAAAGCTTTAACGCACGGAACCGTTCGTACGATAACGGACATTCACGGGACCCGTTATACCTACTCCTATAATTTGGCTCTGGGCATGGGTATAAGCATAATCGTAGGATATGTTTCCAGCTTTCTGGGCATTGGAGGGGGGATCATTCACGTTCCCGCCCTCAGTTACCTGTTGAATTTTCCCGTCCATGTTGCGACCGCGACATCTCATTTCATCCTGGCGATCATGGCCCTGGCCGGAACCCTGACACATGTGATGACCGGAAGCTTTCAGCACGGAGTTCACCGGACGCTCGCTGTCGGCTTCGGCGTCCTGATAGGCGCGCAAATCGGTGCACGCCTGTCGGATCATTTCAAAAGCAAATGGATTATTCGCAGTCTGGCCGTGGCTCTGATACTTGTGGGCATCAGAATTCTGGCGACGGCATCGGGAAAATAAGTGCCCGGGACGGACCTCCCCAAGACCTGCATTCTTTGGAGACAATGGGTGTCCACACTTTCTATGTCGTTTTAGACATCAATCAAAGCGAATAATTGAAATATATCATTGAAAATAGGGATAATCCATCCTATATTTCAAGGATTAAGAGGTTGAAATGCTTGTTGAAAGGTCCCATTCAATAAATGAGGTCCAACGCCACCTGAAGCTTTTTCCGGTAACGGCTATTGTCGGTCCCCGGCAATCCGGAAAATCTACCCTTGCCGCTCAGATGAAACCCGACCATTATTTCGATCTCGAAAATCCACGGGACCTTTTTCGCCTGGAGCGTCCCCAGCTTACACTGGAAAAGCTTAAGGGGACTATATGCATCGACGAGATTCAGCAAAAACCGGACCTCTTTCCGCTGCTGCGATATCTAACGGACGCACACCCGGAACAACGCTATCTCATTCTCGGCAGCGCTTCGCGGGAACTCATCACCGGAAGCTCCGAGTCCCTGGCTGGGAGGATAGGATTCATAGAACTTGGCGGATTCACGGTTGACGAAATATACGACATCGAAACGCTCTGGTTTCGCGGAGGATTGCCTCCTTCCACGCTCAGCGAGACAGACGCGGATTCGATCCTCTGGAGGGAGAACTATATAAAAACCTTTCTCGAACGGGACCTGCCCCAATTGGGCGTGCAGATCCCATCGTTGACCATCCGCCGCTTCTGGACCATGCTGAGTCATTTCCACGGACAGCTGCTCAACCTTTCACAACTTGGCAATTCCTTTGGAATTACCGGAAAGACGGCAAGGCGGTATATCGACATCCTGGAATCCGCGTTGATGGTGCGACTGCTCGAGCCATGGCACAACAACACTTCGAAGCGACTGGTTAAAAGCCCCAAGCTGTATATCAGGGATTCCGGGATTTTTCATTCGTTGCAGGCTATTGAGAGCCGGGATCGCCTTGAGGCCCACCCCATGCTGGGCGCTTCATTTGAGGGATTTGCGATGGAGCAGTGCTGCCGGGTAATCAACAGGGAGGTTTATTTCTGGCGGACCCAGGCCGGGGCCGAATTGGACCTTTACTGGTTGAGTCCGGACGGACCGGTGGGTGCTGAGTTCAAGTATGCCGACATGCCGAGAACCACAAAATCAATGCACACAGCCATTACCGATCTCAACCTCGAGCATCTGTACGTGATCTATCCTAAAGGGAAGTCTTTCCCTCTGCACGAGAACATTACTGCACTGCCTTTGTCGGAAGTGCCGGAACGGCTGCGATAAGTTGCGATTTGGACCGATAGAAAAAAACGCTGCAAAACGTCGCTATGGACAATGAGTGTCCACACTTTCTTCCCACGTTTTAACATACAAACTGCAACGATACAGACAATGGATGTCCACACTTTCTTTTTCACCCCCACACTTTTTCATTGCGGCGCCGTATGTTAATCTCCTCACAACTTATTTGGAAGTCAGGAGCCAAACGTGAGAGGCATTGCTTTAATGCTGGCGGCGACCGTCGCCTTCTGCGCCATGTCCGCCCTGCTCAAAATCGCCGTGGACGTAAGTCCTTTCAAGACGGTGCTTTTCAGGTTTGCGGTGGGATTGGGCCTTATCGGCATGGCGGCGCTTTGGGGAAAGATCCGGCTGGAGTTCGTCAGAAAGGGTCTGCTCTTCTTGCGGGGACTGCTCGGCGGCATGGGCGTGTTTTTTTTCTTTTTGTCCATCGTGAAGCTGGGTGTGGGGAAAGGAACGGTTTTCACCTATTCCTACCCGGTATTTGCCAGCATTTTCAGCGGTCTTTTCCTGAAGGAACGCATCCGCCCCCTGAAGTGGTGCCTTATCGCCGCGGCCTTCCTGGGCATTTACTGCCTCGCGACCGGAGGCACCGGAGCGGAGTTCACGGCAAATGCTTTGGGATGGTATGAACTGCTCGCCATCGGCGGAGCCGTATGCTCCGGCATCGCCATCGTGCTTGTCAAGAAGCTGCACGATACCGATTCATCCTACGCCATCTTTTTCGCCCAATGCATAGTCGGTTTCTGGATGTTCGTGGTGCCTGCCAACGTCGCCGCGGATTCGGGGGGAATGTCTGAAGGGATGCTTCTTCTCTCCATAGGAGTTGTCGCGGCCGTCGGCCAACTGTTCATGACGGAGGCGTATCGTTACGTAACCGTAACCACCGGCGCCCTGCTGAACATGCTGGTCCCGGTGTTTAATTTCGCCCTGGCCCTGGCCGTTTTCAACGAAACTTTCTCGTCGATCGAAATCGCGGGAACGGTCCTGGTACTGTCATCCTGCGCGCTGGTCATCGCCCTGGATCGCCGCCAAAAAACATAAAACCGTTGCAAGTTACACGTTACAGGTTAAAATCAACCGCTTCGTTGGACGTTCCCGGAATTATTCACTCCGATTTGGGGAAAATTATTCCGGATTTCCTTACTCCGGTATCTTCCCCATTTATCCATCAGCCAGTCTTATATCAAGGCATAGTTATTCACGTCAGCACGTCAGCACGTTTTGACGTAAAACCAGCAACGATACGGACAATGGATGACCACAATTGACACTTGTGCTCAGCCTGTTTTCACCTGGTAAAAGTAAGTCTTGAAATAGAGCCGTCTCTGGTAGTATTTTAGTAGTATGAAAGTAAAGACATCTATCACACTATCTAAGGAACTGTTAATAGCTATTGACCGCCATCAATCCGAGTACAAGAGCCGGTCTGAATTTTTGGAGGAAGCCGCCCGCAGCTTTTTGTCAGGATTAGAGAGAAAAAAAACCGAGAAGCGCGATCTCGAAATCATCAACAGGCACGCGGAAAAACTCAATGCTGAAGCCGAGGACGTGCTGGCCTATCAGGTGTCCCTGTGAGACGCGGGGAATTATATCGAGTCAAGCGACCCTCGTCCCAGGATCCGAAGAAATTCCGAGTGTTTGTCGTAGTCAGCCGACAGGTATTAATCGATTCACGATTCTCAACGGTTATCTGTGCCCCTGTTTACACTGATTACGAAAGCCTTTCTACTCAAGTTCCAGTCGGAATCGATGAGGGATTAAAACATGAAAGCAGTATTCACTGCGATGAGCTCATAAGCCTTCCCAAATCCATGTTGACCAATTTCATCAGTAAACTAACCGACGAAAAGATGAGATTGCTCGACAAAGCTCTCAAGGCTGCGCTTCAGCTTTTTGACGATTGATCGGCCTCGGATCGAGGCATAGTTTTTCACGTCAGCACGTCAGCACGTTCCCACGTGCAACGACGCTTTATTTCTCACATGTCCAGTTCCCGGCGTCTTTCAGGTCGCCGGTTCCTTTGTAATCCGCGTATTGCGGCCAGGGACACAGCGGACGCGTCAGGCCGTCGGCACCGATTCCCATCATCTGGTCCGGAGCCGCTCCCTTTTCCACCCATTTCTCCAGTGCGCCGATGGAATCGAATGTGTTAACGCCGGGCCCGCCGCCGCAGTGTCCCATCCCGGGCGCAAGGAAAAGACGCATCCAGTCGCCCTGGTTCCTGCCCATCTTTTCCAGGACGCTCTCGTAGTACCAGACGGTCGTCTCCGGCGTGATTCCGGTATCGGACCACCCGTGGGTCAGAATGAGCTTTCCCCCGCTTGCCTTGAATTTGCCGAGATCGGGATCCACGGCATCGACATAGCCCACGGCCTTGTCGATCAGCGGCATGTCTCTGTCTAGATCGAATTCCCGCCAGTCCAGATCCGGATCGTTGAAGGCGATGCGGACAATGTCGAACACGACGCCGGGCCCCTGGTTCGTATTGCGTTGGGCCTGTATCGGGTTGCCGAGGGCCTGACCCGAAAAGATCAGCTCGCCTTTCGAGTTCTTCACGCCGCCGTAAAACGTTTCGACGGTTTTTAGCTGCCCCGCCGTGAGACACGTGTCATCGTCCCTTCCGGGGTCGCAAAGCAGTTTCGAAAAGTCCACATTGCATTGATGCGGGTTGTTCAGAAAGCCTTCCTTGAGTGTGTCGCACTTGTCCATGACCGTCTTATTTACAAGCGCGGCCTTTTCTGCCGTGAGTCTCCGTTCCGGATGACGGTAAAGGTCGACGCTTTGAGCCACGGACGCAGTCCACATGTGGACGTGCCGGTTGGCGCAGGAGCCGGCGATAATGCCGTCGTAATCGTCCGGGTATCGCTGCGCTTCCATCAAGGCCTGTCGGCCGCCTGTGGAGCATCCCTTGAAGTAGACGTAATCCGCATCCCGGCCGTAAAAAGCTTTGACAATCTCCTTGGACTTGACGGTCATTTCGTGCGTCGAGCGGTAGGCGAAGTCGATCATCTTTTCAGGATGGCCGATGGCCCAATCGCCCCCCTGTTCCTGGTGGCCCGTGTCGGTGCCCGCGGTGGCGTATCCGAGCCTCAGGGCTTCCGGCATATCGGATGCCATGCCCTGGATGGAACCCGCAAAAAATCCGTTCCCGGTGCCCATGAACTTTCCGTTCCAGTTTTGAGTGGGCAGCCAGAGCTCCATTTTAATCAGGGAGTCGGAACTGGGCCGGAGATCGAGTTGAACCCGGCAATAGGCCGGAAGGTTCGCCTGGGGCGCGCCTCTTCCGAACATTCCGGTCTTTGGAGGCGGGCCTACCTCAACAACAGCGGCGCTGGTGATCGTAGCGTCGGCAAGTTTGAGATTTGTCAGATTTTCGCACGGTGTCGCGGCGGCGGCGGCGCCGAGAAGCAGGAAAGCAATACCGTTTAACATGACGGCCTCCCGGTAAAAAGATAAGAAAACTGCCTCAATTTTGCTCCACGTTTTATCACATTCTGTTGACCGGTATCCATGCCGAAATAGGCACGAAGCCGCTCCCGGTTTATGGAGTTTCTTCTCAGATGACGACATTTCCGGCTGTTTCGATTGTACGACAACAACCCTGGAAGTGCGGCCGCACTTCCAGGGTTGTATCTGTATGCCGGTAATTCTTCTGGCATCAGGCGGAAAGTGGTAGACTTTTTCCATCAGCCGGGGAACGACGAATTTCGTCATTTTAAGAATTGAAGGGAATCTTTCCGCCGTTGACGGGCGCAGCAGGATTGAAGCCGAAGGTGTTTCCTATGATACGGATTATATCGATCTCGGCTTCGCCGACATCTCGGGAACGGAGCCCCTGGATTTCGACCTTGTGGATCCCGACAGCCCCGCAGTCGATGCCGGCGCTTTCATCCCCGGAAACACGCTGGACTACTTCAACCGCGCGCGCCCCGAAGGCAGCGCCCCGGACATCGGCGCTTCCCAGATCGAATGCATCCCGCGATATCCGGCCTCCGGCCCCATTCAGTCTTCCGTGCACGGTCAGGAACCCGTCGAGCTTCTGCGCATATGGGACGGCAAGCGCTGGCCCGCATTTCCGGAATGCCGCCCCTCCCGGGTTCCTTGAAGGATTTTTTTTCATGATTGGAACAGTGTTGTGAACAGGGTGTAAAGTAGCTTTATGAGAGTACTGCTGATATCGTCCAACACGGAGCAGGTTAATATGTCGACAATTCCGCTCGGGCTTATGCTCGTGGCGGAAGCAACGAGAAAGTCGGGGCATGATGTCGAGTTCCTGGATCTTATGTTCAGTGAAAATCCTGAAGCTGACCTGGACTGCCGGATTAAGGGATTCGATCCTGAGGCAATCGGGATTTCTGTTCGCAACATAGACAATCAGAGCCTGGAAAAGCCTGAATTCTTTCTGGAAAAAGTCCGCCCTGTGATTAGTTTGTGTAAAGCAGCCACATCTGCTCCCGTGATACTCGGCGGCGCCGGTTACAGTATTTTCCCCGATCCGGTGCTGGAATATCTGGGCGCGGATATGGGAGTCCATGGAGAAGGAGAACAGATATTCCCCGGAATCCTGGAGCGGATCCGTCATGGAGAAGATCCGTCGACTTTGCCGGGTGTGCATATTCGCGGCCGCAAAGGCTGTACGGGCCCGCAGTTCTGTGCCGATTTAGATGCGTTCCCGTTGCCGGAAGACGATGCCTGGGCTGCATTTGATCCGGCGGGAGAGGATACCTGGTTACCGATTGAGACCCGAAGGGGATGTCCGAATTACTGCTCCTACTGCTCGACGTTCAGTATTCAGGGAAGTATTGTGCGGAAGCGTTCGCCCGTTCTGGTTGCCGGATATATTGAAAGACTGTCCCGCCTGGGATTCAAGCAATTCTACGTTGTGGATAATTCATTTAATATTCCCGAGTCTCAGGGCCTGGAGTTCTGCAACGCTCTTGCCGGCCTGCACCTGGACGTTAAATGGAGGGCTATTCTGTATCCGCACGGAGTGTCTGAAAAGCTGGTCCGATCCATGCGGAAAGCGGGCTGCTTTGAAGTCGCGATGGGATTTGAAAGCGGGTGTAGCCATATTCTCAGGGGGATGAACAAGCACTTTGAACCCGATGAGGTCGCGCGGCTGTCTAAGATGCTTGCGGACAACGGGATCAGGCGCGTTGGCTTTTTGCTGTTCGGAGCTCCCGGTGAAACGCGGGAATCCGTCAGGGAGAGTATGGACTTCGCCGATTCGCTTGATCTGGACGGACTCCGTACAACCGTAGGGATTCGTATTTACCCCGGAACAGAGCTTGAAAAAAAGGCGTTGTCCGAGGAAATAATACATTCGAAAGACGACCTGCTTATGCCCCGGTTCTATCTTGCAAAAGAGGTCGATCCATGGATACGAAATCATGTAGAAACCGGCTTCAGATTGAAAAAATGAAAAAGCAGCAGTGCCGGGACAGTCCGGCAATCCCTCGAGCTCGCATTACAGCGATATGATTCCGCTGTTCCTGAACAGAAAAGGCCACCCGATGCCGTTCCGGAGGGAGAACATCGAGAAACAGTACACCGATGTGCTGCGGATCGTTCCATAAAGTAAGATGATATCGAGCCTGCAGAACATCATTTTTAATGGCGGAATCCGTGCATTTTCCAACCCTGGATTTTCAGAGGAGAAATTTTGCCGAAAAAATATACAAATCTGTCGAACCATTTTGGTTCAAAAGTCCGTCCAATTAATGTCGGCGGGGATACGCCTCGCCGTCCTGCTGTGAGAAATGCGGGTTAAGTCCCGGCGAAAGCGCAACTGCCTGTTGGTATAATCTGCTGTGGCGGCTTGATTTACACAAACGACTTTCCGGCCGACCGGAAAGCAAGGAGATTGCGGCATGAACGCATACGTTCTGAGAAAATCCCTGTTTTTAGTCTTATTTCCTGCTCTGTTGCTGCTTTCATTATCTTCCTGCGGCGGCGGCGGCAGCAGCAGCAGCAGCACGCCGGTTGTACCCACTTACACGGTAGGCGGGACTGTCAGCGGTCTCAACGGGACATTGGTTCTGCGGAACAATGATTGGAATCCTCTTACCATAACCGAAGACGGTTCATTTACCTTCGGTGCCGCGCTGAGAAACGGGGTGGCATACAGTGTAACGGTTTCCAGCAAGCCCATGGGCCAGACCTGCACAATAGCAAACGGAACCGGGACTATCAGTTCGGCCAATATCACTAATGTCCAGGTCACATGTTCGGACAACATCTATACGGTAGGCGGGACTGTCAGCGACCTCATCGGTACATTGGTTCTGCGGGACAATGGACAGGATGATCTTACTGTAACTACCGACGGTCCTTTTACTTTCAGTACAAAACTTGGAGACGGGGATGCATACAGTGTAACGGTTTCAAGCCAGCCCTCAGGCCGGACCTGCACCATTACAAACGGAACCGGGACTATCAGTTCGGCAAATGTCGACGATGTTCAGGTTGCATGTACGATTAATGTCGCTCTAAGCGGCGAGATCGCCGTTCCGCAGGGTGTATTGATCGACAGTGACGATAACGATTTCAATGAAAGCTACATCTCCAACGACGACCCCTATTCGCCCCAGATCCTGCCCAATCCCATTTCCGTGGGGGGCTACGTAAACCGGCCCGGGGCCGGGATCTATGGCCGGTCTTACTATTCAGGCGACCTGGACGACTATTTTCAGGTTCCGTTAAAGGCCGGAGATACTGTCGCACTGGCGATAGGGAAATCCAATACGGCCGTCAACGATTTGGACCTCTTTTTGTATGATAGCACCACCGGCAGCCTGGTGGATTATTCACGGGGAACCGGATCATACGAGTATGTTGTACCCCCTTCCGATGGAGATTATATTGTCGATGTATACGCCTATTCCGGGGCTTCCAACTATGTTCTGACTATCGGCACGGACACGCCGGCAGGCGCGGAAGCAAAAGCCGACCCCGGGATCCTTTCCCCCCGGAATGATTTTGTCCCCGGCCAGGTCATTATCCGCTTCAAAGAGACGGAGCAGACGATTTCCTCGGGCCTGACTCCCATGGAGGGGGTGACGGCTATGGGAATGAAACTGGCGGCAGGCTCCCCGGACCGGGAGGTGCTTATGACATTCGACAGCCTGGATTCCCAGGCTGAAGCTATTCAGGCCCAGGGCATAACCAAACGGCTGTCCTGGCAAAAGAGCGTCGACGATTCCGAGAAAGCCGGCCGGATGAACACGATCGAAGTCATCAAGGCACTGCGCAAACGGGACGACATACTTTCGGCCGAGCCCAACTACATTCTGCACCACTACAGCACCGAGCCCGACGACACCTACTATGGACTGCAGTGGCACTACCCGCTGATCAATCTGCCCGAAGCATGGGACTACACGACAGGCGACGACAGTGTCATCGTAGCCGTGATCGACACCGGCGTATTGATGCAGCATCCCGACCTGAGCAGCCGGCTTACGGATACAGGATATGACTTTATCCGGAGTACCAGCATAAGCAACGACGGCGACGGCATCGACCCCGACCCGTCGGATCCGGGAGACGGCATCCTGGGATCCAGCTCCTTTCACGGAACGCACTGCGCCGGCACCATTGCCGCGGAAACCGACAACGCCAAGGGCATGGCCGGGGTAACCTGGAGCACGCAAATCATGCCCGTACGGGTTCTGGGCGTGGGCGGCGGAACCTCCTACGACATCCAGCAGGGCATTCGTTATGCCGCAGGTATGAGCAACGATTCCGGGACCGTTCCCACTCAGAGCGCCGATATTCTCAGCATGAGCCTGGGCGGCGGCGGATATTCTCCTGCTACCCAGGCATTGCTCGACGACGTTCGCGCCCTGGGCATTATCGTCATTGCGGCGGCGGGCAACGAAAACACTTCAATCCTTTCCTATCCCGCGTCTTATGACGGCGTAATTTCGGTGAGCGCGGTGAACATCAACGGCACCCGGGCTTCCTATTCCAACTACGGCGCGAAGATCGACGTCGCCGCGCCCGGAGGCGATTCCGGAGACCTGAACGGCGACGGCTATCCCGATGTGGTGTGGAGCACCTGCGGCGACGATTCGTCGGGTTCCATTGTCTACGGCTACTCCGGGAAATCAGGAACCAGCATGGCCACCCCCCATGTGGCCGGCGTGGCAGCCTTGATGAAGGCCCTGTACCCGGCCCTGTCGCCGGATGAACTGGACTTTTTGATTTCCACCGGCGACGTCACGGACGACATCGGCGCCGCCGGAAGAGACGACTTCTACGGGTATGGCCTCATCGATGCGTTGAAAGCTGTCGTCGCCGCTCAGGATGCCGGCGGCGGCGGGGGAATAACAGGATTTACCGTGGATCCGAACGTGATCAATTTCGGCAGCAGCGCTACCGGCGTATCGGCGGTCGTATCCAAATTCGGCCCGGACGCGCTTTCCATTGCCGATGTAACAGACAACGCCGACTGGTTGACCGTTACCGGAACTTCAGTAGACGGTGATGGTTTCGGCACCTATACATTCGAGGCCGATCGCAGCGGTTTTACCCAGGACGGCACGTACACAGCCACTGTTGATTTCACGGCCTCTTCGGGAGAGTCCATATCGGTCGCGATCACGATTCAGGTCCGCACGGGGACCGTAACGTATTACGCCGGGTACCACTATGTATTGCTGGTCAGGGTGAATGACGACAACACCTTCGACATCGCGGATCAGTTCGATGTCGGGGCTTCCGGCGGCTATTATTCCTATGCCTTCACGGATGTCCCCCAGGGCACTTACAGGATTTTCGCCGGCAGCGACCGGGACAATGACGGCAATATCGACAACTCCGGCGAATCCATGGGAGCCTATCCGACCCTGGACCAGGTCGTGGACATAAATGTCACGGGCAACTTGAGCGGTCTGGATTTTCAGACGGATCTGAGACTGTCCATTACCAATATCGACACGCCTGAAAACACGGACGCGGTTTCCAATGGACTCCCGCGGCTGAGGTGAGCAAACAATGATTGCCGTCCTCTCCCGCAGTCGGACTGCGCCACGCCTTCGGGATGGACACTTAACCTGAATAAGGATCGTCTCATGCGACTCAAACAGTTACTGATTCTGTTTTTTCTGATGAATATAACCCTCAGTGCCTGCGGCCGGTCTTCCCGGGAAGTTTCGACGCCTTTAACCCTGACCGGGATCAGCAGCGGCCTGGAAAATCTGGGCGAATCGACATCCACGGAGGCCGTCTGGATTTCCAGCGAAGACCAGTGGGCCGGCCTGATAGACCGGACATCGGGAAATGCCAGAATTTTGATTCAGCCTGTCGCCCGGCCTCACGTCGACTTTGCAAAATACGGCGTACTGTTGATACGGATGGGGGAAAAGCCTACCGGAGGATACCGGCTGCAATTGATGGCGGATACGGCGGAGGTTGAAAACCG
Source organism: uncultured Acidobacteriota bacterium (assembly GCA_964586015.1). Taxonomy (GTDB): domain Bacteria; phylum Acidobacteriota; class UBA6911; order UBA6911; family UBA6911; genus UBA6911. The sequence continues at coordinate 4,547 of CAZPHK010000105.1, read as the reverse complement.
GACCGCCCTGGTTCCGGTGCGCTGGATTGAGCCTGAAAAAGGAGCCTTCACCACGCAGGCAATTACGTATCCGTACCTGATGATCCGAATACCAAAGGGATCTTTCGACAGGATTGCCGTTGTAGACCAGGACGGGACAGTAAGATTCCGGCTGGATGCAGCCGATTGATCATTTGCCGGGCCGTATATTCCGGGCAGCCGGTGTAAAAAAATAAGAATTTTCAATTGAACGGACGCAGTTTAAAAAGGCTGCCGTAAAACGCCCGTCATATCACATTCTCATGGCGGGAAATGAGGTCGTCCTGGCAGTCGCGGGTAAGCTCCACAAAATAGGCGGAGTAGCCGGCAATGCGCACCACCAGATTGCGATATTCGTCAGGCTTTTCCTGCGCCTCGCGCAAGGTCTCGGTGGAAACCACGTTGAACTGAGCTTCAGCCCCGCCGTTGTTCATGTAAGCCTTAACCATGTCGCGCAGCTTGACGATCCCATCGTCACGGCTGAGCGCGGTGGGATGGAGGCGAATGTTCAGGCACACGCCGTCCATGAACTTTCTGTGGTCATAGCACAGCGATGAGCTGAGCACCGCGGTGGGTCCGTTCCTGTCGCGGCTCTGAACCGGAGAGGCGGCGTCGGCAATAGGGGTTCCGGTCTTTCTGCCGTCCGGTGTAGCCCAGGTTGTGTAACCCTGACCCACATGGTCCGCGGCGCCGTACAGACCGGCTTTGAAGATCCCGGCGCGCGTAGAGTAACACTCTTTGCAGGTATTGTAATATGCGTTGATTACCCATGCCATCTGCTCGTCGGCATAAGGATCGGCATTCCCGAAATGGGGCGCCTCGTTGATGATCCGCTGTCTCAGCGGCTCATAGCCCTCCCAGTTTGCCATAACAGCGTCATAAAGCTCGCGTGCCGTGCACAGTTTCCTGTCGAAGACCATGTACCTGATTGCGGTCAGGGAGTCGGCCACCGTGGCAAGTCCGGTCGCGGTTCCTCCGTAAGAGTTGTATTTGGCTCCGCCCCAGGTGCAGTCCTTGCCGGACTCCATGCAGCCGTCGATGGAGATGGACAGCATGGGGTGCGGGGTGTGGTACTGAACCAGATACTCCAGGTAGTTGTTAATGGAAACCTGGGCCTTGATAAAATAGCCGGCCAGCTTGAGCCATGCTTCCTTGACCTCGTCAAAGGACTTCATGTCATACAGAAAGCCGGTGTGGATTGAGCACTGCTCGCCGTTGAAGGGATTCCTGCCGTCGTTGATAGCCATACCCAGCAACACGCTGTAATGGATGGAGGCATGGGGAGGCGCGACGCCGTTGGCCGCGGAGTAGTCGTTGCCGGAGCCGGTAATTTCCTGGCAGCCGATGATGGCGTAATCCCGGGCGTCTTCAAGGGTAAAGCCCAGCTCCTTTATCATGCCTTCGATTATTATCTCATCGTTTTGGAACAGGGGCAGTCCGCCCACCTTTGTTGATGTCTCCAGTGCCAGAGCCCACAACTCGTCCGGAGTGTTCCTGTTGACGCGCAAAGAGATCGTGGGATCATGCAGGCTCAAGCGAGCCAGGCTCTCCAGCACCATGCAGGTGACAGGGTTGCTGGCATCCTCGCCGGTTTCGGGATCCACGCCGCCGATGGTGGTGTGGAGATATGTGTTGCCGATGCCGATTATCTTGACCAGATCGCCAAAGCCGCCACCATACATGGAATTGATCTTCATGAAGAAGCAGTCCACAATTTCCTGGGCCTCATCCATAGTCAATCGGCCTTCTTCCAGATCTTTCTTCAGAAACGGCCAGGTATACTGGTCGAAGCGGCCGAAGGATCCGACATCGCGGATAAAGCTCAGGCGCAATATGTACTGATACGTGATGGCCGCCTGGCAGGCCTCGCGGAAAGTACGGCAAGGGTTCTCGGAAATCCAGGTTAGGCTGTATGCCATGGATTCCAGTTCAGCTTTGCGCTTCTCGTCGGCGCAGGAATCCGCCTTTTCCATGCACTTCTCGCCGTAGCGCTTCAGCAAAATGGAGGCGGCGTCGCAGGAAATGACGACGGCGGTGTAGAACAGGTTTTTGTTCACATCCTCGCCCATCAGGTTATTGACGTGGGAATCCAGCCAATCCCGGGCCTGCTTTCGGATAGCGCCGTAACCCACATGGATGATTTTCTTAAAGCCCGGAGTCAGGTGACCGGCCGGCATCATCAGCAGGGGCATGCTCTTCGTGGTGGCGGAGACCTGCATGCGGCAGAGCTCTTCGTAGCCGTCAGGCTGCCATGCGGCTGCGATATCGTTGTATGTACGGCCTTTCCAGTATTCGCTGATGGACACCAAATTCTCATAATCCTCGGGAGCTATAGACATACGCAGCTCCTCTTCGTCGGGATTGTGATACAGGCCATCTTCCCTGAGCGTCCAGATACCGGCTTCAATCACGTAGGGGATCCAACCGGCGTCGCCCCAGTCAGGCGCGTATCCGGTGCCGCAAAAGTTCTTGCTGCTGTTGCCGACAATCATTTCGAAGTCCTCGACGCGGACGGTCATCTGCTCGCAGATGGCCTTCAATACCTTGGGGCGGCGAAGACAGGGAATAAGATTTTCATTTTCCTGGAAGCAGCGTGTAGTGATCATGGCGGCCTCAGAGTCGCTCTGGATCACACGGTCACGGATCAGCTGATGCATGAGCTGAATACGCGCACTTATTGGTTTAAACTCGTACATTCCGGCGCTGTCTCCTTTTTTCGGTATCCCGGATTCATCCCCGGGAATTTCCTGATTCAAATAATATCCTTAACCACTTATATTTAAAGGATTTGTTATTATTCCACAGCAGCATGTTGCGTTGACGGTTTTATTCATTAAAAAACACCTCAAGACTAATTTATCAATTTATTTCTGATTATTTTTGTGCGACGAAAAACGTTTGATCAATATCCCCGTTGTTCGTGTAGTATTCAGCTTGAACGATCCATTTGGCCAGAAACGTGGCTCCGTGGCCCTCAAGAGAATACTCGAGAGAGTAATTCATCGGCAGCGCCAGACCTCCGACAACCGCAAAATTATCAAACTTCTCCGTCAGCATATAAATCGAATCCGGCTGGCTTTCCATAATTGTAGCTTTGGGGGATGTAGTCCCCAATATCCCCGACGTCGCCGGAGCGGTGTTGACGCTCCCGCTGACGATGCTCCGTACAGAGGTCAATTCGTCGGCTATCAGAACCTTGTATTCCGTGCGCACATGATGGAAATTTTCCTTATCGAAAAAGAGTTTCACCCTCATATTGCCGGGCCTTATGCCGGGCGTCCCGTATTCGAGTTCATAAAGCCGGCGGCCCTTAACTTCCGTTTCCTTCAGTTTCATCCGGGGCTTTTCGTCTTCGATATGCAACAGCGGCCAGGCGGTTGAGAGAACTCCTCCCAGGAACCCTTCCCTCATAGTCGCGTTATGCAGGAAAATAAAATCCGCCAGAGGGGACCTCTGTCCGGGGGTGATATAACCGACGGTCACTTCTTTTCCATCGTAGGCGAAATACTCTCCGGGATAATTAATATCCTCGAAATCCATCTTGATCGCCACTTTGGGGCCTTCCGAAACGCACAAGAAATAGCCGTTGGATAAACTGCCTGAGCCTCCCAGGATGAATTCTACGTTCGCATTCCCGCTGATCCCCCGGGAAAGGACCGCCATTAATTTTTCAGGGGGTCCGATCGATTTCAGGTGTTTTTCCACCAGCTCCTCAGGCGTCATACCTTCATCATTTGGATACACGAATCCAAACGGCATAACAGAGATGCACAAACAGGCAGCGAAGGCCAATAAACCCAACCGCTTTCGCACAATCATAAAATCTCCTCAATTATTCCGGCATTCCTGATCTTTGTTTAAAAATTTATTGTGTTTCAATACATAGTACAAGAACAAATTCCAATAAACATGGAATAACACTGAGAGTATTGCCCCCGGGGGAAAATATGACACCGCATACGGAAATCATAGCTGTTTTGCCGAAGCAGCCGACCGGAAATTCCATTGAGCCATCCGGCTTTTCTCATATCTACAGCAGAAACTGCAAAATTAAATTGGCAATCGGAATCAGAATGTAATTCAGGACGCCAGGATAGAGAAGCCTGAAGATTATAAAAAAACCGTAGCGCTCCAGGCGCAGGTAGCCGGATATCATCCGGGTTTTTCTCTTCCGGGATCGGCACGAGCCGCATATAATCGGCTTACGCTTTCCCAAAAATTTTAGTTTTCCGGAGCATGCATCAGTGATTCGGGAAAAATTCCGTCTTTCCGAATTTTTGCCCCTAAAGGAGATCCCATGAAGACAAAATCGTCACGCAGGATGTTTTTACAGACAGGATTAAGCCTTCCCACAGCTGCATTTGTTATTCCTCCAGGCATCCTGGAGGCGGCGTTCCAGCAGCCCAAGGGAAAGAAGCCCCCTGTATTCCAGGAGCCCTCAGGATACCCGGATACCGGGAAATACGGGAAATACGTAATCAAGGAGCCTTACGCAAAGTATCATCAATTGGAGAATGTTACGGTAAGCC
>CAZPHK010000104.1:0-16430 GCA_964586015.1 uncultured Acidobacteriota bacterium | reverse complement strand
GAGCCGCAGCCCATCGGTCCCCGGCTTGAGTGACATAGGTCGAAGGGGTCCACCGGATCCCGGCATACCTGGAAAGGAGCAACTGGGCTGTACGGCGATACTCGCCCCGGTCCCAGTTTGTGGCCTCCACAGTTCTGGGATCTTCCCATACGGATCTGCGCGTGGGATTGATGTTCTCATACGGAACGGTCCGCTGAAGCACGTCCTTGCTCGTAGCCCATGCGAGAAATCGCCAGGCTGCATCCTTTTGTTTGGACGCAGCATTCATAGCCAAACTCCATACCCACGTGCTGGATCTGATTTGGCCGTCCGGACCCGGCGGCGGCAGCAGATACCCCACCTTGCCGGCCACCCGGGACTTGGCGGGATTCTCAAAGGCGGCAGCCTGGTGGTTTGCGTCGAACCACATGGCGAACCTGCCCGAAAGGAATCCCTCTTTGCCTTCATACCAGGTGTAACCGGGCCAACCGGGCGGACCGCCTTCTCTCAGGGTCCGGATGAACAGATCCGTGATCTGGATGCCCTGGGGGCTGTCGATCACGCAATGCATGGAATCGTCGAAATCCCTCGCTCCCCAGGATGCAAATGCAGTCAGATACCCGGGATGGATCGTGGACCAACTCTGCACGCCCCTATGGCCGAATCCATAGATCTGCTGGCCGTCCACGTTGCGGGTCAGTATCCTGGCTGCCTCATACACTTCTTCATAGGTGGCGGGCGGCTTGACCTTGAAGCGTTCGAACAGATCCTTGCGATAGAAGATTACATAGGCTTCTTCGTTTACAGGAAGCGCCCACAGGGGGCCTTCGCCCATGCCTGCGCCCTGTTCGAGATTCCATCTTGAACAGGCTATGAGTTCCGGGAAAAAATCGTTCGGATCCCAGTCCGCAGGCGTAAGGTCGGGATTCTCAATGTATGGATCCAGCGGTACGAGCCACCCCGCCTTGGCATATTGCCATAAGTGCGGGAAACCCAGCATGAACAGGTCGTAAAACGAACTGCGGCTGGAAAGCTCCGTAATGAGCTTCTCAAAATACTCTTCTTCGGACAGAAGCAGCGTGCTGACCTTGACTCCGGTCCTGCGTTCGTATTCCGGAATGAAACGCAGGATTGATTCCGTAAAAGGATGCCGGTTCAACAGAAGGTGGATTTCAACCGACTTGGGATTATTCTTTGAACACTGGCTGAGCAGCAAGGCGCAGAATCCGCTCAGGATTGCAACAACCAGCTTTGACGAAAAACGACACCTCAAGTTAGCCATGCCCTTTCCCTTTCCGGCTTATCCCAGGTTCACGGTGAAGCTTTTCACCGGCGCATCGTCCCTGTCGAGTAACCGCGCGCAAAAGTCGGTGGCGCCGCCGCCGTTGACCACTGCACAGCGCACGACGTTCTGTCCCTTCTTGAGTGTGAGGCGTTTGGACACACCGTCATCGATGACCGACTGGCGATCGCCATATATGCCGATGACTTCCTTGCCGTTAACCCACCAGACGGAAGCCGCGTTGGATCCGATAGCCAAGCGCACGTCTTGCAGCTCGCGGGAACAATCGATCACGGTAACTGCCCAGAACAATACATTGGAAGTCGGCTTGGAGAGCGCATAGGCGAAGTGATACAGGTTGACGTTGTGCCGGCTTGTGTCGACGGCATGCCATGTGAGATCCATGCCTTCGACCTGCACCTTCTCTCCGTCACGCGGGATTACGGTGAACTGTTTTGGAAAGTACTCCCTCCTGACGGCTGCCTGTACGACGCTCTGGGTGAGCCCGTTTGCGCCGATCGGCTCGAGAATAAGCCACCGCCGGATGAAACCCTCCCCGTCGGGATTTTTAACCGGAGTCGCCGGACGCGTAAGCGTGGGCGCCGGACCGCGGGCAGCGTTCTCCGGACTATGGACGGATGGTTCGGGGATTGCGGCGAAGTTGACCATAACGGCGGCAATCAATGCGATTAAGAGCGTTAGGAAAACGGAAAGTGCTTTCATAGGCAACTCCTTTCATGTTGTGCGTTGCGAGCCGGATGAGGGGCTCCGAATTTCGAAGGACTCACCGGGCAGTGTCTTCCAGGTTCACGGTAAATCCCCTCACCGGTCTATGTTTCGCGTCGAGAAACCTGGCGCAGATATCGCTGACGCCGGGTGAATTGAGAACGGCACAGCGCACGACGTTCTGTCCCTTTTTGAGTGAAAGGCGCCCGGACACCCCGTCGTCGATTACCATGTGGCGATCGCCGTATATGCCGATAACTTCCATGCCGTCGACCCACCAGATGGAAGCCGCGTTGGAGCCGATGGCCAGGCGCACGTCCCGTATCTCCTCGGGGCAGTCGACGATTGTGACGGCCCAAAACAGAATGTTAAATGCCGGCTTGTTCAACGCGCGGGCAAAGTGATAGAGGTTAACATGGTATGTACTCGTGTCGATGGCGTGCCACATGAGCTCGATACCGTTGACCGTCACCTTGTCCCGATCGCGCGGTATCACGGTATACTGGTTGTTGAAGTATTCGGCCTTAACGGTTTTCTGTACGAAGCTGTCGTTAAGCTGGGCGTTGGAACGGATCTGTATCCCGATCGGCTCAAGAACAAGCCAGCGTTGGATAAAGCCGTCGGCATCGGGAGCCCTCTCTGCGGAAGCCGGCCGCGTAAGAGTTGGCGTCAGCCTGTGAGCGGCACTGACCGGGTCGGGACCGGATCTGCGCTGAGCAACCGTAATGGCCGGGAACAACGTGACGGTCGCAACGCAGAGTGCTGCTGCCAGATAGCGGCGGATTGTCATCATTAAAAGATCCTCATAGGTCCGATGAAACCTGAATATCGATTCCCGGCATTCAATTCAACGTCACGGAGTGTTCAGGTACCATCGCTGCCTGTCGCCATCGGGATCGAACCTAGCCAAGGTTGCAAAGCTGCTACCGACCGCCGAAATTGCTAACGCTTCCCTCGTATTCGGGACCGCCTTGGGCATGATGCGGTATGCGCCGTCTGTAAGCTGTTCTATACGCCACAGTTGTTCCGGTGCGCCGGTAAATGCGGGTACGGCCACGAGTTCCGCCTCGTCAGTCGCAGCCAGTGCACGATCCGTGCCTGCGATAGTGATCTTGAAATAGGGCGAACCGGGATAACCTCCGGCATCGACTACGGGCACGATTGCCCACTTCTGCTGCGCCTGGAGCATATAGTTGGACAGGCGGAGATCGATATTTCCGGCTGGCCAGTTCTGCGATACCTGCGTCACATCCTGCGGCGGAATTATCCCGCCTGTACCGCCGAAAATCCCACTGCCACTGCCGGGCCTACCCGGCATCCTGGGACGTCCTCCGACCGGCACTCCCTCCACCGCCAGCTCCAGCGCGGTACCGGTACGCACCGACTCAATTTCATAGGTGCCTTCCTTGACATTCTCGCCGGCTACCGGCCAGCCGTCCTTCCACAGCAGCGGTCGAATATCCAGCACGCTGGCACCGCCTCGTTCCAAGTCGGCTTCATAATGACAGGAAAACTTCTGCACGCCGTCTTCCAGGTCCAGCAGGCCGAAGTGCCCCGGTCCCACGACCCGGCCGCTGGAGCCCAAGAACAGCTTTCCGCCGCCCTTGATCATGTCTATCCCCATGTTGTCCAGAAATGGTCCGGTCACTTTTCTGGAGCGCCCGACGCGGATGTTGTAGCCGGAATCGGTGCCGCGGCAGCAACTGCCGTGCGTGGCTAGCAGGTAATACCATCCGTCGCGATAAATAATAGTGGAAGCTTCGCAGTTGATTGCGATATCGCGGGGCTGATCGTCGGGATTGAGGCGTTTGCCCGTCCTTGGGTTGAGTTCAACCAGCCGGATGTAGCCGAAGTAGGATCCATAAACCAGCCACAGCCTGCCGTCGGTAGGATCGAGGAAAACGCCCGGATCTATGGCATTGCAGTCTTCGACACCGTCGGATGAGGCGACGACGCCGCCCTCCTCCCATGTATATTCGGGGGAATCCGGATCGAGTGTCCTGTTCGTGATCATGTTGACGGCGGCTTTGGGCTGACCGCCGACATTCGCGGCAATATACATGTAGTAGCGGTCGCCGATGTGAATGACGTCGGGAGCCATTCCTCGACGCCCGGGCGCTACTCCACGATTCCAGGTCCATCCGTCGTCCGAAACCAGGGAAGACCCGCCGGTCCCGAAAGTGTAATATTTGCCGTCGCACAGCATGACGGTGGAGGGGTCATGGATCCCGATCTGGCCGTCAAGGGCAAATGCGGCTGAAACCAGCGCGAGAACCGCTGCCGCCGAATAACGGAAATTCATAGAGCCTCCAAGCGGGGGAGAAATATTGGATCGTAATTGAACACATGTGGTTATACATCGAATCTGCTAAGTCCTGAAAGTTTTCCGCTTATTGTAGAATTGCTTTTCTTTTGAGCCAGTCCTCGAACTCATTGGCCATTATGCGCTCTCCCGTCATTCCGTCCGCCAGAGATGACGCAAGGAAGACAATGGGATCGGCCATAATTTCTGGCGTCATTAAGGTAAAGGGCAGACCATGCTCCAAGTCCTTTGATATTCCACCCGTGTTTACCGGCCCGCCGGGCAACAGGACGTTTACCGTAATACCGAATTTTTCGAGTTCAGCTGCCATGATATTCGAAAGGGCTTCGGAGCCCGCCCGGGAGGGCCCGTAGGGAGCGAACCGATTCATGGTAGAGAAACCGGTTGAAATGTTCACGATTCGCCCCTTTTTCTGATGGATCATCATAGGGACGAATCCCCTGGCTACAAGAAAATACCCGGTAAGGTTGGTGTCCATAATGTCTCTGAAAACATCCGGAAGGATTTCATAAAAGGGTCTAGGGGAAGTCAAAAAATCGGGATATATCCTGTGCATCATCAGGGCGGCATTATTTACAAGAAGGTCAATCCTTTTCCACTCTCTCTCAACCCATGAGACGGCTTCCATTACAGATTCTTCGCTGCGTACATCCATTGGCAGGGCATAGGCGTTCAGACCGCTCCGTGACAACGTGTTGACCGCCTTATCCAGTTTTTCGCCCGGTCTTGCAGACAGCGCCACCTTTGCCCCCTTCTCCAGAAGGGCTTTCGCCATTGCATAACCCAAACCGGATGATGCGCCTGTAATAACGGCGCACATATCATCCAGAACAATATTCATATTAAACTTTATCGAGAAATAGTGAGTTTACTGCCCTGCCTGCTCGCATCGGGCAGTTCATTCTATTGCTTAGAACCATTGTTTAAGCTAACCGGGCAGAATGGCACCCTGCTTCTTAAGGCCGGCCTGTAACGCCCGGATATCGATCTTTCTCAGATCCACACCGCTGCTTATCGATTGAGCCGCCGCAATTCCCGCGGCCTCTCCAAGGGCAATACAATGCGGTATAAGGTTGAAAAAGTTATTGGCGATCTGATCCGATGAAAATGCCCGGCAGGCGACAAGCAGATTGTTCGCCTTGCGCGGTATCATGCAGCGATACGGCATGTACGTTACCGGATATTTCAACGAATCCCTGCCGCGATCGACATCAGGGAATATTGCGATGGTGTCTTCAAAGGGTTGTTTCGTGTTCAGGTCCTTTTCAGTAACAACGTATTCTCCGATAACCCGTCTGCAGCCTCGAGTGCCGAGTTGCGGGTTGGTGAGCACGATGTAGCTGTGTTCAAAACCGGGAACATTCTTCTTGTAATAGTCGTGGCTGGTTAACATTTCTTTTCGGCCTATGAACTCAACCCGGGTCAGTTCTTCAACATCCACCTGACTGGAATTCGCGTAACGGGGAAATACCCAGACCAGATCCTCCTGGTCTTTTAAATTGCTGGTGATAAAGCCGGCGTGTCCGCCACGTTTTCTAACCTCACGCATTTGTTCGGCCAATTCCCTGGAATGCGAGTTTTTGTAGTCCTGATATTTTTTCAGATCAACGTTTGCGATCCAGTAAGAAAAGGAAAGGTTTGAAATCCTCAGAGTGGGATCGATATCACTGTCGAAGTCGGCCCCTGAATAGGGCAACAAGTCACCGTCGCCCGTGGAATCGATGACGACCTTTGCCAGCACCGCCTGCCTGCCTGATTTGCTCTCAAAGATGACGCCCTTAACCGTATTGCCATCCATAACAGGCTCCGTGCCCCACGAATGGAGATAGGTCTTGACGCCGGCTTCTTCCACCATATCCTGCAGTATACATTTTGATATCTCGGCATCGATGTGCACGGAGTATATAACCGTTTTCTCGCGTACATTAAAAAAGGAACGGTCCTCGTAATAGGCAACCAGCTTCTTGTCGTCCGACCCCCAATGCTCCTTCTTCGGATAATCGCACGCTTCCCTGCGCTCCAGCCGGTCCACCCACTCCTGGCTGATGCCGGCGATCTGTTGCTTGCCGCTGAAGTCGCTCAAGTTGGGGATAATGGTGACCAGCCCGCCGGTGCCCATCCCCCCCAGGTGTTCATACCTTTCAATAAGGACCGTATCCGCGCCGCTTCGGGCTGCCGTCAAAGCCGCCCCGATACCCCCGGGCCCTCCGCCCACAACCACAACATCGGCTGTCCTGCAGACGCGGGTCTCCCGGACGGCTTCCCTGATTGTCTTGCCCGATATTTTGGGAGACGACTTATTGGATTGTGCGGACGCCGGCAACGCTAAACTTCCGGCGCTAATAGCGAATGCGGCTGCTCCTTTTATGGCTGTATTCTTGACGAATTTCCTGCGGGTTATTCCGGTTACCGCTTTTTGTGACAATTTCATTTGGAACCCCCTCCCCCGAGATGAATGATGCCGAACGTCCATCATATCGCTACTGAAACGAATACTCTGCTTTGTATGTATTCAGTGGATATAGCTATAGCAATTAATCACAATAAAGGCAAAACAAAGTTATACAGTTGTATAATTCCTGTTAATGACCTGTCTATGAAAGTCGGGCGAACACAAGGTTTGCTCCTACAGTTGGAAATAAGCAGAGCCGTTTCAGCGGCAGGAAAAACTCTTCTCATCGTTCGGGTCGCCGCCGTCGAACCGGGCCACTTTCGGATAGGGACACAGCGGGCGCGATATGCCGGGAAACGCCCGGCCGGAAGCGACTATGCGGTCCGGCGCCTGCCCATGCTCAACCCACTGCTGGATAGCTGCAAGCATGTCGAACCGGTCCGTAGACTGCCCGCCGCCGCAGTGGGTCATGCCGGGAACAAGAAACAGGCGGGCCCAGGCTTGCGGGCCCTGGTTGTCCCGGGGTGTCAGCTTTTCGTACCACTGGGTCAGAGCACCGGTCCACATGCCCTGGTCGGACAATCCGTGATACACGATCATCCTGCTGCCGTGACCGGCGAAGGTGGAGTGCAGAGTGGATACGGCATCGTTGATGGCCGCGGTTTCGACAGTGGCGTCCATATCCTGGTCGAAATCGAATTTCAGCACATCAAAGTCAGGATCGGCAGGCGTCATGGAGAAAAGACGCAGTGTATCGCGGCCCAGTGTCGCATTTGCGGGCGGGCTGTTTTCTGTGCCGAGATGCATGGCCCGCCAGGACGGCTGTGCGATTCCCGTGTCGTATGGGGTTGCGCCGTAGAGCGATTCTCCGCGTGAATTGCGCGCACCGCCGAAGATGTCCTTGAGCGCGCCGGCCTGCTCTATCGACAGACAGGACTGTGCATCCGCGTCATTTGCCGATCCGCAGCGCAGGGAAGCGGGATCGAACCCGCAGGCCTTGTAGTCGTTGATCATGCCGTCTTCAAGTCCGTCAAGCCCATCGCATTGCTTGAGTACGGCTTCGGAAACTCCTTTAAGCTGGGCATCCGTGAATGCCTCGAACAGCCGGGGGTTGCCGGCTGCGTCCCTCGGAGCAATCCGGGTAACGGTCTGCAGGCTCCAGATCTGGTTTGCGGCCACCCGCGTCAGATTGAAGGAAGCATCGCCGGAAACCACGCCGTCGAATTCCAGTGGCAGGCGCTGCGCTGCCATCATTGCCTCCCGTCCGCCCGTGGAGCAGCCCATGAAGTAGGAGTAGTCGGGCTCGCGCCCGTAGTAGCGGGTGAGAATCGTCTTGGCCTCGCGGGTCGTTCGCTGCACCGCCTGATAGGCGAAATCGAGCTTTGCCTGCTGGTCGACTGCGAATCGGGAATCCATGACGCTGCGGCCGCGATGACCGCCATCGGTGGAGACCACGGCGAAACCTCGAGCCAGCGCGGACGGGAATCCGTTTACCGAGCCGAATGCGGGATTCAGCACGCCGTCCAATCCGCCGCCTCCCTGAAAGAGCAGGCGGCCGTTCCAGTCCAGTGGCAGCCGCAACTCGATGCCTGTGCCGAAGCTTACGTCCTCAATGTCAGATGGACGCGGGTCCAGCATGACTCGAAACAGGCAGTGGGCGGGAACGTCTGCCGTGGCCCCCGCCGGTCCGTTCGGCAGGCGGGAGGCTGCTACCCACTCGGACGCTTCGACCCGGAAGGTTTGCGCGGACAAAGCGGCCAGGGACTCGCATGCCTTCCGGGAAGCCTCCTCGTCGGCCTGAGCATGGTTCGACATCAACAGTATTGCGGCCGCTGCAACAGCACAGCCCAATCCACCTCTGGTGATTTTCAAGGTTCCCTCCCTTTCTACATTATTTCGGAACAGTCGTTCATGCGCCTTTCGGCGCACCCAGGTGCATGAAAATATCATGAACGGCGGATGTAGGGGCGAACCTTGTGTTCGCCCTGGTATCTTCTCCCGGGATATCTGCCGAACCTTGTGTTCGCCCCTACGCCCAGGCTTTCTCCGTGACTACGTTCTCACCCGCGATGCGGCCGAAGACGATGCACTCCAGGATATTGCCGCCGCCCTGATAATGCCAGCTGTAGAGAGCGCCCAGTTCCCCGGCCGAATAGAGCCTTGGAATCGGTTTGCGGTTTGTATCCAGCACCTGTGCTTTGGCGTTTCGGCGCGGCCCTCCCTGTGTGTTGGTGAATGCCGGGAAGAACTCGGCGGCATAGAAGGGGGGTTTTTTAATCGGCGCCATTTTTGCTGAAGTCCGCCCGAATTCCGGATCATTTCCCCCCGCACACGATTTGTTCCAGGTGCGCACGGTTTTTTCGAGCGTATCCGGATCCTTGCCGATTTTGCCCGCGAGTTCCTTAAGCGTGTCGGCCTTGACGATCCAGCCCTTTTCGATTTCGGCGCTGTTGTCGGCGCTCCATTGGTATTTTTCAATCATGGCCCACCAGCAGAAAAAATAATCGGGCGGGTAAAGCGGCCCGCTTTTTCTCATGGTCTCGTCGAAGACACAGTGAACGGGCAGGGGAGTGGGGACGGGAATGTAAATGCCGTGAAAAGGTATCTTGCCGTGCTTCGTGAAATAGGTTTCGTTCGTAAACCGGGTGGCGTCCTTGGCAATCCAGATCCAGCCGTTTCCCGGAGGGGAAAAATTGTAGCCGAAGGCCCAATCCTTGCCGGGGATCCTGAAATTAAAGTCCGGCCCCGCCTGGTTGTCCATGTGCCAGAGGTCCGCCCCGACGGCCATGGCCATCCTGATACCGTCCCCGGTGTTGTAGGGACTGCCTTTCGGGTACCCGCAGGGCATGCCCAGGTAGTCGCGGATCATCTCCTGGTTGTTCTCGAAGCCTCCCGTACAGAGGACAACTGCTTTTTTGGCTTTAACATAAACCTTCTCACCTTTGGATTCGGCGACGACGCCGCGGACCTCGCCCGTTTTGACATCCCGGATCAATTCCGTTGCGCGCGTTTCGTACTGAATCCGAACCTTCCGTTTCGCCGCATTTTCCATGAGCAGAAGCCAGAGGCGCTGAAACCCGTTGCCTTTCTTGTCCCAGCAGACGAATTCGGCGGCGCCCGGGAAATCCGGGTATTCGCCCTGCGACGGTATCGTCCGCATATCCGCACCCATTTCCGTTAACCATTCGGTCACATGAATGGAGCGCGAGTGGAAAGCTTCCGTGACTTCGTCCGGAATCGGGAATCCGTCGCTCATTGCATTCTGGTATTCGACGGCCTTCTCCGTATTTTCAGGGCACCAGTAGCCCTGGCCGCTCACGCGCGTATTTCCGCCGGCATGCTCCTCGGGCGCTTTTTCCAGTATGAGAACATCCGCACCCTGGTTGCTTGCCGTAATGGCGGTCATGAGGCCGGCGGCCCCGAGGCCGAGAACCACGATCTCGGCTTCGGAATCCCAGTTTTTGACCTGATCGAATTCAGTGGAAGTGCATCCGGCAGCCCCGATGCCCGCCAGGGTAGCGGAACCCATTCCTGTTGCTGCGGTCTTGAGGAAGTTTCTTCTCGATGTTTTCATAATTCCTTCCTTAATTTTGTATGTTTACTGTTGAATGATCGTGACCCAACCTCCGGTACTCATACCTCCAAGGCATCCATACCGTTCAATAGGAGCGGTATCCGCCCAGTTGCGTGCGGGCGAAACGGCGGCGCCGATTCGGCCGGGACCGCTGCCTATCACGTCGCATTCACGAATCACGTCAATAGTCTTGTTGGATTCAGGAATTGCTCTCATTACGTTTGCCAATGGTCCTTCTCACCTGTCTGGATTAAGTATGTCGCTATTGCGCAGTCTTATGCCCCGAGGATAATAGTATCGAGATTTTATAGCAACCGGGGAATTGAGTTGATGAACGAATCTCACTAAGGAAGTGAATTGGCCGAGGTTTGGCATCACCGGTCCTGGAAAAGTTGGTCCCGTAGGTTGTAAGTGTGAAATATTACATATAAGGATGATATATTATTACATTTTATTGGCTTTTTAACGGGACTTTTTTAATAAAAACACAAAAATGTCTAAATTTTCACCAGGTTTCCTTCCCTGTACTTTAATCCGGATATGCGGAAAACGCCATCGTCAACGGCATCCTGGACCTTATGGAAGACGCCCGGCAGGTGGATAGGCCGGGGCAAATCGACGGCGTTTTTGGAGGAGCCGCTTGCTGCTGCTCCAAAGGAGCCGGGACCTGATTAATAGTTCGACCCGATAAAAAACAATGCAAATTCAGCAATCAGCCTCTATGTAAACATACTAACTAATTAGTAATATGATCTCTGTATTGCTAAAGAAATCGCTTGCCTGTCAGTGATTAATCAATGTTAAAATCAAACAATTAAAAATAGCACGAATATATGTTTTAATCCGGGGCCCTGGTGTACCGGTTCTGGTGGCGATCTATAAAAACGTGATCCTGTGCTTGCTTGCGCAAACGTTTCTCTGAAAGGCAGGTGCAAATATCCTATTGCCGCTTTGATACCGAGGTGACGTCCGAAATCACGAGGTCCTTCACAACGTGAAACTTCATCAAATTGCAAGGTTTTCAACAGGATTAATTCGGGAGTAAATTGCCGGGATTCATGCCCCGACAAAGACTTCCGGGGACGGAGGAAAGCCCGCCAAAGCTACCGTCCTCAGGAGAATTTTAATGCGAACTCGATTCATAGAATGCGTTACTCTAGCCTTTCTGATCCTGCAACTGGCCGCATGTGGCGGGGGCGGAGGCAGCAGCGGCGGAGGCGGCAGCCAACCTCCGGTTACTCCGCAGCCGAAATCAATTTCAGGCATTGCACTGCTGGGCCCGGTGTCGGGCGCGAATGTCCAAATCGTTGGAACCGGCGGCCTTCTCGCAACAGGCACTACCCGGTCTGACGGTACTTTCGGCCCGATCAGTTATTCGGGTTCCTACTCAGGGCCATTGCGCGTCAGAATTATCGGCAATTCCTCATCGAACTGGACCTGTGACTTCTATCTGGGCTGTCCAAACAATAATACGATCGTGCCTCTCGGGGATTCCGTACCGTTCGATGGTGAAATCCAGGCTGTTCTGTCATCTGCGGTCAACGGGCAGACAGTTTCTGTGAGTATGCTGTCGAATATCGCCGCGGCACGAATGGATAGCCTTGGCGGTCTGACCGCCGCAAATGTTATTGCCGCGAGCGCAGATATCGCCGGCGCAATTCGCTCGGTTTTTCAGGATACGTTTGCTGAAATGGGCGTTACGTTGCCGGACAATATCACCAGCCTGCAGCTTTTTGACCTTAATGATCCCCCAGCTGCAGGCAGCAGCAATGACGCGTTGAGCGCGTTTCTGGCGCTGCTGAACAGCGGGCTGATGGGTCTTGCGAGTCCGCTTGAAACAACTGGAGATTTCATTGCCGGATTCAGCGGTTTATTTGCGGACAGTCCGGTCCTTCCGGTTGCTTCTCAAGATTTTACGAGTCCGAGTCATGAAACCTTGTTGAATGTTTTCCTGCTGCAGATGTTCGGGATCGATTACGACAATCCCGATTTGGCGGAAACGCTGGACCAGTTTTTCGAGCCTTCATCTTTATTTGACGTAATTATTGTAACACTCGACGCATACCTTGAGCTGCCAAGATTGTCTTTTGCCGAGCCGTCGGTCCAGTTCTATGTCGATGATGCAGCACTCGTGGCCCCAATCACTTATGACCTCCAGCTTACGACCACAGACGGGTCTCCGCTCGCATCCGGAGACTACGACATCGAGGTCTATCCGATAAATAACAGTAATTGGTTGTCTGCCACGCCGGTTGAAATCAATAACTTCCAGTATGTTCGACTGGAAGTGGACAGATCGGTCGTGGAATCTATGGCCAACGGAACCTACACGGTGAATATCATTGTCGACAGCACTACAGGGGAACTTTGCGGCGATAGCATAGAAGTAGAGCTTGATCTTGCAATTGTCGAGTACAGTGTTATCGGCGGAGATGATCAGACCCTGTGGGAGCGGTCGTCGGTTACATTGAATGCGGCATCGGCAACTCCGAGTGAAGTCACCGCAGTGAACTGGTCACAAACGGCCGGCCCTGCGGTCCAAATTACCGACGGCGATACGTTCCAGCCAACCATTTATGTGCCGGGCGTCGATGACGACGTAACCGTCACAATGCGGATAGATGTCGATTACTCGGGTGGTCAATCGAGATTTGACACTGTCGACCTGTTTGTCCGTGCCTATGTCGACATTGCCGACATAACCTTTGACGATACCGCACTGCAGCAGTGTGTCGCCGACACGGCGGCAATCAACGGTTGGGTGGATGCAGGCGAGGTTACTTCGCTGAGTTGTTCCGGTGTCGCAAACATGAATAACCTGGATCTGTTCGTCAATCTGCAGGCACTGACGCTCACGAATAATTTTCTAAATACAAATGACGACCTGCTTTCGCTGCTGGCATTCGAACATCTTCAGTACCTGGATATTTCCGGTAATCCGGAACTGTCCTGCCACGAAATAGACCTGCTGGCCGAGCGATGGATCGAAGGTGCCGAGTTAATCGTTGACGATACCTGTCGCGGTGGATTCGCACTTGATCTTGGAGCACCGGGCTTTGATGCTGCTTATGATCAGGCGCGGGACAGCGCCTACATTTCAGTTCCCGACCGAAACGAAATCGCGGTTGTTTCCCTGTCAGGCTCCCGCATCGTTGACCGCTTGTCATTGCCCGGTTCGCCTCGCGGTATCGACATCAGCATTGACGGCACCCGACTGTATGTCGCGCTGTATAACAGCAATTCAATTGCGGTTGTCGATATAGATCAGAGAACGGTCGACACGATCGACCTTGACGATACGCCCGGGCATGCGACGACCTGGGACGTGATCGAGGGGGCGCCTGATCGCCTCTTTGTTTCCGCAAATCCGGGTTCCAGCGGTTTCGCCTATATCACACAGATCCTGCTGGACCAGGGGAATATAATGTCGCGTGTGGCCGACGGTCAGATTATCCGGGCAGCTCCTGTTTTCGCGAGAGCTCCGGATCAGAACTTTGTTTATGTGGGCTCTGGATTTTCTCCAAACTCTCTTTACAAGCTGAGCCTGATGGATCCGGATGCGCCGATCGTACTGGAGGACGATCACGGCAGTGTCAGTGGTACATATAATCTGGCTCTGAATTCGACCGGCACGCGGATTGCTCTTGCAAGCGGTCAGGTTTTACGAACCGCATCATTTATTGAGGAGGGCAGCGTATCGGCCGGCCGGTCCGTGGCGGGTACAACCTACAACTCCCTGTTTGTAGCAGGCCCCGATGATCTGGTCGAGGAGTTTGACTTCGACACTCTGGCGCAAATTGATTCGATAGACACCGGCTGCAGCTTCGGTGAGACCAGCCGGATATTGAGTTACGACAATGATGCTTCCTTCCTTTTGCTTCAGGACAGTACAGCGTGTCTTTCCGGTCTGGTATCTCGCTCCACGCCGCCGGATCCGCTTGCAGCGTTGCGTTTGCCGGATCTTGCCCTGGAACGGTGCGTCATCGATACAGCGACGATGATGGGATACACACAACCGGAAGAGTTCACCGATTTGGATTGCAGCTATTCACCGCAAACGATTCTCAATATCGACGGCCTCGAACGATTCACCAATCTGCAGACGCTGGACCTTTCAAACAGCGGCGTCATAGACTTGTCCCCGCTGCAGGGCATTACTGCGCTGCAATCGGTGACGGCGAGCAATGCAAAAATTGTGGATATCGATGCATTGCTTTCCATGCAGAATCTCTCGTTTGCCGATCTTTCCGGCAACCCGGGCGTTGCCTGCACCGATCTGGATGCGCTGGCGGCCGGCGGCGTTGCAGTACAGGCTGACGTTTGTAACGAAACGGTAAGGGTTGAACTGAGCGGAATCGGTCACGATATGGAATACGACGCTGCGGGTAACCGAGTGTTCGTATCCATCCCGAGCGTCAATCGGATTTCCGAGATTGATCTCGATACGGGGTCCGTCCTTCAAAATCTAGTCCTGCCGGGATCGCCGCGCGGAATCGATCTGAGCAGCGACAACCGGACGGTGTATGCCGCATTGTACGGCAGCGGCGATCTGGCGGTTGTCGACTCCACCAACGGCAACGTGGAAACCGTTAATATTTCGACCGAGCTCGACGATGACCGGACTTGGGATGTTGCCGAAGTGTCGCCGGACCGGGTGGTCGTATCCACCAACCCGGGGAGCAACGGCTTCGGTTATATCGTCGAAGTTCGGCGGGATCTGTCGAATGCGGCCGCACGCGTTGCGAGTAACCGAATCATTCGGGCGGCGCCTGTTTTCGCTGTAAGCGCCGACGCCAAAAGCGTCTATGTAGGAGAAGGGTTCTCACCCAACTCGCTGTACAAGCTCGATGCTTCACAGGCAGGTATGCCGATCGTTCTCGAGGACGATCACGGGTCGGTCAGCGGAACGGATAGTCTGGCGTTGAGTCCGGACGGATTCAGAATCTATCTGAAATCCGGGCAGGCAATCGACACTGACACGATGACCCAAATCGGGCAATTCCCGCCGGGAAGATCGGTAGTGAATACTGACGGCAGCAAACTGATCGTTGGGGATGTGAACAGCGATTCCGCCCGTGTCTACGATACGGCTTCGACCGGTCTGGTGGAAACCCGGCAATGGGGATGCAACCTGCTGAATCTGACCAGGATTTACGAGTTTGGGAACGGTGTACTGGTGCTCGGCGATGATTTGGTGTGCTTTAGCCGAACTGTCTCATATTGAACAATCGCGGGCCTGCATCCTTCCATGAAAACCCGGCTTACGATCTGTTTGAAAAATTTCGTGAAACGTGCTTAACAGCAATGCTGGAGCGCATCGGAAATCCGGCATTCCCTCCGCGAGAATTTCTCGCTCAGCCGGCCCTGATTGTGAGACAATCCTGTGGGGTCGTCGAAAACTCGCGCTTCCCCCCTGCAACCTGTCAGGATGCGGATTAAACCCGGAGGCTCGGAAAGAATGAGCATTGCCGTAGAGCATGTTTTACGAAATCGGATGTAATTCATTTTTTATTTTCAGCGGGGGAAAGATAGATGAATAATTTTGCGCGGTTCATCTCAGTGGCGGTTATAGGTCTTATCCTCTTTACCGTGCCGGCCGCGGCGGCTTCCTGCGAAAGTATTGCCTCGCTTGCATTGCCGGATGGGAAAATAACTTCCGCAACCCTTGTCGCGGCGGGAGAATTCAGCCCGCCTATGGGCGGCGGGCCCATGATGGGCGGGGCTGCAGCTTTTAAAGCCACTCCCGCCTTTTGTCGCGTGACCGCCACACTTACTCCCACTTCAGATTCCGATATCAAGATCGAAGTCTGGATGCCCGCCGAAAACTGGAACGGCAAGCTTGTCGGCATCGGCAACGGGGTCTGGGCCGGCAGCATCAGCTATTCCGCTTTGGCGGATCCCCTGGCCGGAGGCTATGCAACAGTCGCGACGGATACCGGTCATGTCGGAAGCGGCATGGATGCAAAATTCGCCGTCGGTCACAGGGAGAAGCTCGTCGATTTCGGATATCGCGCGGTCCACGAAATGACCGTAAAGGCGAAAACCATAATCGCCGCGTATTATGGGAAAAAGGAGCAAAGGTCTCTCTGGGTGAGCTGCTCGACCGGCGGGCGGCAGGGCCTCATGGAAGCCTATCGATATCCTGAAGACTATG